>NZ_JBFRJF010000010.1:32923-461407 GCF_041468745.1 Vibrio sp. 10N.286.52.F8
AACACGGCCCGTTTTTTTAAGCTAGGGAACTACAACAACAAGTTATGGAACTTATATTAATATCCACTGCGTTTATCGCAGGATTTATTGCTTTAAAGTGTCACCTTCCCCCATTAGTTGGTTTTTTGGTTGCAGGCTTTGGGCTTTTTGCCTTTGGCTTTGAAACCAATGACACCATCATTACTTTAGCTGACCTTGGTGTCACGCTGCTTCTATTTACTATCGGCTTAAAGCTCGATATCAAAACCCTACTCTCTAAAGAGATCTGGGCTGGCGCGACAATCCACAACCTTTTGTCCACTCTGTTTTTCGCCGTCGCCCTGTTTGGCTTTAAGTTCTTAGGTATTTCATCGCTAGCTGCCATGTCGGTAGAACAGATCGTTCTGCTCGGTTTTGCTCTTTCATTCTCTAGTACTGTATTTGCGGTTAAGACTCTGCAAGAGAAAGGCGAAATGAATGCGACCTACGGAACGTTAGCGATTGGTATCTTGGTCATGCAGGATATCTTCGCCGTAGTATTCTTAACGGCTTCTACGGGCAAAATACCTGAGTGGTATGCAATTGCTCTGTTTGCCCTACCCTTATTACGCCCACTGTTCTACAAAGTGCTCGATTGGGTTGGTCACGGTGAGATGCTGGTTCTTTCCGGCATCTTCTTCGCATTAGTCGTCGGTGCTGGTTTATTCCATTTGGTTGGTGTGAAACCAGATTTGGGGGCTCTTGTTCTAGGTATGTTACTTGCTGGTCACCCAAAAGCCTCAGAATTATCAAAGTCGCTGTTTAACCTTAAAGAACTTTTCCTTGTCTGTTTCTTCTTGAATATTGGTCTGTCAGAGCAACCAACCATTCAAGGCTTTATGCTCGCAATCTTGTTCTTGCTGATGCTGCCAGTGAAAGGTGTTCTCTACTTCTTGGTACTCAACCGCTTCAAGTTCCGTGTTCGAACGTCTCTACTTGCCTCGCTATCACTGTTTAACTATAGCGAGTTTGGCCTCATCGTTGGTGGTCTCGCCTTCAAGATGGGTTGGATGTCGGGTGATATCTTAGTTGCCGTTGCCATTGCAGTTTCACTGTCTTTTCTAATCGCTGCTCCTTTAAACCGAGCTGGTCATAAGCTTTATCAGCAGTCAGGTAAATGGCTAAAAGAGCATGCGTCAGAAAAGCTTCACCGACGTGATAAGCGAATTGACCCTGGTCGTGCCCAAGTGCTTATTCTAGGTATGGGCCGAATTGGTACCGGTGCTTATGACGAATTACGTACTCGCTATGGCAAGGTCAGCCTAGGTGTAGAAGTGCGTGAAGAAGCCGCGCACAACCACAGAAGCCAAGGCAGAAACGTGATTTCTGGCGACGCGACTGACCCAGATTTCTGGGAGCGAATTCTAGATACAGCAAACGTAAAGCTGGTGATTTTGGCAATGCCTCACCACCAAGGTAATCAAACCGCTTTAGAACAATTAAAGTCACGTAACTTTAAAGGCCAAATTGCGGCTATTGCTGAATATCCCGATCAACTCGAAACACTGAAAGAGAATGGCGTTGATGCGGCATTTAACATTTACAGCGAGGCTGGTAGTGGTTTTGCTCGCCACGTTTGCGAACAGTTAAATCCAAATATCAATAAAATCTAGTATTAGACAGTGTTCAACTAAACCTCTCAAAACTGCCTATTTTTCGCACTTTTGAGAGGTTTTTGTTTAAAAAACCAACCGCAATTAAACATCACACACCAAAAGCACATAAAAATTAGATAATTTCTAACAGAACACCCTTTATATTATTTTTTTGCTCACATCCGGTTGCTTTTTTTACCCAGAATGGCAAATTGAATGCAGTTGATTTGGAAATTATTTAAAAGGAAGTTCTATGTGTTCAGTATTTGGCATTCTCGACATTAAAAGTGATGCCGCAACACTTCGCCCTATTGCTTTAGAAATGTCTAAGAAGCTTCGTCACCGTGGTCCAGACTGGTCTGGTATCTATGCTGGTGAAAAAGCAATCCTTGCTCATGAACGTCTTGCTATTGTTGGCTTGAACAGTGGTGCTCAACCACTATACAGTCAAGACAAAAAGCACATTCTTGCAGTAAACGGTGAAATTTATAACCACAAAGAACTTCGTGCACGCTATGAAGATAAGTACCAGTTCCAGACTGATTCTGACTGTGAAGTTATCCTAGCGCTATACCAAGAGATGGGTGCAGACCTTCTAGAAGAGCTTAACGGTATTTTCGCATTCGTTTTATACGACGAAGAGAAAGACGAGTACCTAGTGGGCCGCGACCATATTGGTATCATCCCGCTTTACCAAGGTTACGATGAGCACGGCAACTACTACGTGGCTTCAGAGATGAAAGCATTGGTTGAAGTATGTAAGACGATCAGTGAATTCCCTCCAGGTAGCTTCTACTCTTCGAAAGATGCTGAACCTCAACGCTACTACATCCGCGATTGGAACGAGTACGCTGCGGTACAAGGCAACAGCACAAGCAAAGAAGAACTGACTGAAGCGCTAGAAGCAGCCGTTAAACGTCAACTAATGACTGACGTTCCTTACGGTGTACTTCTATCTGGTGGCCTGGATTCATCAATTACTTCAGCAGTTGCAAAACGCTTTGCGGCAATGCGTATCGAAGATGATGAGCAATCTGAAGCTTGGTGGCCACAACTGCACTCGTTCGCTGTTGGTCTTGAAGGCGCACCAGACCTTATCGCTGCTCGTGAAGTTGCGGACAAGATCGGAACTGTGCACCATGAGATGACTTACACTATTCAGGAAGGCCTAGACGCAATCCGTGACGTTATCTACCATATCGAAACTTACGATGTAACGACGATTCGTGCATCAACGCCAATGTACTTGCTGGCTCGTAAGATCAAAGCGATGGGCATCAAGATGGTACTTTCAGGTGAAGGTGCTGATGAAATCTTTGGTGGTTACCTGTACTTCCATAAAGCGCCAAACGCGAAAGAGTTCCACGAAGAGACAGTACGTAAACTGCTTGCTCTAAGCATGTTCGACTGTGCTCGTGCAAACAAATCGCTAGCGGCATGGGGTGTTGAAGGCCGTGTACCATTCTTGGATAAAGAGTTCATCGATGTCGCAATGCGTCTGAACCCTGAAGATAAGATGTGCGGTAACGGTAAGATGGAGAAACACATCCTGCGTGAGTGTTTTGAAGACTACCTACCAGATTCAATCGCATGGCGTCAAAAAGAGCAGTTCTCTGATGGTGTTGGCTACGATTGGATTGATACATTGAAAGCAACGGCTGAAGCAAAAGTAACGGATCAACAAATGGAAGCTGCTAAGTTCCGTTTCCCTTACAACACGCCAACAACCAAAGAAGGTTATGCTTACCGTGAAATCTTTGAGGAGCTATTCCCTCTAGAATCTGCGGCAGAGTGTGTACCTGGTGGTCCTTCAGTTGCTTGTTCATCAGCGAAAGCGATTGAGTGGGATGAGTCATTCAAAAACTGTGTCGACCCATCAGGCCGTGCAGTACAAGCCGTTCACAACGATGCTTACAACGCTTAGAGCGTTTTGAACAAATCCTAAAGACTAAAAAAGGCGCATTATGCGCCTTTTGTTTTAAGCCTATTTTTATTACTGCAGTTATGCGCGAGCTTGTAGTGCTTCGTTCTCAATACTGATTGGAACGACTTGGCTGATCATTTTCACCAGCATAATCGATCGAGCCTCACCGTCTTTCTGATCGAAAATAGCTTCAACCCCAGCAAATTGGCCACTCTGAATCTTAACTACCTGTCCAGATTCAAACTCAACACAACAATCTTCCACTTCGTTACTGCAGCACTTCTCAAACTCTTTAAGTTCAAACACCAAGTCTCCTTGGACCTCGTGCGGCAGTGAACCGAACTTAATAAAGTCCACAACGCCACGTGTTGAACGAACGGTCGTGAAGCTAGGACCTTGCTCATAGTCGAAGCGAACAAAGATGTAAGACGGAAACAGCGGTTCTTTGACCTGCTTTTCTTTCCCTCTCACCACCTTTTCGACTTCTATTTGAGGGTAAAAGCACTCTACCCCCTGATTCTCTAAGTGCTGCTGAGCGCGTTTTTGATCACCACGCTTACAGTAAAGCAAATACCAACGTTTCATTTGACTAGCCATTTTATATTTTTAGATATTTTACCACATGCCTAAAACGGTTAAATCACCATTAATAAAATGAATCGTTGCTAACGAAAAATAATGCGTAGCAGACCAATTTATCAACAAAAAGTTATAGGTGTCGGAGTGGTTAAGCATTGTACAGAGATCATTTAGAGATCAAAAGACTCATTGTTGTAAGCATATGTATGCCCCACCTAATGCGCATGCCACTCCCTTAAAACTCAAAATGATACACCAGAGCAATATATCTAAAGATTTTAATTCAACACAACTTTAATGAAGGTTATTAACCAACCAACTCAAATCTGGAAAATTAGTTTGCAGCACATCTAAAATGGGCAACATTAAAAATAAAGATATTTAATATCAACATCTTAGTTAAACCAAGTTGTCGTGACCATAAAATAAGTCTATTGCAGACTTTTATCCCACTGTGTATACATGAATGACTATAAAATCTTTTAATACCTAAAATTAGTAAAACTTATGCCAAGCAACCACAACATCTTTGGCCACCCTAGAGGCCTATTTCTACTTTTTAGCACAGAGCTATGGGAACGTTTCTCTTACTATGCGATGCGTGCCATCCTTGTCTTATTTTTGACTGACACTACCCTCAACGGTGGACTGGGTTGGTCAACGAAAGACGCACTCGATCTCTACGGTATTTACACCGGCTTAGTCTATATCACACCATTAATTGGTGGCTGGATTGCCGATAACTACCTAGGTCAGCGTAAATCAATTATGATTGGCGGTGTATTGATGGCACTTGGCCAATTTACAATGGCTCTACCTAACGGCTTCATCGGTTTAGACCAAGTGAACGCGCTGTACCTTGGTTTAGCTCTGCTAATCAGTGGTAACGGTATGTTTAAGCCGAACATCTCAACCATGGTTGGCGATCTGTACCAAGAAGGCGATAACCGCCGTGACGGTGCTTTCACCATTTTCTACATGGGCATCAACTTAGGTGCGCTGCTTGGTGGCTTAATTTCAGGTGCTGCTGTCGATTCATTCGGTTGGAAAGCAGGTTTCCTAGCCGCTGGTATTGGTATGGTTATTAGCTTGATCATGCAAGTGACAATGGCTCAGTCTTGGTTGGGCAACATCGGTTCTGTACCTGCTGCTGCAAGAGCGAAAGCACTAAACAAATCTAAAGAAAAAGCGCCACTGACCAAAGAAGAGTTCGACAGACTAAAAGTGATTCTTATCATGGGTCTGTTCGTGATTGTTTTCTGGGCGGGCTTTGAACAAGCTGGCGGCCTAATGAACATCTACACTCAACAATATACTGACCGTATGATTGGTGGCTTTGAAGTTCCTGCTGCGTGGTTCCAATCTTTGAACCCATTCTTCATCATTACACTTGCTCCAATCATTGCTGCGTTCTGGGTGAAACTGGGTAAGCGTGAACCCAACTCTCCTGTTAAGTTTGCAATGGCATTGTTCTTCTTAGCACTGGGCTTTGTGTGCATGATGGGCGCGGTAATGGAGCAAGGCGGTGACCTAACCGTGAAAACATCAATGCTATGGCTAGTCGGTGCTTTCTTCTTCCATACCCTTGGTGAGCTTTGTCTATCGCCTATTGGCCTGTCGTTGGTCACTAAGTTAGCTCCACTTCGCCTAGCATCATTGATGATGGGTGCATGGTTTGGCTTCAATGCGGTGGCAAACTACGTGGCAGGCCTGGTCGGTTCTCACGTTGGTGAGCTTGGTGCTATGTCAATCTTCAGTGGTATTGCTATCACAGCAACGGTGAGTGCCATATTACTGCTGCTTTGTGCTGGTAAGCTTGTATCATGGATGCATGGTGTAGAAACCAACATGACGCTTGAAGCAGAACCAAAAGCAGAAACTTCGGTCGCTTAATAGCTAGATCGATTTCAAGAAGAAACATCAAGATCAAAAAGGGCTGCTCAATGAGCAGCCCTTTTGTTATCTATTCAATCGCCATATCAGTTAGCGATGAAGCGCCACTAGTTCAGCCATCATGTCGATGTGTGAGTCTCTGTCGTTCAGACACATAATGTAGCTAAAGTCCGAACCACCAGCGTCAATGAACGTCTCTTTACACTGGTCTGAAATCTCTTCCAACGTTTCCAAACAGTCAACCGAAAAGGCAGGTGCCATGATGTCGATCTTCTTGATGCCTTTACTCGGCAGTGACTCAAGTGTCTCGTCAGTGTATGGCTTCAACCACTCTTCTCGACCAAATCGCGATTGGTATGTCATGGTGATATCGTCCGCTAACAAACCTAACTCTGCCGCAAGCAGCTTTGTTGTCGCTTCACAATGCTGAGGGTAGATATCGCCTTCATCAGCCAGTCGCTTCGGAATACCGTGGAAAGAACACACTAAATGATCGGCTCTGCCATTTTTATCCCAATGACTGCGGACGCTTTCAGCCAATGCTTTTGCATAGCTTGGGTGCGCGTAGTAGTCGCGAATAAAGCGATAGCTCGGGATAACTGGCATCTGCTTAAAGGCTTTGGTCAAACCATCAGAAACCGCCGCTGTGGTTGTGCCAGAGTACTGCGGATACAGAGGCAGTACGATGATGTCCTCAACGCCCTGCTCCATCAGTTGCTCAACACCAGTCTTTAGGCTTGGGTTGCCATAGGTCATACCCAGTGCAACAGGCATCTCTAGTTTTTTCTGGAGCTTTTCAGCTTGTCTTTGAGAGTACACAAGCAGTGGTGAGCCCTCATCCATCCAGACAGACTGATACAGCTTAGCAACTTTAGGCGAGCGAATCGGTAAAATCACGCCATGTAATATAGGACACCAAAGCCAACGCGTTAGGTTTACAACTCGCTTGTCGTGTAAGAATTCACTCAAAAATCGACGAACGCCAGCGGGGGTCGCCGCATCTGGCGTTCCTAAGTTCACCAGTAAAACGCCCTGCTTTTTATTATTTTCCATAGATACCTGAGACCAATATGTGATTTTCTGGAAAGTAATATACTAATCTGCATAAGTTTAAGATCATTGCGCCTCAATGAAAGTCTGAATAATCATTCTTCATATGAGATACACAAAATCCACTCTCAATTGCTAGCCACTGCCGTCGGGTCTGAACCGTTCTGAATCATGTGCAATCAAGTTATATAGATTGGTATCGTACTAAAAATTGAAACAAAAAAAGCGACCCTTAAGGTCGCTTCCAATATATCAAATTCTAAAACTGGCTGTTAGCCAATTATGCTAGTGCTTTCTCAAGTTCTGCACTAACTTCAGCAACTTGCTTAGTACCGTCAAACTTAAGGTACTGAGTGTTACCTGCTTCAGCTTCTTTACCGTAGTAAGAGATTAGCGGAGCTGTTTGATCGTGGTATACACCTAGACGTGCACGAACTGTTTCTTCTTTGTCGTCATCACGTACCACTAGGTCTTCACCCGTTACGTCATCTTTACCTTCTTCTTTAGGCGGATTGTACACAGTGTGGTATGTACGACCAGAAGGAAGGTGAGCACGACGACCAGCCATACGCTCAACAATCACATCGTCAGCTACGTCAAATTCAACAACGTAATCAACAGCGATGCCCATTTCTTTTAGGCCATCAGCTTGTGGGATTGTGCGTGGGAAACCGTCTAGTAGGAAACCTTTCTCACAGTCATCTTGAGCGATACGCTCTTTGATAAGACCAAGGATAATTTCATCAGAAACTAGCTGACCAGCGTCGATTACTGATTTTGCTTGCTTACCAAGCTCAGTACCCGCTTTGATAGCAGCACGTAGCATGTCACCAGTTGAAATTTGAGGGATACCAAATTTGTTCATGATGAAGTTAGCTTGAGTACCTTTACCCGCGCCAGGAGCACCTAGAAGAATGATGCGCATGTTTAATCCTCTTATAAAATTATGATTTATACCGAAGCTCACTATCCCTCCATTCTTGCTCATTTTTAGGATGAACAGAAAGCGTTAAGTAACCATTGAGGCTAAGCAAAACTGTGAACAGAAGCAAAACGGTAAGTTTCGGTATAACGTTTAAAAAATCATACAACTGGAGATAGTTGCTTCTTAGCCCCAGCTGATTAGGTCGAGCATTCTATCACATTAATATTCAATTTGGCTGAATTTACGACTAAAGAATGCATCGACAACATTTGTTGTGACGATAACGGTGACGTTGACCACGTTAGGTCAATTTTCAACGACGTTCATAAAAAAAGCCCGCATTTGCGAGCTTTTTATTGTAATTGTTGGCTTAACCTAAAGTCGAAAGACTAACGCTTTGTTAGTAGCTCGTTGATTGCACCCAAGAATTGTGACGGATCTTCCATTGAGCCCTTTTCAGCCAGCATCGCTTGACCAAGTAGCAACTCAACCCAACGACCAAACGCTTGCTCGTCTGCTTCGTCAGCCATCTGTTTAACCAGTGCGTGCTCAGGGTTAATCTCGAAGATGTACTTCACTTCCGGTGCCGCTTGACCCGCAGCTTCAAGAAGCTTCGCCATTTGCGTGCCCATTTCGAAGTCGTCAGTCACAACAACCGCAGGTGTTGTTGCTAGCTTGAAGGTCGTACGAACTTCTTTAACACGACCACCTAGGTAAGATTGAGTACGCTCAACAACAGATTTGAACTCTTCTTCTGTCTCTTTTTGCTTCTCTTTCTCTTCTTCACCTTCAAACTTGCTTAGGTCTAAGCCTGCTTTAGTGATCGATTGGAACTGTTTACCGTCGAAGTCAGTCAGGTAGTTCATTACGTACTCATCAATACGATCGTACATTAGAACCACTTCAATACCTTTAGCTTTGAACTGCTCCAAGTGTGGGCTGTTCTTAGCGGCAGCGTAGCTATCTGCTGTCAGGTAGTAAATCTTATCTTGGCCTTCTTTCATGCGCTCAACGTAAGATTCTAGGCTGATGGTTTGTTCAGCAGAATCCACTTCCGTTGACGAGAAACGAAGTAGACCAGCGATCTTCTCTTTGTTCGCCATATCTTCAGCCGGGCCTTCTTTCAATACTAGGCCGAACTCTTTCCAAAACTCTAGGTACTTATCATTGTCATTCTTCGCCATGCGCTCAAGCATAGTCAGTACACGCTTGGTACATGCGCCACGAAGAGACTGAGTTACCTTGTTGTCTTGCAGGATTTCACGAGACACGTTCAATGGCAGATCGTTTGAGTCAATCAAGCCACGAACGAAACGCATGTAAGATGGCATGAACTGCTCTGCGTCATCCATGATGAATACACGCTGCACGTAAAGTTTCAAGCCACTCTTGTGGTCACGGTTCATCATGTCCCAAGGTGCTTTCGCTGGGATGTAAAGCAGGCTTGTGTAATCGTTCTTACCTTCAACCTTGTTGTGGCTCCAGGTTAGTGGATCAGCAAAGTCGTGAGATACGTGTTTGTAAAACTCTTGGTACTCTTCTTTCTCGATATCAGACTTGTTACGAGTCCAAAGTGCTTGCGCCTTGTTGATCTGTTCCCAATGTTTCTCTTCGGTGTCTTTACCTTCGTCATCTTTCACTGCTGTGAAGATAGAAACAGGAATACCGATGTGGTCAGAATATTTACCAATCACTTCACGCAGACGCCACTCATTTAAGAACTCTTTACCGTCTTCACGCATGTGCAGAACGATGTCAGTACCACGAGACTCTTTAGTGATGTCTTCGATTGTGTAATCGCCTTCACCTGCAGAGTGCCACTGAACAGCTTCATTGTTCGGCAGGCCAGCTGCACGTGTGCGAACCGTTACCGCGTCTGCAACGATGAATGCAGAATAGAAACCCACACCAAATTGACCAATCAGTTGAGAATCTTTGCTTTGGTCTTCAGACAGCTTTGAGAAAAAGTCTGCAGTGCCTGACTTAGCAATCGTACCTAAATGCTCAATAACGTTGTCGCGGCTCATACCGATACCGTTATCAGAAATGGTTAACGTGTTTGCTTCCGCGTTGAATGAAAGTTTTACACCTAGATCTGCATCACCTTGGTAAAGGTCACCGTTCGATAGAGCTTGAAAACGAAGCTTATCAGCCGCGTCAGATGCGTTAGAGATCAGCTCACGTAGAAAGATTTCTTTATTTGAATACAGTGAGTGAATCATTAGATGAAGTAGTTGTTTTACTTCAGATTGAAAGCCACGAGTCTCTTTATTTTGCGTTGCCGTTTCGCTCATTTTTACTCCAAAACATCTATACTTTATGTTGAATAATCATAGGGGCGTAACACTTGATGCCACTCTTCTGTTCATTAACATGAGGATGACAAATGTAAATTCAAGGTCAAAAATCATAAAAACACTGTTTTTTTTATCTGTTTTTATTATCCTTGAGCCTGATAAATATAAAAGAACATAAAATAAGCCATGATTTGGTGAAGAATTAACGGAACTTCACCTGAGATTTGTCTATTTCGCCCCCCAAAACAATCCAAAATAGAAGAATTCAATGAGTAATATCGGCACAAAGTTTATTCTCGCACAACGGTTCGTATTCGACCCAAACAGCAATTCACTTGTCGATCAAATGAGCGACGGTGAAGTCGTACGTCTTGGTAGCAATGAAAGCCGCATTCTCTTGATGCTGTCAGAAAGGCCTAATGAAGTTATCACTCGTAATGAATTGCATGAGTATGTTTGGCGAGACCAAGGCTTTGAGGTGGATGACTCAAGCTTAACGCAAGCCGTATCGACTCTGAGAAAGATGCTCAAAGACTCGACTAAATCTCCTGAATTCGTAAAGACAGTACCGAAGCGCGGTTACCAATTTATTGCGACCGTTGAGCGCTCTGCGCCACTGTCATCAAATGATCAGCCAGTAGCCGCTGAAATTGCAGAAAATGACGTTGAACCTATCCTAACGTTTGCAACGCCTGCAGCGACTGAACAAGCAATCACTGACACATTTGAACCTGAGCCAATTACAAAAGTTCAACAAACTAAAGTGGCAGTAGAACCAGCAACCGCTCCTGTTGTAGCTCCGGCTAAAAGCACCAATAAATGGTTAACATTTTGGTTACTGCTTGCCGCTTTCATCATGCCGATTCTCGTTTTAACGTTTACTACCCCGGTGGAGTCCGAGTTCACGGTTTTGACTGAAGTGGATGGTGTAAAGGTTCAATCACCGGTTAACCACCCAGACCTCAGCAGTTGGCTGCCAGCAATAGAAAAGTGTGTATTAAGTTACAACACGAGTCACACTGGTGTGTTAAAGCCGGCTGAAGTGATCGCTACAGGAGGACAAACCAATAACCTTGCCCTCAATTACATTCACCCGCAAGATTACTCGAGCGAAAATGTAACCCTAAGAATTTACGCAAACCAGTCGGATGTAAACGACATTTGTAACGGTGGTAAGTAACATGAAATTAAAAGTATCGATTATCTTACTGGTTCTATCGGCATTTTTGAGTGGTTGGCTATATTGGAGCAGCAATGCAAAAGTAGAGCGCTTGCTCACTCAGCATGAATGGCAGTCGAGAATGGTGACGCTGATTAGCGATAACAAGCAAGCTGACTCAATCGGCCCACTTCGTAGAGTTGAACTATCATCGAATGCGAAATACCTACCAAATGGTACATATTTAAGAATGTCAGTGGTTAGACTTTACGGTAATCAAACTGAGCCTGCGAATGTCATCAACATCTCTGAAACGGGTCAGTGGGATATTAACGATAACTACTTACTGGTTTCGCCAACGGAGTTTAAAGATGTGACCTCGGCTCAGCGCCAAGACTTTTCAGAAGAACAGCTAGAGCTGATCACTCAAGTCATTAAGATGAACGCAGAGCAAAGCCGCCGCATAGATATTGTTAACCCGAAGGCACTGCTACTGACTAGCTTAAATCATGGTTCTACCGTATTGTTTTCAAACTAAGATTGGATCGCTATTTACTGTTTATGAATAGCTGAATACCATGAAACGGTAAACCAATAGAAAAAAGGGGCATGAAGCCCCTTTTTTGTTAGCCGTTGGTATCAAATTACGGATGTAGCATTTTAAGGATTAACCATGAAAACGGAACAACCTAATCTGGCGCCAGCGAAAGAGACAGCAACAAAAGCCACAATCGCGATACACTATTGCCGTCAATGCAATTGGATGCTTCGCTCTAGTTGGTTATGCCAAGAGCTACTGCATACCTTCAGCGAAGAAATTGAACAAGTGAGCTTACACCCAGACACAGGAGGCAGGTTCGAAATCTTTTGTAATGGTGTGCAGATTTGGGAAAGAAAAGCAGATGACGGTTTTCCAGAGGCGAAAGTTCTGAAGCAAAGAGTACGAAACATCATTGCTCCAGACAGAGATCTCGGCCACGTGGACTCAAAATAAGCCTTTCACAGCCGATCCAATGATTTAAAGCTGACCACTCACGAGAACATCACCTTCAAGACTAATGACTTTGAAGGTATTGTTTTCATAGATGCCATAGCTTGCCGCGTGTCCCTCTCGTGGGAATGTCACCGAGCTAGGGTTAAAGATAAAGATGTCATCTTGGTATTCGGCGACAGGAATATGGGTATGACCGTGTGCAATGATATCGCCCGCCTTCAACGCAGGGCGTTTATTGGTGTTGTACAAATGGCCATGCGTTAGGAAGATACGCTGGCCTGATTCTAATAGCACCCACGAGTAATCCATCATCATTGGAAAAGACAACAACATCTGATCCACTTCGCTATCGCAGTTACCACGAACGGCAATGATCTCTTGAGAAAACGCATTCAACTTATCTGCAACCGCCGGCGGGTTGTATCCTTCTGGAATCGGATTTCTTGGTCCATGATTCAGAATGTCACCCAATAGAACTAAATATTGCGCACCAGATGCTTGGTAGAGTTCTAATACCTTTTCTGTTGCTGGCAGCGAACCGTGTAGGTCTGAAGCAAAAAATAATTTCACACGTACTTCTCCATAAAATTTATGAGCCTATTGTACGTATCTAAATGCTACACGTCATCTCTCGCCATACCATTGATCACGATATTATTGTAACTAACCATACCGACTATCTTGTTATCACGAACTACTGGCGCACGACTGATACCAAAGCGTTCAAACAAGCGAGCGCAATACTTTACGTTCATCTCAGCAGACACGCTTAGCGCTGGCTTGGTCATGATCTCATAAACATTGGTTCGCTTTGGAGATCGGTTCTTAGCCAGTACTTTCTTGGCAATGTCATTCATCAATACGATACCGTATTCGTCATCTTCGTGGCGTTTATCGACAATGATTGCCTTCACTTTGTGCTTTTTAGCCATCTCTATCGCTTCTAACACCGTGGTTAGCCCATCGATAATCACATACGTATTGGCCATGACATCGCCTACTCGGATCTTTTCACTGGTACTCATAGCTCATCCTCCACAACCTTTGTTAACGTCTCGACTTGATGCGCAACCCCGACTGCGTCTTCGATATCGATCTGCACCGCTATACCTTGTCCTGACTCCTGGTCAAACTCACCGACTTCGCCAATAGTTTCAAGAATATGCCTCGCTAAGTGTTCCTCAACCACAAACAGCAACACATCTTTTTGTACCTCTAGCGTTAGGCCAAAGAAGGTGGTTTTTTGGTTTAAGCCTTGCCCTCTGGCGTTGTTAATCACCGTTGCTCCAGTCGCGCCCGCATCACGCGCGGCATCGAGCACAGTGTCGGTCTTGCTCTCTTCTACAAACGCTAAGATAAGTTTAAAGCGCATCTTTGCTCTCCTTAGAGGTGTGTAAACGGTTTAACCATTGTGTTATTTGGGCATAGCCCATCACTGGAATGATGGGAAATAAGCTGGCAAAGGCGATCAACCCAAAGCCATCAATAACAGGGTTTCTTCCTGGTACGGTTGAAGCGAGTCCAAGCCCGAGCGCCGTCACTAAAGGGACTGTCACCGTTGATGTAGTGACGCCACCCGAATCGTAGGCCAATGGAATAATGAGTTTTGGGGCGTAAAAGGTTTGAATGACCACGACGACATAACCAAAAATGATGTAGTAGTGGATCGGGTCACCCGCAACGATACGGTAGCTGCCCAGTGAGATACCGATAGCAACGCCCAATGCCACGGCGATCCTCAGCCCATTGACGCTGATACTGCCACCGGAAACTTGGTTCGCCTTAATCGCTACAGCAATCAAAGAGGGCTCGGCTATCGTGGTGCTGAAACCAATACAAAACGCGAAAAGATAGACCCAGTAATAATCAAACCAAGCCAAAGCAAGACCAGAACTGATCTTAAACTCAGTCAAAAAACTCGGCTCGGTGAGTTGCATTGCCATCGTCTCCCCTAGAGGGAATAACGCGAGTTCCAATCCCATCAAAAAGAGTGATAAGCCAAGAATGACGTAGAAGAAACCGATCAGCACTTTGGCTAGGTTATTGACTGGCTTTCGTAATACCGCCAACTGAAAACCGAAGATGATGATCGCAATCGGGATCACATCCATCACAGTGCCGAGAAAGGTGTCGATAAATTGTTGAACACTGATCATGTCACCACCATCCCGTACACCATGACAAACATCATCGGCAGCAACGAAGCAAACGCGATCAACCCAAAACCATCTATCATCGGATTACGCCCTTTAATTGCCGAGGCTAAACCCACCCCTAACGCAGTTACTAATGGGACGGTGATCGTCGATGTCGTTACTCCACCAGAGTCATACGCAATTCCAATGATGTTTTCCGGAGCAAATGCAGTGAGCACCACCACTCCAATATATCCACCGATGATCATGTATTGGATTGGCCAACCTTTTAAGATTCTCAGCACACCGAGTAAAATAGCGATACCGACTGACAGTGCCACAGTAAAGCGCAGGCCATTGGCATACTGCTCCATTTCATCTAACGTATTGGGGATTACACCTCCCTCAGCTGCCACTTCTGCGGCTTCGGCAGCGACTGCGGTTAACGCTGGCTCGGCTATGGTGGTACCAAAACCCAAACAAAAAGCGAAGATCAATAACCAGAACACACTCCCCTTTCTGGCAAATGCTTGAGCCATCGATTCGCCAATTGGAAACAACCCCATTTCAAGGCCAAAAATAAAGAAAGTGAGTCCAAAAACGACGAGCACTAAGCCAATCAGAATAGATAAAAGATGAGGAAGTGGCTCTTGTAAGACAGCAAGCTGGAAGAAAGCGATTACCGCCACGATTGGCAATAGATCCCTCAGGCTACCTAACATGGATCGAAACAAAGCAAGCACCGCCGTCATCGCAATTCCTTGTCGCTGGTTATGAATTAATAATAATCATGGCAAATCCTTATCATTGCTTATGTGACAAATATTACGCAGTTGGTAACATATCCAAGTAAAGTGCATAAGTGTGATAACGGTACACATCCTGACTTGATGAATTTAATTTCACTCCTTTGTAAATTGAAAAAGGCGTAATTTGGGCATCACACGATTGAAACCTTATGATCGTTATAGTGATTTTTTCGTATTGATTGGCGACTAAAAACAAGCCATGTCTATAATTATGTTTAATAGGGAGATTGGTATGAAGATATTGTTAACGGGTGGTACTGGATTTATTGGCTCTGAATTGGTCAAGAGTTGGAACACTGACGACGTGACATTGCTGACGCGGAGTCCTGAAAATGCCAAGCAAAACCTAAATCACCTCAACCAGAACAACCTTCATTACATTCAATCCCTTGATGAGCTCAGTGATCTCAATGACTTTGATGTGGTGGTCAACCTCGCGGGTGAACCGATTGCCGATAAGCGTTGGAGTACAGAGCAAAAAGAGAGGATCTGTAACAGTCGCTGGCACATCACTGAAAAGCTGGTCGAACTAATTCATGCCAGTAGCAACCCGCCACACGCTTTTATTAGCGGTTCAGCCGTCGGCTACTATGGCGATCAACAGCAGCACCCGTTTGACGAGTCACTGCAAGTAGAAGATGAAAGCTTTCCTCATAAAGTCTGTGCCCACTGGGAAGAGATAGCCAAGCGAGCACAATCAGAAAGCACACGCGTGATACTACTGCGAACAGGGGTTGTACTTGGCGAGAATGGCGGCGCACTCAAGAAGATGCTATTGCCTTATAAACTCGGCGTCGGTGGTCCAATAGGTTCAGGTGAGCAGTACATGCCATGGATTCACATTCTCGATATGGTGAGAGCCATCAATCACTTGTTGTCTATCCCTCACGCTCAAGGGGAATTCAATATGTGTGCCCCTCACCCTGTGACCAACAAACTGTTCAGCAGCACGTTAGCGAAACAATTAGGCCGACCGCATTTCTTATTCACGCCGAAATGGGCAATGTCGCTTCTGATGGGTGAATCTTCTTGTCTACTCTTTGACAGCATTCGTTCCAAACCAAAGAAACTCACTGAAATGGGATTTATCTTTAGTTACTCAAGAATAGAACCAGCCTTAAAAAACTTGTTACAACATCAAGACTAATTCTTTACCCTAGAGCGATAGAGACTCTAATAAAGGATTAAGTGTGAACAAGTCGATTCTTATTACCGGTTGCTCAACAGGTATTGGCTATACATGTGCTCATGCACTTCAAAAGCGTGGTTTTCATGTCATTGCATCTTGTCGTGATCCACAAGATGTTCAACGCCTTCAAGATGAAGGCCTCACCTGTATTCAATTAGATCTTTCCAACCAAGAAAGTATTGAGCATGGCGCCAAGCTTGCTATTGATCTCGCACCTAATGGATTGTATGGATTATTCAATAACGGTGCTTACGGTCAAGCAGGGGCACTAGAAGACTTACCGACCCAAGGACTCAGAGAACAATTCGAAACCAACTTCTTTGGTTGGCATCATCTCGTCTGTCAGATCCTTCCGCACATGCGCGAGCGTGGCGAAGGTCGAATCGTACAAAACAGTTCCGTATTAGGTTTTGCAGCCATGAAGTATCGTGGTGCTTATAATGCTTCTAAATTCGCGATTGAGGGTTGGACAGATACCTTACGATTAGAACTGCATGGCAGCGGTATACAGATCTCATTACTGCAACCAGGGCCAATTGAGACTCAATTTAGAACCAATGCCTTGAAAGCGTTCAATAAATGGATCAACATTTCTGGCAGCGCCCACCAAGACGCTTACCAACAACAAAAAGATCGACTCGAAAAAGAATCATCGAATAACGCTTTTGTCCTGCCTCCAGAAAGTTGTATTGAGCCGGTATTCCATGCTCTCACCGCCGACAAACCCAAGCTAAGATACCGAGTTACGACCCCGACTAAAGTGTTCGCGGTATTGAAAAGGATTCTACCGAGTCGCTTGCTAGACCCTATTTTGAGAAAAGCTGCATAAATTACTAACTTTGAATGCAGAGTCGCAAACTTTAATGTAACGATGTAATTTTTCCGTAACAATAAGATGTCATGATTATCCTATCCCATCAGTTATTCCCAATTGATGGTTCTACTCTGGAAATCTCATGACTTTAAACCGCCTTAATTGGGTAGGTGTGGGTCTGGCGATTACGTTGTTTATTCTGTTTTGAGTATCTCACGCAACGCCTCACTGACTACCTCGATGATAACGCTATGCCTTCCATGTTGAGATAACAATTATATCAACATCGAAGCATAGCGTTTTTCTATTTTTGGTTCTTTTTATCCGAGATAACCGAGCTAGATCTTGAAGTTACCGACTAACCCCCCCATATTTGCAACGTATCCACAAAACAAACCTCAAGGAACGTAAATGCAATCTCCGCATATTGTTGAACTTAATGAGCAGAACTTTCGTCAAGTATTAGAAGGTTCGATGCAGACCCCTGTACTCATCCATTTTTGGGCACCAATGAGCCAAGAGAGCGCCCAAGTCATTCCTGAACTGCAAACTTTAACTCAGCAATACAACGGTGCCTTCACCTTAGCCCTGCTCAATTGCGAACAAGAGCAAGCTATTGCTAGCCAGTTTGGTGTTCAAGCACTGCCCACTATTGCACTGTTTGTTAATGGTCAGCCAGTCGATGGGCTCGGTGGCCCTCAAAGCATAGAAGCTATTGTCGATATGCTCAGCAAACACCTTCCTAGCCAAGATGAACTTGCTTTGCGTCAGGCTCTTGAGCAAATGCAAGCTGGCGAGCACACACAGGCACTAGCAGCAATGCAGCAACTTCCAGCAGAGCTGACGAATAAAGGTGAAGTAAAACTGGCGATCGCAGAGTGTTTGTTAGAAACGCAACAATTTGACCTTGCTGAAACTCAGCTAGCAACTATCCCTCTTGAGTACCAAGACAACTACTACAAAGGCTTAGTTGCAAAGCTTGAACTTCATAAACAAGCAGCAGACAGCCCTGAAATACAAGCATTAGAAGCAGCTCTTCAGCAAAATCCGAGCGACGCTAAAACAGCATCTGAATTAGCATTGCAATATCACCAAGTGAACCGCAGTGAAGAAGCTATGGATCTATTATGGTCTTTCCTAGCCAAAGATCTTAATGCTCTCGATGGTGACATGAAGAAAGAGTTCATGGACATCTTGAGTGCGCTTGGACAAGGTAACCCAGTTGCCAGTAAGTACCGTCGACAACTGTACTCTCTGCTTTACTAGTTAAACCTAAAAAGCCGTAGATTAAACATCGAAAATTGACAATTCAATCAATTAGTTTATCGCATAATAGAATGTAAAATGGGCCATAAAATCAATATTTTATGGCCCATTTCTCGTTTATAAATTTGCTCAGAATTTAAATATGAGCCAGTATCAATACTGAACTATCAAAAACTCAAACTTGCAAAGGATTTTGTATGCCTATTGATACCTTGATTACTATCGGCGTCTTTACTGCCGTCGCACTGTTATTTATCTTCGCTGGCGTAAAAACCGTTCCACAAGGCAACAACTGGACCGTTGAACGCTTCGGGCGATACACACACACCCTTAAACCGGGTCTTAACTTAATCATTCCATTTATTGATAAAGTTGGACAGCGCATCAGCATGATGGAGCGTGTTCTCGACATCCCAGCACAAGAAGTCATCTCCAAAGATAATGCAAATGTGGTTATCGATGCGGTTTGTTTTGTTCAAGTTATCGACGCGCCTAAGGCAGCTTATGAAGTGAATGACCTTGAACATGCGATCCGTAACTTAACCCTCACCAATATCCGTACTGTGCTTGGCTCGATGGAACTGGATGAGATGCTGAGTCAGCGTGACATGATCAATACCAAGCTACTGAACATCGTTGATGAAGCGACAAACCCTTGGGGCGTAAAAGTCACCCGTATCGAAATTAAAGACGTACAGCCACCAGCAGACCTTACTGCTGCGATGAATGCCCAGATGAAAGCCGAGCGTAATAAACGTGCTGATATCTTAGAAGCAGAAGGTGTACGACAAGCTGAGATCTTGAAAGCAGAAGGCCACAAGCAATCAGAGATCCTGAAAGCAGAAGGTGAGAAGCAAGCGGCAATATTGCAAGCAGAAGCCCGTGAGCGTGCCGCAGAAGCAGAAGCTAAAGCGACAGAAATGGTATCAACGGCAATTGCTCAAGGTGACATGCAAGCGGTCAATTACTTCATTGCACAAGGTTACACCGACGCATTGAAATCTATAGGCCAAGCTGAAAACGGCAAGATCATCATGCTACCACTCGAAGCAACTGGCCTTATGGGTTCAGTAGCGGGTATCGCGGAGATGTTTGCACATAAGAATGACAAAGGTAGTAAGGACTAACTTATGGTCGAATTACTAGAACAAGTAAACCACTGGCATTGGTTAGCGTTTGGTCTAGCATTGTTAGCGCTTGAGCTAATTGGAACCGCTGGTTACTTTTTATGGATAGGCATATCTGCCATGCTGGTCGGTGCCCTATTAGGAGCATTACCAATTGGTTGGCAGATACAATGGCTGTCCTTTGCTAGCTTCTCTCTTATTACCACTTGGTTGTGGTGGAGAAGACAACTCTCGAATGACAAGCAATCGGATGCAGGGCGAGAGTTAAACCAAAGAGAAAAGCAATTGGTAGGTCAAACCGTTATTTTAAGTGAAGACGTAAAGAAAGGTAGCTGTCGAATTAAGTTCGGTGACTCTTCTTGGTCAGCAAAGGCCAGTCAAGATATTCCATCTGGAACCGAAATTAAGATTGTCGCTTTAGACGGAATCGTTCTAATAATAGAACCTTTATAAACAAGAGCTATATGAAGCCTGCATTTTCAATAAATGCAGGCTTTTTCTATTTTTGAACCTTAATAATATTCGAATTATCATTGCGATAGATTGAATTGAAAAAAAAATAAGTTCTTATTTCGTAAAGCTAAAAAGTTTGATTGAGCTAAAAAGGTATAAGAAAGCCAGATTTCTTACCCAATATATATATGAATAGTTAACCTTACTCTCGCTTATTTATAATTATTAAAAATGTTAAGTCCGTCGAATTTTTGAAATTTTCTTTTCCTTGTCCATACTTTCAATTATCTCAATTAGAGATAAACCTAATGGAGTTTGTATGAGACATTTTTTAATAATTCTAACGGCTATTTTCAGCTTGTCATTTGGAAGCGCTCTAGCGAGCAGTCAGTCTCCCGGTAACGGAAACATGGGGCCTATCGTTAAGTGTTCAGATGGTAACGCAGTCACTCATGTACCACTGTTGATCTGTAAACATTACGGCGGAAAGGTGCTGTGATAGGTGCTGTGATAGGTAATTAAAGTCAGGCTAGTAATGAAATTGCTGCCTGACGATTATTTAGAACTGGAATAACCTAACTGCGGCCAGATAGATTATTCAAGATAGGACATTCCGTTGAAGTATCTCCAGGGCAGTCATGTACCCAAGATTGTAGCTGCACCTTCATCTTGTTTAACTCCGCAAGCTTCAACTCTATTTCATCTAACTTCTGAGTAGCCTTCTTCTTTACTTCGTAGCTTTGTCTGTTGGGATTCATTGCCAACTCAACCAGTGACTTACACTCATCGAGAGTGAAACCAACCATTTTAGCTCTCAAAACGAACTCTAACTGTTCGATATGAATCTCGCCATATTGCCTGTAACCATTTTCTGATCGGTGCGGTGGGCTCATCATGCCTTTACTTTCGTAAAAACGAATGGATTTCGCTGTTGTACCAACACGCTTCGCTACTTCACCAATATTCACAATCTTACCTGTAAGCCTAAAATGAAAAACCGCAGTACTGCTGTTATACAATACTGCGGTTGAAAAACATAGCTAGAGACTTACGTTAGAAGCCTACTCTTGCTCTAATAGCCAAATCATAGTTTGAGATTTTTCTTCGCTGTTTAGCTTATTGAACCAATATGAAACCATTTCGATTTCTTTTGAGCCTTCTAGTGATGTTGGGGTAGCGTTTTTACGATTCTTGAATGCCCAATCAGTCACAGCAGCTTGCTCTTCTTTTGTCGCTTGACCATACCAGTAATTAACCATCTCTTGAGCTTGAGACGCTTTTGGTTCTTCAGCAACTACAGCCGCAACAGGTACCGCAACCGGAGCAACAGCGATAGCCGTATGATTATTTGCACCGTTATAAATTGTGTCGATATACGCTTTCGGCACAATGAAAGTTGTACTCATGACTGAGTTTTGCCCATCAAGCGTAAACTCTAAGTTCTTTTCTCTTGCTTGCTGTATATCAGCGTCGCTTAATGGGAATTTAATATATTGAGTCTTTGTGCAATGTTCGCTGCAGCTTTCTCTTGGTACTTGTCTATCTTCTAATTCTATCGTTTTACCAAAAAAACTAACCGTTTCGTACTCTTTGTAACTTTGGAAGTAACTCACGTCCATAGTAATTGAAGATTCTGGGGCAGTATTTGGTGTTACTTCTTTATTGTATGTAAAGTAAAGCGACGACTTGAGAATGTCTGCGCCTACATTTGCTCTATTTTCTGCTACGTAAGATTGACCGGTTACTTTAATGTAACCACCTTTGGGCTGCACATCAGCAACTGAGTCTGCAAAATTACTTTGTGAATCGAGTGAACTACAAGCTCCCAAAAATAATGATAATACAACTACACTAACTTTATTCATTATGACTAATTCCTTATGTTCACTATGGAAAAACGCTGGCAAAAAAATTTACCAGCGTTTTGATTTTATCTAACTGCTTAAGCTGATAATTCTAGCTTAGAAACCGTACTCAAGACCAACGCGAGTTACGATATCTGTATCAGCGTCACCAACAGTACGACCCGCTACACGTAGGTAAGGTACGAAACCGTTGTGAACAGCCATTAACTGAGCAGAGATAGTGTTACTATCGTCAGTTTGTGCAGCCGACAATACAGAGTTAGATGCAGTAGTCCCTGAAAGGTCTGCTTCTAAGTTTGCAGCATAACCAACTTTCACACCAATTGGACCATTCCAGTATTGACCAATGATTGAGTAAGAGTCTTGCGTATATTTACGCGTACCGTTGTCTAGCTCTTCGCCTTTATACGCAGCCGCAATACCGAATCCAGCTGGTAGGCTAGCTTCAAAACCAACAATGTAAGCGAACGTGTCATCATCATAGCCAGCTACAGCTGCTGTACAATCCGGCGTACCTGGAGCATCTGGGTCAAACACACAAGATTCAGCGGTATCTGCTGTTACACGAGTACCAGATTCAACACCAGCCATGAATGTGATTTTTTCGAAGCTGTACTTAGCACTTGCGCCAACAAAGTTTGCGTCACGAGTTGCTGCACCACCACCGTTGTCGTTATCGTCACGACCAACAGAAGCTGCAAAAGAGAAACCGCCAAATTTAGCTGAATCGTAACGAACTTGGTTAGATTGACGATCGTAGTGACCGTTGATGCCGCCCCAATCGAATACAGAACCTAGACCAGGGTTAGAGAATGGCCAGTCGACGATTTCGTATAGTGGAGTAAGAACACGACCCACACGCAGGTTACCCCAAGAGCCAGAAGCACCAACGAACGTATCACGGAAACCAAGCACACCGCCTGAAACGCCGCCATGACCCCAGTCTGTGCTATCTACGTAGCCAGATTCAATCTGCATTGTGATTAATACGTCATCAAACATCTCTTTATGAGCACGGAAGCCGATACGAGATTCATTCTCTACAGCGTAACCAGTACTAGAGTCGTTGTTGTCAGTTGTGTTGTAGTTAACTAGAGAGATAGCTGCAACACCGTATACGTCAACGTTGAAATCAGAGTTGATACCAACTTCTTTCGCCATTACGCCTGTCGATAAAAGTGCAACGGATGCACCTAGTAGAGTACGTTTGAAAATTTTGTTTTCCATGGAATAAAACTCCTAAAAATGGATATAGCTGTTTGAATATTCCCCGCCTAAAGTTGGCCGCCGTAGAGAGAAATACCTTTTCTTGTTTGAGAACCCTAAACTCTGAATTCTCTATTTCCTTTCTGGTTATACACATCATGTGCATCCATGGCATTAAGACTAACTTCGCCCTCAAAAAGATCAATGAGAACTTAATTTTCATCTAAAAAAATATGAGTTGGTGCAAATTTAATAGGTACTTAGTGATCCAGATCGATAAATAGAAAAATCCTCACCAAAACAAAATTAATACCAATAAATTCAACAAGTTGAGGTAATTATAACTTTGTAAAAATAGATATGACTCGCATTTTTGATACAACTACAATGGTATTTCATTAATGTTGAGCAGCGTCACTGTCCTGATTTTAGAGTTCGTATAGGAACAAAATTCTCAACAATTAAAAAGGCATCTAATTTGCAGCAGACACAAAAAAGGCACTCCCTTGAAAGGAGTGCCTTTGAGCTTTTTTTATCTGTATTTACTTACGAAATAAGGGCTATTAGATCTTCTTCTGTTCTTATTTCGATACCTAAATCTTGTGCTTTAGTCAGTTTAGAACCCGCAGCTTCACCGGCAAACAAGATGTCCGTTTTCTTCGATACGCTACCCGTCACTTTCGCACCTAATGCTTGTAACGCAGCTTTAGCTTCACTTCGACCTAATTGCGACAATGAGCCTGTTAACACAACGACTTTACCTTCTAATGGTAGCTCTTGGTCATCGGCAGCTTCTTTGATGATTGGCCAATTCACACCTAGCTCTATCAGCTGATCGACGACCGCTCTGTTTTTCTCTTGTGAGAAGAAGCTGGTGATATGGCTAGCAACGATGTCACCAATATCTGACACTTCAACTAATTGTTCATGAGTAGCTGCTTGAACCAGTTCCAACGTCTTAAAGTGTTGCGCTAAGTTCATCGCTGTCGCCTCACCGACTTCACGAATACCGAGTGAATAGAGGAAACGCGCTAACGTCGTGTCTTTAGCTTTATTCAACGCACTCACGACGTTCTGTGCCGATTTAGGCCCCATTCGGTCAAGAACAGTAATCACGCCAGCACTTAGCTTAAATAAATCAGCAGGTGTTTCGACCATTTCACGGTCCACAAGCTGCTCAATAACTTTCACGCCCAGTCCATCAACGTCTAGCGCCTTTCTAGAAACAAAGTGTTTAAGTGCTTCTTTACGCTGCGCCTGACAGACTAAACCGCCAGTACAACGCGCTACAGCTTCACCTTCTACACGCTCAACCGCAGAACTACATACTGGGCAAGCATCAGGGAAAACAATGTCTCTAGCCGTTTCAGGGCGACGATCTAGTACAACAGCCACTATTTGTGGAATAACGTCACCTGCACGGCGAATAATAACGCTGTCGCCTACCTTCACGCCTAAACGCGCAATCTCATCGGCATTGTGTAAAGTGGCATTGCTGACCGTCACGCCACCAACGAAGATAGGTTCAAGTTTAGCAACCGGCGTAATAGCGCCAGTACGGCCCACCTGAAATTCAACGTCATTGAGCAGTGTAATCTCTTCTTGAGCTGGAAACTTATAAGCAATTGCCCAACGTGGCGCTCTAGCAACAAAACCAAGCACTTCTTGAGCCGCGATATCGTCGACTTTGATAACAACGCCATCAATCTCGTAAGCCAGAGCATCACGACGAGTCATAATATCTTGGTAATAGGCTTTCACGTCTTCGAGAGAGCTCAGTTGCTTAGTCTCGGGGCACATAGGTAAGCCCCAACCTTTAAGCTGTAAAAAGCGTTCGTAGTGACTATTTGATAGCTCAGCGCCTTGTACAACACCGACACTGTATGCGTAGAAAGCTAGCGGACGTTTCGCAGTAATACGGGAATCAAGCTGACGCAGGCTACCTGCGGCGGCATTACGTGGGTTAACAAATACTTTCTCGCCTTTCTTCAACGCCATCTCATTCAACTTATCGAAACCCGCTTTTGGCATAAACACTTCGCCACGAACTTCAATACGCTGCGGCCAGCCTTCACCTTGTAACTTAAGTGGGATAGAGCTGATCGTACGCACGTTTTCAGTGATGTTTTCACCCGTCGCACCGTCACCACGTGTCGCAGCCTGAACTAAAATACCATTCACATAGAGTAGGCTAACTGCAAGGCCATCAAGCTTAGGTTCACAACAGAAAGTCTTGAGGTTAGCGGTTGGCGCTCTATCAGACATTCGCTTATTGAACGCATCCAAATCTTCATCAGAGAAAGCATTGTCCAGAGAAAGCATTGGGATCTCATGAGTCACTTGAGTGAAACCATCGAGAGGCTGACCACCAACACGTTGGCTCGGAGAATCTACTGTCACTAGTTCCGGGTTCTCTTCTTCGATCTTTAGCAATTGCTGCATTAATCGATCGTACTCGACATCAGGGATCTCAGGGCTATCTTCTACGTAATAACGAACGGCGTGATAATGCAGAGTTTCTCTTAACTGCTCTAAGGTAACTTGAATCGATTCTTTCATATCATTCTCTATCGTGATTGAAATATCAAAAAGGGCTCCCTTAGGAGCCCTTTTCTATAAATATAGATTATTTACAAGGCTAAACAATACGGCTAGGCATTCGATGCCGTCATAAAGTCTCTGATTTGCTTGCGGTAGTCAGATAAACGGTTTGGTGTCATTAAGTTGCGTGACTCATCCAACACGTTTCCGCCCATATCGTCAGCAATTTTCTGCGCCGCACTCAGCATCACATTGAAGTTTTGATCAGCTTGACCATAACAAGGCAACGTCATAAAGAACGAAATACCTTTAGTCGTGAAGTCAGCAGGATCATCATGTTCTAGCGTTCCTGGCTGCATCATGTTTGCAACGCTGAAAATAACCTTTGGTGCATCTGTAGATTGTGCAAAGCAGTGGTAAATAGACATCTCACCATAAGTTAAACCGTTGTTCTCCATGCTGCGGAAAAGTTCAGTCCCAACGAATGGGATCTCTCCAGCACAGTGAACATTAAGAACGATCACTTCTAAACCAAGTTCTTCATCTGGTTTTGCTTCTTCAACAGTCGCACTTTGCGGAGTCACGACTTCTTTCGCAACAACGGGCTCTCTTTGAGTAAGCGTTTCGTTTGGAACGACTGGCTCATCAACTGTTTCAGAAGGCTCTTCAAACGAACCGTACTGCACTTTAAAGCCGGCATGGTTTTCTTTTTGCTCGTCAGTCAACTCAAAGCTTGGAACTTCAGGCTCAACGTCCTTCTCTTCCTCAATCACTTCAGGTTCACTTTCAACCTTAATTGGGTCTTCTACGCTGAAAGAAGGAAGATCATTTAATTCGATATCATCTTCGTAAGCTTCTTTCGCTTGTGGCGCTGTTAGCGGATCTGAGTCGATCAGCGGATCAGTATCAGAGGGTGAAACAGCAAAATCCGGCTCTTTACGTTCTTTTCGGATTATCTCAAAATCATCTTCTGGGGCGAATGAACGGTTTGGAATAGTTTCTGCTTCATCTAAGCTGTCGTTATCAAGCTTACCGAGCGGCTTATCTCCAAACTTTGCTTTCCCTTCTTTTTTACTCGTCCATAGACCATGGAACAATAATGCGGCGATAGCTAATGCGCCAACAATAATGAGTACAAATCGCAATTCCTGCATTTTTCGCTCTCAGCTTTCTTAGTCAACTAGCTATAAACACGCTGTCACTAAGTTGGGTTAATTTGGCTAATCTCACTACTCTATCAAAAGTAGCCACTGTTTTAGAACAACTTAATACAATTAGTTCCTTACATGGTGTGATTTTCACCACGCTTTTTTTCTTAATTTCGGTCGAGTACACTAGACATGTTTGCTATTTAACCAAATTCACATGTGACCTAATTTAAATATGACTATTGAATCTGTTCCCCGCTCCGGCTTTGGCTATTTTATTTTCGGAATAAAAATCGCTTTATCACCGAGCATTCGTAAGTTTGTACTAATGCCACTTATCGCGAACGTGTTACTCGTTGGTGGTGCCTTGTTTTATATCTTCTCCAACCTAAACACTTGGATTGAAGGTTGGATTGGTGCATTGCCAAGTTTCTTGTCGTGGTTGTCATACATTTTATGGCCATTACTTGTGTTAACCGTCTTGGCCACATTCTCGTATTTCTTTAGCACGCTCGCTAACTTCATTGCCGCACCGTTCAACGGTTTACTCGCGGAAAAAGTTGAAGAGTTGTTGAGCGGTAAAAAAGTTAATGACGATGGTTTACTTGATGTCCTCAAAGATACCCCACGTATATTAGCGAGAGAATGGCGCAAGCTTGTCTACATTCTGCCAAAAGCGATCGGTTTATTCCTACTTTTGTTAATTCCAGCACTAGGGCAAACCGTTGCTCCGTTTTTATGGTTCATTTTCACAGCATGGATGTTAGCGATTCAATACGCCGACTACCCGTTCGATAACCATAAAATCAAATTTGATGACATGAGAAACAATTTGAAACAAAAACAAGGTAAGAGCTACAGCTTTGGCGCGCTTGTTTCTGTGTTCACTACTATTCCAATTTTAAACCTGATTGTGATGCCCGTTGCCGTTTGTGGCGCGACAGCAATGTGGGTTGCTGAGTTTAAAGACCAAGCTCTACGTTCTCGTCTATAGTTCTCGTCTCTAACCCTTTCTACACTTCCTAGTTTCGCCTATCTTTTTGAAGTTCTGATTTCAATAAAGATAGGCGTCAATTCTGCTACATATCTATATGATATAACTTTTTAATCCTTTTACCTTTTTTTCAACTTGTTTAATCTAAATTCAAGCTGAACAAACATCGTAAGACACTAGACGGTAAAGTGATTGATATACTACGTTTAGTTCTGTCATTAAATGAAGGAATATCGCATGAGCAAGATCTACGAAGACAACACCCTAACGATTGGTAACACACCTCTAGTCCGCCTTAACAAAGTAAGCAAAGGTAACGTCCTAGCTAAGATCGAAGCTCGTAACCCAAGCTTCAGTGTTAAATGTCGTATCGGTTCAAACATGATCTGGGAAGCAGAAAAAGCGGGTACGCTTAAGCCAGGTATCGAGCTTGTTGAACCTACCAGTGGTAACACAGGTGTTGCACTTGCATTCGTAGCAGCAGCACGCGGTTACAAACTAACGCTAACTATGCCTGAATCAATGAGCCTAGAACGTCGTAAGCTGCTTAAAGCGCTTGGCGCAAACCTAGTGCTGACTGAAGCACCAAAAGGTATGAACGGTGCGATTGCTAAAGCAGAAGAGATTGTTGCTTCAGACCCAGACAAGTACCTACTACTTCAACAGTTCAACAACCCAGCCAACCCACAAATTCACGAGCAAACGACTGGTCCTGAAATTTGGGAAGCAACAGACGGCGAAATCGACGTGTTTGTAGCGGGTGTTGGTACGGGCGGTACTATCACAGGTACAAGTCGTTACATTAAAGGTGAAAAAGGCAAAGCGATCACTTCAGTAGCGGTTGAACCAGCAGAGTCTCCAGTGATTGCACAGGCACTTGCAGGTGAAGAAATCAAACCAGCTCCACACAAAATTCAAGGTATCGGTGCAGGTTTCATCCCTGGAAACCTAGATTTAGAGATTATTGACCGTGTTGAATCGGTAACTTCTGAAGAAGCGATTGAGATGGCTCAACGCCTAATGAAAGAAGAAGGTATTCTTGCAGGCATCTCATCTGGCGCGGCAGTTGTAGCAGCAAACAGAATCGCCGAACTACCTGAATTTGCAGGAAAAACTATCGTTACTGTACTACCAAGCTCTGGTGAGCGTTACCTAAGCACAGCCCTATTTGCTGGCATCTTTACGGAAAAAGAGAACCAACAATAATATGTGGTCAAATCAATTTTTCGTCCAAAAAAGCCCCGTTTAGGGGCTTTTTTGTTGATCCCTGCCCCACCTTTGGTAATATCGGGTCTGTTTTATTTTTCGCTTCAAAATAAAAGAAGCAATAAACAAATTCTGAAAGTCATGAGTACTCAGCAAAAGACGACCATGGCTGGATAAAAATTTATAACCAGTCTAAGTTCTAACACGAACATGGCGTACTAGCCTCTAGCGCATTTGGGCTAAAGCAGTTAAGCTAATCTGGTTACAAACTTACAAAAAATAAATTAATTGGGGTATATAAAATGTACGAGAAGCAAGTAGAAATCACAGCAGAAAACGGTCTTCACACTCGTCCAGCTGCACAGTTCGTTAAAGAAGCAAAATCTTTCGACGCTGACATCACAGTGACTTCTAACGGCAAAAGCGCTAGCGCGAAAAGCCTGTTCAAACTACAAACTTTAGGCCTAGTAAAAGGTACTAACGTTACTATTTCAGCTGAAGGTCCTCAAGCTCAGCAAGCAGTAGACCACCTAGTTGCTCTTATGGATCAACTACACTAATACGGTCTCCTTCTTTCAAAGCCATTTTGCATAGCAAAGTGGCTTTGTTCGAAATAGATAGGAATAAGCGCGACATTAGTCGACGACTTAAAGTCACACACTCTCCCGTTTACAGTTGAACAACTAAGGTAAGGCTATGATTTCAGGCATCCTAGCATCTCCTGGTATTGCTTTCGGTAAAGCACTACTACTTCAAGAAGATGAAATTGTCCTAAACACTCAATCTATCTCTGACGACCAAGTTGAAGCAGAAGTACAGCGTTTCTTTGACGCTCGTAACAAATCTTCTCAACAACTTGAAGTTGTTAAGCAAAAAGCACTTGAAACTTTTGGCGAAGAAAAAGAAGCAATCTTTGAAGGCCACATCATGCTGCTTGAAGATGAAGAGCTAGAAGAAGAGATTTTAGCACTCATCAAGAAAGACAAGATGCACGCAGACAACGCGATCCACACTGTGATCGAAGAGCAAGCTGTTGCACTAGAGTCTCTTGATGATGAGTACCTAAAAGAACGTGCAACTGATATCCGTGATATCGGTACTCGTTTCGTTAAAAATGCTCTAGGCATTAACATTGTATCTCTAGCAGATATCAATGAAGAAGTTATCCTAGTAGCTTACGACCTAACGCCATCTGAAACTGCACAAATCAACCTAGACTACGTTCTTGGTTTCGCTTGTGACATCGGCGGTCGTACATCTCATACTTCAATCATGGCACGTTCTCTTGAACTTCCAGCTATCGTTGGTACTAACGATATCACTAAGCAAGTTAAGAACGGCGACATGCTTGTGCTAGACGCGATGAACAACAAGATCATCATCAACCCTTCAGATGCTGAATTAGCAGAAGCTAAGAAAATCAAAGAAGATTTCGAAGCAGAAGCAGTTGAACTAGCAAAACTAAAAGATTTACATGCTGAAACTCTAGACGGTCACCGTGTAGAAGTTTGTGGCAACATCGGTACAGTAAAAGACTGTGACGGTATCCTGCGTAACGGCGGTGAAGGCGTTGGTCTGTACCGTACTGAATTCCTATTTATGGACCGTGACGCGCTTCCTACTGAAGAAGAGCAATACGTTGCTTACAAAGAAGTAGCAGAAGCAATGGAAGGCGAGTCAGTGATTATCCGTACTATGGATATCGGTGGCGACAAAGACCTACCATACATGGACCTTCCACAAGAGATGAACCCGTTCCTAGGCTGGCGTGCAGTGCGTATCAGCTTGGATCGTCGTGAAATCCTACGTGACCAACTACGTGGCATCCTACGTGCATCTGCACACGGTAAACTACGTATCATGTTCCCAATGATCATTTCTGTTGAAGAGATCCGTGAACTGAAAAAAGCAATCGAAGAGTACAAAGTTGAACTTCGCGCTGAAGGCCTAGCTTTCGATGAAGAAATCGAAATCGGCGTAATGGTTGAGACTCCAGCAGCTGCTGCAATCGCACACCACCTAGCGAAAGAAGTATCTTTCTTCTCTATCGGTACTAACGACCTAACGCAATACACTCTTGCGGTAGACCGTGGTAACGAAATGATTTCTCACCTATACAACCCACTATCTCCTGCTGTTCTTACAGTAATCAAGCAAGTGATCGACGCATCACACGCTGAAGGTAAGTGGACTGGTATGTGTGGTGAGCTTGCTGGTGATGAGCGTGCAACGCTACTTCTTCTTGGTATGGGTCTAGATGAGTTCTCTATGAGCGGTATCTCTATCCCTAAAGTTAAGAAAGTAATCCGTAACTCTAACTTCGCTGAAGTTAAAGCTATGGCTGACGAAGCACTATCTCTACCAACAGCTGCTGAAATTGAAGCTTGCGTAGAAAAGTTCATCGCTGAGAAAACTCAGTAATCGCCAATCGCTTAATAACGTTAGACGGCTAAAAATAGTCGTCTAATTTGTTAGATTGGTATAGTATATTCTACAGAATAAAACTAAACGTTAGGAGCATGACACAATGGGTCTGTTTGACAAACTGAAAAAGCTTGTATCTGATGACAGCGCTGATGCTGGTGCAATCGAAATCATCGCACCTCTTTCTGGTGAAATCGTAAACATCGAAGATGTGCCAGATGTAGTTTTCGCTGAAAAAATCGTTGGTGACGGCATCGCGATCAAACCAGCTGGCGACAAAATGGTAGCTCCAGTTAACGGTACTATCGGTAAGATCTTCGAAACTAACCACGCATTCTCTATCGAGTCTGACGACGGTGTTGAGCTTTTCGTTCACTTCGGTATCGATACTGTTGAACTTAAAGGCGAAGGCTTCACTCGTGTAGCTGAAGAAGGTCAATCTGTTAAAGCTGGTGACACTATCATCACTTTCGACCTAGCGCTTCTAGAAGAGAAAGCAAAATCTACGCTTACTCCAGTTGTTATCTCTAACATGGACGAAATCAAAGAGCTGAACAAGCTTTCTGGTTCTGTAACTGTTGGCGAAACTCCAGTTCTTAAAGTAACTAAGTAATCTCGATTACTTATCTGCTTTAATTAAAACGCTACCTAAGGGTGGCGTTTTTTGTGCCTGCTATATAGTTCTAATGCCAGATTACCAGCCGCTTTGGCCTTATACCTAACAACTACAAATCCCCTTCTTCTTTGGGCCTCTCACGAACAGAGATCCCTGACATCTCGCTCGGTTCGATTCTGGGATGACGATTAAACACTATGGTTTAAGCCTGAGTGATTGTTACTCAAACCGACCTCTTCTATACAGTTAGCTATAGAGTCACCAATACCCAACTCCCGTCATTCCCTACAGTGAGGCACGAACGTGATAGGGAATCTCGCTTTCCAATCAACTACCAACACCACAACTCCCCTCTCTTCTCCAAATTTCAGGCAATAAAAAACCCAACCGAAGCTGGGTCTGTTTAGCGCTCATCTCTCACCACGAGCTAATTTGTGGAAGCCTAACGTCAACACTATCGGTCAACGTGGCTTTTCAATCGATTAACCTAGTAGGCTAAGTGCCGAGTTCGGTGCTTGCTTCGCTTGAGCAAGAATCGAGCTTGAAGCTTGAGAAAGGATCTGAGACTTAGTCATCTGAGTCGTTTCTTTCGCGAAGTCGGTATCTTTAATACGGCTCTTAGATGCGTTAACGTTCTCGTTAATGTTGTCTAAGTTGCTGATAGCGTGATCGAAACGGTTTTGGAAAGCACCTAGCTCAGCACGGTGACTGTCTACATACTTAAGGGCCGCATCGATTACTGCTACAGACTCTTGTGCGCCGCCAACTGATGTTACATCGATAGTGTCAACCGTTACGTCTTTACCTGCTTGAATACCTAACTCACCAGCAAGACCACCAGAGAAAGACACATCGCCGCTCACTTTGTTGTTGCCAGTGAACATTTGTAGCTTGCCGTCTTCAGTTACAGATGCTTTAACAGAATCTTGTTGACCGTTGATGTACGTTGCTAGCTCTTCAATGTCGTCACCCGCTTTTGCGCTGATGTCGATTTCTTGTGCTTGACCGAAGTTATCAGTGAACGACATTTTTAGGTCGTTAGAGCCTGATTGAACGTTCCAATCTTTATCTTTCGCGTTCTCAGTTTGGTAGCTCTTACCACCCATCTGAGCGTTATCAGAGCGCATGTCTTTCAGTTGAAGCATTACCGCTTCACCGTTGTCCGCACCGATTTGGAATGACTGAGTTCCGTAAGTGCCATTAATGAGTTTGTTACCACCGAAAGATGTGGTTTCTGCGATACGGTTAAGTTCATTGTTAAGCGCAGTTACTTCTTCTTGAATCGCTACACGCTCAGATTTTGAGTTTGAGCCGTTTGAAGACTGTAGAGACAAATCACGCATACGTTGCAGGATGTTCGTTGTCTCGTTCATTGCACCTTCAGCAGTTTGTGCAATAGAGATACCGTCGTTCGCGTTACGTACAGCAACATCAAGACCACGGCTCTGAACGTTCAAACGGTTCGAGATTTGTAGGCCCGCAGCGTCATCTTTTGCGCTGTTGATTTTAGAGCCAGAAGCTAGACGCTCCATTGATGTTTGTTGTGCGCTGTTTGCGTTGTTTAGGTAACGTTGCGCAGTCATCGCTGAAACGTTTGTATTTACATTCACTGCCATGGTGATTTCTCCAATTGATTTTCCGGTATTGCGGTTTCCGACGTCTCGGAAAACCAAGTAGTTCTCTCAAAGTTACTTTTAATAACGGCGTAATTGACGAAACCTTTAGGAAAAAAACAATAAAATTAAAGAAATAGCGATAAAGGAGAAGAAAGCGTGACTGGTAATAAATTTATCAAAAAAAGATAAGAAAAACGCTAAAGTTGTCGAGAAATCCGTCGAGCGAGGTTTTGTGTTTTTATTAACCAAAGAAGCCAAATAAACTGAAATGGTGTTATGAGATTTAAAGTAATTGATTAACCTAACAAGGTTAAGGCAAGGTTAGGTGCTTGCTTCGCTTGAGCCAGAATAGTGGTGCTAACTTGCTGCAGAATTTGCTGCTTTAGCATCTGAGTCGTTTCCTTGGCGTAATCGGTATCTTTGATTCGACTGTTTGAGGTCGCCAAGTTTTCATGAACATTTTCAAGGTTGTTAATGGCGTGGTCGAAGCGGTTTTGCATTGCGCCTAATTCAGAGCGATGGCTATCCACGTACTTCATCGCGGTATCTAAAATAGAAACAGCACGCTGCGCACCACCCACATCCGTCACATTGATGTCATTCACCGACTCATAGTAACCCGCTGACATCGACAGTTCACTCGCGAGTGAACCAGAGAAAGAGATAGTGCCAGAGGTATCTTCACCAGACATGTAGATTTGAAGCTGCCCATCATCATTAACCGAAGCTGAGACCAGATCCGTTTGACCATTGATGTAGGTCGCCAACTCTTCAATGTCATCGCCGACTTTCGCATTAATGATGATCTCTTGAGGCTGGCCAAAACGATCGGTAAACGACATCGTCATATCATTCTGGTTTGATTTCACTGCCCATGAATCACTGGCCATGCCATTAGCAACGTAGCTAAAGCCTCCCATGTTGATGTCATCAGTACGCATACTTTTCAAACCAATCTGCACGGCTTCGCCTGAACTGCCACCAATCTGAAATGACGTACTACCAAAATTACCATTGAGAAGTTTTTTGCCACCAAAAGAAGTGGTCTCTGCAATACGATTCAGCTCATCGTTTAAGGCGGTAATCTCTTCTTGAATCGCCGTTCTTTCCGACTGGCTATTTGAACCGTTGCTTGCTTGTAGAGACAAGTCGCGCATGCGCTGCATGATATTGGTGGTTTCATTCATCGCACCTTCAGCGGTTTGCATGATAGATATACCATCATTCGCATTACGCACAGCGACATCAATACCACTCATCTGCGCTTCCAAGCGGTTGGAGATTTGTAGGCCAGCAGCGTCGTCTTTAGCGCTGTTAATACGACTCCCTGAAGCCAAGCGCTCCAAAGATTGGTTCAGCATGTTATTGGCATTAGAGAGGTTTCTCTGGGCCACCAGCGCTGAGACATTGGTATTAACAGTTATAGCCATAGACCTTCGCTTACAAAAAGAGGAATAAAACCCACGATTGCTCTTATATCGACCAATTCATATAAAGCTTTAATAAAAAAGGAGCCCTGAGGCTCCCTTTGTTTATTCTTTTTGAGACGACTTACTTAATCGTTAATGCACTCAACATCTCAGTTGAAGGAGCAAAGTAATACGCGCCAGTCACCGCTTTAGTAAAGCGAAGCAGTTGGTCTGTTTTACCATCAGTTACGCCGTACATGCTCTCTAGCATCGCGTCGAAGTTATGGCGCACGTTACAGTAAGCAATAAACAGTAGGCCGTGATCACCCGTTGCTGTGCCGTAAGGTAAGCTGTGACGAACGATCTTAAGGCCTTTGCCTTCTTCTTTAATATCTACACGACCAACGTGAGACGCTGCTGGAACATCATCGAGCTCGATTGAATCAGGCTTAGTACGACCAACCACTTTTTCCTGCGCCGATACATTCAATCGGTTCCAAGCTGGAAGGTTATGAACAAAGCGCTGCACCATCACGTAGCTACCACCCGCAAATTCACCTTCAGGAACAATCGCGACTTCAGCGCGCTGTGCGTCTTTCGGGTTTTCAGTACCATCAACGAAGTCCGTCATGTCACGAGAGTCTAGGAAGCGATAACCGTAAGTTTCATCAACCACTTCAACATCAGCTGCTACTTCAGATAGCAATTTACGCAAGATAAAGAAGTGCAGATCATGTCGGTTTGAATGACAGTGAATCAGAACGTCAGACAGTGTGCTCGGTGCTGTGATATCACCTTCACCCAGCACAGGGAAGTCGATCAAATCAGCGGGCGCTGCTTGCTCGAACCTATCCCAAAAAGCTTTTGAGAACGCAACCGATGCCGTTAAGTTCGCATCAGGCTGAGTTTGGTTTAGTTCGTCGATTAGAGTCGGAAGCTTTTGAATTTCTGCTAGTACATTAGCAGTATTAGCGTTCACTTTAAGTTGAACGTAAAGCGCGAAAGGCCCAGCTTCAGGCAAAATAGCACTTTGAACGTTAGGCTGCTCATTTGAAACATTAAGCATAGATTATTCCTTCCAGTTTTAGCTTCTAAGTATAATTGTGAATGGGACAAATGTTTTGATGAGAATCAGTCTTCGAGCTCAACCACTTTAAAGCAATCCCTTGCAGCATGGCTATTGGTTAGATAAAGCGCTAACCACAGCAGCAACAATAGGGTGATGCCATTTGACCAACGGAACCATCCGTTATCCAAATAGATTAAATAAATCGTATGGGAGCCCTGTGCCAAGATAGCCATCATGGTAACCCAACGTCCCCATGACACGACTTTGTTAAGGCGCTTTCTATCTGGCGATCTTAGCCCAAATAACCACATCAGCAGCAAACTAGGCACACTCAACGCGATCCCGACATAAAACATCTGATGGTCTGGGTAGATTATCTCAAGAATATCGGTTCCCGATTCTCGGCTTGCGCCTGCAACAATGAAAACGACCAAGGCTTTCGCAAGAAACAACCAACCTAGCCAGAGCAAGATTGGAGCTTTCAAAAAGCCGTGCTTGTCGTATTGTTCTATGGAGTACCGCACAAATCTCACTTTCACTTATTTTCAAACCAACACTTTAACGCAAATCATTCATACTTAACTAGCTTTGCGTTATCTTAGTAGCCAATCCGTTTTAATTGTCGAACTCAGTATGAAAAACAAAACTAATACGCCCTCTGTTGAATCTCAACAGGAAGCACTGAAGATAGCCAAAGCGACTCAAAAGCCAGCTCAAACCAAAGAACAAACTAAACTGATTGCTCAGGGTATCGAGAAAGGCATCGCACTGTACAAGAAACAGCAAAAAGAACGCAGCCGCCAAGCCGATAAAGCGAAGAAGCGCGTACAGAAAGAAAAACAGACTCAACAAGCTAATCAACACCAAGAAGACACGATCGAAACAAGTGTTGAAACACCATCAAATCACGCCACTAAACTGCCGTGGTTACTACTGTTCGCAAGCTGGGTAGGCTTCGCGATTTATTTGATGCAATAGCAGGGTAAACGTATGAAAAAGGAATTAGTCGCTTTGGCTATGAGTGGCATGTTACTCGGGTGTACCAAACCCACATCAACGCCTCATAGTAAAGCGGACAAGGTACAAATGGATTACCACGGCCTGATTAACATCGAGCAGTGTGAGTATAAAGGGGAAATCACTGGCAGCGAAGGTCATTGGTACAGCTACTTGTTCTTTCCCAATGACGCCCTGATTCAAGGTGCGATGAATGAGCTTAAATCGAATGCCATTGAGCTAGGCGCAGACACCGTCATCTTTACCCTACCCCAAGATTTCAGCACTTCCGTGACTATGCTTGGTACCGCCTACCTGTGCGAGTAAGCAACTAAAGCGGCATATCGATATGCTTTGATTTTATGACACCCAAAAGAAAGCCAGCTTTCGCTGGCTTATGCACTAAATCCAAGGCTTGTTGCTATATCGCCTTTACGCTGGATAACCCATTGACTGTCAAATGGCCCCCAGTCGGATAACTGGTAATAGCCATCATTATGACGTCGCCCATCTTGAACAAACATAAGTTCGATACCGATCCCCGGTAACGCCTTGAGTACATCTTGAATAGTACGACGAGGCCACCCCGTTTTTTCGATGAGTTTAGGCACATTTGGCCTATCAAGGCTTTCCACTAACAATGCTAAATATAGCCGCCTTGCAAAAACAGGACTCAACTCCATTGACACCTCCTATATATGTGCAGCTCAATTATTTCTTTTTTCGCTGACAACATGTTGAGGCTGATCAATAAGTCTCCAATAGTGACATTTTCTTACGCTTTTTTTTCACTCTATGAAATATTCATCACTCTATTTTGTCTGAGTTGCTGCTTCCTGATAGGATTCAACTCATAACAATGAAATAAAATCACTCAAAGGAAGAATAATGACTATCACCATGTTTGGTATCCCAAATTGCGACACCATTAAAAAAGCAAAGAAATGGCTCGAAGCTGAAGGTATCGAGTTCGAATTTCACGATTATCGCAAACAAGGCATCACAGAAGAGCTAGTAACAAGCTTCTGCTCTGAGCTAGGTTGGGAGCTTGTGCTAAACAAACGTGGTACGACTTATCGCCAACTTTCTCAAGAACAGAAAGACACCCTAACAGAAGAAAAAGCGGTGACTTTGCTTGTTGAACAACCTGCAATGATCAAGCGCCCAATCTTAAAAGTTGAGGGTAAGCTTCACATCGGATTTAAAGCCGACCAATACGCGGCTATTTTTGCTTAGATCGTTGTATTTACATAGACAGACAACCGGACGTTGATCAGTGAATCAGCGCCTAAAAATTAATGACTAGACGTTTTATTTAAACAAGGAATTCAAGGATGACAGATAGCCCAACTTTGGCTCTGGCAAAAGACCTAATCAGCCGTCAATCGGTAACACCAGAAGATGCAGGCTGCCAAGACCTGATGATTGAACGCTTAAAAGCACTCGGTTTTGAAATCGAAGTGATGGTATTTGAAGATACGACCAACTTCTGGGCTCGTCGTGGTACTGAAGCGCCTCTGTTTGCTTTTGCTGGTCACACTGATGTGGTACCTGCAGGCCCAATCGAACAGTGGAACACTAAGCCATTCGAACCGACTATCGTAGACGGTTTCCTACATGGCCGTGGCGCTGCTGATATGAAAGGCTCTCTGGCTTCAATGATTGTTGCCGTCGAGCAGTTCATTGCCAAACACCCAGACCACACAGGCTCAATTGGTTTCCTGATCACTTCAGATGAGGAAGGTCCTTTCATCAACGGTACTGTACGTGTTGTTGAAGCATTAATGGCGCGCGGTGAAAACATCGATATGTGTATCGTTGGTGAACCATCGAGCACTGAGTTCGTGGGTGATGTCGTGAAGAACGGCCGTCGTGGCTCTATCACTGGCGACCTAACGATTAAAGGCACACAAGGTCATGTTGCCTACCCTCACCTAGCAAACAACCCAGTACACAGCTCTCTGCTTGCTATTAATGAGCTAGCAACAACTGAGTGGGATAAAGGTAATGATTACTTCCCGCCAACCAGTTTCCAAATTCCAAATGTGAGTGCGGGTACTGGTGCTTCAAACGTGATCCCTGGTGAGTTTAATGTGCAGTTTAACCTACGCTTTAGTACAGAGTTAAGCAACGACATCATCGTTGAGCGCATCACAACGACACTCGACAAGTATGATTTCGAATACGACCTAAGATGGACATTCAATGGCGACCCGTTCTTAACAGACGCAGGTTCACTGCTTGATGCTATTGTTGATGCAGTGGGTCACGTCAATGATGTGAAACCAGCACTGCTAACGACTGGCGGTACATCTGATGGTCGCTTTATTGCACGTATGGGCGGACAAGTGGTTGAACTAGGCCCTGTGAATGCAACGATTCACAAGGTTAACGAATGCGTGAAGGTAGCCGATTTAGAAAAGCTAACTGACATGTACGAAAGAACATTAGTGAACCTATTCGCTAAATAGTCTTTCATCAGCGATTCATAGCATCCAATTATTGAGAGACTCGTTATGACACCAGAGCAGCTTACCGGACAATCAGATTCTCATCTAGAGCCTAGCCTGATCGGCACCAAGACCTTCTTGGTCCACAGTGAGGTTAAGAATGACCTGAATAATTTGATTGAAGCTGCTCAGCTCGCTGGTTTTAAAATGGAGATTGCCAGTGGCTTTCGCGACTATGAAAGGCAATCTCTGATTTGGAACCGTAAGTTTTCTGGCGAAGCTCCGATATTAGATTCAGAAAGCCAACCTCTTGATGCTTCAAAACTGACCGAACAACAAAAGCTATCGGCTATCCTGAGATGGTCTGCGCTTCCCGGCGCGAGTCGTCATCATTGGGGTTGTGACTTCGATGTCTTTGCTCGTAACCACTTACCTGAAGGCATACATCTGCAATTAGAACCATGGGAATACCTTACTGGCCACCAGCAATCGTTTTACCAATGGCTATCAGTTCATGCTGCACAATTTGGTTTCTTCTTTCCTTACAGCCAAGATTTGGGTGGTGTGGCGATCGAACCATGGCATATCAGCCATCGCAAAGTATCGGAGTCGTGTTTATCACAGTTATCTCCGACTTTACTTGGCAAGCAACTCCAATCTAAGCCAGTATTAGGGTATGAGATTATTATGGAGCAGCTAGACGAGATCTATGCACGCTTCGTAGCGAATATCAGTCATTAGGAGCGCTTATGTTGGAGTGGCTTACAAACCCTTGGGTTATCATCATCATCGCAGTTAGCGTTGTTGTGGGTAACATCGCAGCGCTCAAACAGACAGCCAATATGGATCTGACGGGGCGTGGTAAAACTGAGCGAGATTTAGATAAGCTCAATCGCTTGAATAAACTTAACCAAGAGAAAGCTGAAAAAGAAGAATCCAAAGACAATAAAGACGCATAGCCTTTTGCTTTGGCTAATCAGCTTGATTGACCAATTTTGATTGACCAATGTAGCCTGATGACAACGAATACAATAAAAAAGAGGACACAGTGTGTCCTCTTTTTTATTTGCTTTTGCTAATCACAAGGCTGATTTAACTCAGCTTGTGACGGCTTGAATGACTACTCAGCTTTCGCTTCTTTGTCATCTTTGGTTTGGTCAGCAATATGCGCTAATACCGGAACCATAGACTTAAGCAGCTCTTCTTCTACTGGCTTACCTGATGCATCCGTTACGTTGATTGACGTACGGTTGCCAAGGTCACCAAATAGGAAGTTGTAAGTGCCTGGCGCTAAGTCGATAGGCTGTAGGCCAATTTCTTCCCAGAACTCATCATCTGGTGCTGCGTACTTCGCCTTCACCGTACCCTGAGATTGATTGCGTTCTTCAAGCTCAAAGCCCATTTCAGGCAACAAGTTAGGCAGACGCTGCCAGAATACATTGTATGGCGTACGAGCAATAATCACAGGGAAACCACTACGGTCAGCACCCATTGAAATTGGAATACGCTTCACCAACTCTTGCGCTTTCAGCGCCGCTTCAGCACGAAGGTTTTCATCGTACTTAGCCATAACTAGGTTGGTCAGGAACGCGTTGTAACGCTCTTTATTGGTTGCCGTTACTGTTTTCTCTTCAGTACCTTCACGCCAATCAATCAGATTAATCTTGAAGCCATGACGGTTGTTTGCTTGGAAGCGAGAGATAGAGTAACGACTACCAATCTCTACGTCTTCATCTTCAGAAACCCAAGTTACCCAATCGGTCTCAATCTCATTCTCTGATTGCTCACGAATACCAATACCACGTTGAGCCAGCATATCTACAGCCGTTTGCCACACGCGGTCTGCCTCTTCTGCGCGAAGAAGCCATAGTGTCACTTCACCGTTTTGACGCTCAGCACGAGCACCCGGGATCAGTTCAAGAACCTGTTGCGGTGGACGAATATCCACTTCACGACCAGTACCACCACTGAATTCACCGCTTGGGATGTCAAAATTTGGGTAGAACTGAGGCTGAGCATCTACAGGCAATTGCCATTGTGAAAACTCAGGTGTTTCTAAGTATTCGAAATCATCTTTGGCTTGGCGACGTTGAGTCGGGTTGCCAGAACATGCTGTAAGAACGAAAACAGCCAGTGACCCAATCACTAGCTGGTGAGAATACTTCATTTATACTCCTAAATGCCGAAGGTTCGCTTCGGCATCACTTCATACGTTTTAGTAAATGCACGCTTCAGTCATTGCTTGAGCAACAACAGGTTGAGCTGGCTCTGACAGTTCAGTCAGCGGTAGACGTAAGCCACCTTCAGCAATCAGACCCATTTTATGAACCGCCCATTTTACGGGAATAGGGTTAGACTCAACGAACAAATTCTTATGTAGAGGCATCAAACGCTCATTGATCGCTTCCGCTTCTTCAAACTTACCTTCTTTTGCTAGCTTGAACATGGTTGCCATATCAGCGGCTGCAACATTGTTCGTTACAGAGATCACGCCATCGCCACCACGCTTAACAAATTCTAGGCCTGTTAAGTCATCACCACTTAGTAAGATAAAGTCTTCGCCACAAAGTTCACGGTGAATTGCAATTCTGTCGAGATCACCCGTCGCATCTTTCAGTGCAACGATGTTTTCGATCTCAGCAAGACGAGCAACCGTTTCTGGCAACAAGTCTACCGCAGTACGACCTGGAACATTGTATAGAATTTGTGGAACGTCACTGACTTCAGCAATCGCTTTGTAGTGTTGGTACAAACCTTCTTGAGTCGGTTTGTTGTAGTAAGGCGTTACGCTCAGGCAACCAGCAATACCAGAACCATTCAACAAACGGCTGAATAGAACAGATTCATGAGTTGCATTTGCACCTGTACCAGCGATAACGGGAATACGACCATCAGCAAATTCAACGATCTTGTTGACGACTTTGACATGCTCTTCAATAGTGAGTGTTGAAGACTCACCTGTTGTGCCAACCGCAACCAGACCATCACTACCTGCAGCAATATGGTGCTCAACTAACTTTTTAAGGCTGTCGAAATCCACTTCACCATCTGTATTAAATGGCGTAACTAGCGCAACGATACTTCCTGAAAACATGTCTATCTCCCTTAATTTATTCTTTTTGCATGTTACTGTAAGCCAATCAATAAACACAAGACATTAAAGTGGCTTACCGGCAACATCTGCATTAAATATTGTCGTATGTTTGAGGTAAAACGACTTCTAACGGCGTTCTACCTAGAATTTGGGTAACCTGCACTCAATCTAGCGGATAGCACATCACTGGATGTCAGTAACAAGTAAGCTGTGCTCTCATCGCTCTATCTCATTTTTTAACGCGCTCGATATTCTTATCATTGGTTGCATGTTCGAAGCAAGGTCGCACATAAAAAGCCCCGCACGCACGCTTATTCCACGAGCTAACTGTGCTAACATGCATGAATCAATGGAATATAAAGAGACGTGATTTTATGACTCAACATCTAGTAATCACAGCTGTGGGCACTGATCGCCCAGGTGTATGCAACCAAGTGGTTCATTTAGTCACCCAATCAGGCTGTAACATTATTGATAGCCGTATCGCCCTGTTTGGCGAAGAATTTACGCTTATCATGCTGCTGTCTGGAAAGGCAAACAACATTACCCGCGTTGAAACCACCTTGCCCTTGCTTGGACAAGAGCACGACTTGATTACGATTATGAAGCGAACCTCAACTCATGATGTTATTGAGAACTCTTACACAGTAGAGGTGTTCGTTGAGTCAGACGATAAAATCGGACTTACTGAGCAGTTTACCCAGTTCTTCGCAGACCGAAACATCGGCCTCGATTCGTTAAGTGCACGAACCATCAATAAATCTAAGGTTCAACTCGACAACGACCAATTCCATATCTCTATTACCGCTTCTGTGCAATCAGAATGTAACTTGATGCAGCTACAAGAAGAATTCGATTCGCTGTGTCAGAGCCTATCAGTCCAAGGCTCGCTCAACTTTATCAAAAACAGTCTTTAAAAAGGAAATGTCATGAATACGCTAACGGCTGGTGTTCCAGCACCTGCTTTTTCTCTTCCAGATCAAGATGGCAATATCGTATCTCTTGGTGACTTCAAAGGTAAAAAAGTACTTTTCTATTTTTACCCTAAAGCAATGACTCCAGGTTGTATTGTGCAAGCGGAAGGCCTGCGTGATATCAAAACACAGCTTGATGACCTAAACGTGGTTGTTCTAGGTGTGAGTGTTGACCCAGTAAAACGCCTACCAAACTTCGTTGAAAAGAAATCTCTAAACTTCACCCTGCTATCTGATGAAGACCATAGCGTTGCTGAACAGTTTGGCGTTTGGGGCGAGAAAAAATTCATGGGTAAAATCTACGACGGTCTGCACCGTATTAGCTTCCTAATTGATGAAGAAGGTCAGATTGAACATGTCTTCAACAAGTTCAAGACTAAGACTCACCACGAAGTGGTTCTAGATTACTTCAATCAAGAAGCTTAAGGGCGATTTGAGTGAGTTAATGACTTAGATTCACCACTCTCTAAGGCAATAGCAACACTCATTAAGCTAATGATTAAGCTAATGATTAAGCTAAGAGCAAAAAGGCCGAACATCATGGATGTTCGGCCTTTTTCTATAACAAGATCAATTACTTTTGATGTTCGAGGTCATCGTCTAATGCGTGACTCGGTAAGGCATTCCAAACTGCCTTAACTAACGTTGCCAACGGAATAGCAAAGAACACGCCCCAGAACCCCCACAGCCCACCAAACACTAACACGGCAACAATAATGGCCACTGGGTGCAGGTTCACCGCTTCAGAGAAAAGAACCGGAACGAGCACGTTACCATCTAGCGCTTGGATAATACCGTAAGCGAGAAGCAACCAGTAAAACTGAGGCTCTAATCCCCACTGGAACAAGCCAACAATCGCTACTGGAACAGTCACAGCCGCCGCGCCGATATAAGGAATCAGTACCGAGAAGCCAACCGCGACAGCCAGCAGAGCTGAATAACGTAAATCTAGAATCGCAAAGGTCACGTAGCTGACACCACCGACGATCAAGATCTCAAGGACCTTGCCGCGAATATAGTTCGAGATTTGTTGGTTCATCTCAACCCAAACCTTGGTCGCTAGACGACGGTTTTTAGGCAACACGCCACTCGCCATGCTGATCATCTCTTCTTTATCTTTTAATAAGAAGAAGATCAGCAGCGGCACAAGAATCAAGTAAACCGCAAGCGTAGCCAAGCTCACAAGAGAAGCCAAAGAACCTTTAACAACACTTTCACCAAAGCCTAATGCTTTGTTTTTCGCGTTAGACACAATCGATTCAACGATCTGCAAGTTTGCTAACTCAGGATAGCGCTCAGGAATCGTCGCGATGAACTTCTGTAAGCCGCCATACATACTTGGAATATCATTGATGAGGTTACCCACTTGCTCCCAAATGGTAGGCACTAAACCAAACAGCGCCAGCAACATCAGGCTAAAGAACATCATGATCACCAACATCACCGAAGGCGTTCTTGGAACACCGAGTCTTTGAAGTTGGGTAACAGGCCACTCAAGCAAATAAGCCAACACAATTGCAACCAAGAGTGGCGCAATTAGGTGACCAAAGAAGTAGATCGTAATAAAGCCGAAGAGAATGATGGCAACCAAACTGACAGCATGGGGATCAGAGAAACGTCGTTTATACCAACGATTGACCATTTCAAGCATCTGACTGCAATTCCTTTTTAGTGACGAGGAGATGATGGTAATTAGAGCAAACCTCAGTGATGACGTCATAGGCTTGCTTAGACAAATAAGTAACAATATCTTTCATCGAACTGTTATCAGACACATAAATTGACAATGACTGCCCTACTTCTAACTTTACACTGTGACGCTTGGCTAATAATAGCGCCATTGGACAGCGCTCTTGGCGTAAATCTAGAATATTAGGTGTCATTCTTGAGCTCGATGCTTATTATAAGGGTCGTATTGTAATCTGTTTTTGAAAACGCGCCATCATTCATTCATCCTCCTTTATGATAGCGCACGCACTTGGCAAAGGTTAAATCAGATAAAGAACCAATTTCCATTGCACTTGTCTTACTGTCAGAAGAAACGGAGTATTACTGACTAATATGTTTAAACGCGCTCGCTCAATTGCTTGCTTATGCATCGCAGCTACATTAAGCACCCCAACTATGGCGAATACCAATAGTTTGGAGCTACCAGATATCGGTACCGCTGCTGGCGGCACACTCACTATCGACCAAGAGCTTATCTATGGTGATGCCTACATGCGCATCATCAGAAGTAGCCAGCCTATCGTAAACGACCCAGTTCTAAATCTATATATTGATACTCTTGGCCATCGTCTGGTCGCGAACGCAAATGATGTAAAGACACCTTTCCAGTTCTTTATGATCCGTGACCGCAACATCAACGCCTTTGCTTTCTTTGGTGGTTATGTTGCTTTGCACTCAGGTCTATTCCTGCATGCACAATCTGAAAGTGAATTAGCTTCTGTATTAGCGCACGAAATCGCGCACGTAACCCAACGTCACTTAGCGCGTAGTATGGAAGACCAAGCGCGCCGCTCTCCAGCAACCATTGCAGCGCTAGCAGCCTCTGTATTACTGGCAATTGCAGCTCCTGAAGCCGGCATTGCAGCCCTAACGGCAACGACTGCGGGTAATATGCAAAGCCAAATCAACTACACCCGTAGTAATGAAAAAGAAGCCGACCGCTTTGGTATCAACACGCTAGCAAAAGCTGGGTTTGATGTGAATGCGATGCCACGTTTCTTTGGCCGTTTAGCTGATGAATATCGCTATGCGAGCACACCACCGCCAATGCTACTGACTCACCCATTACCAGAAGACCGAATTACCGATTCACGTGCTCGTGCTCGTAGTTACCCGCCACTGAAACTGGCTCCCTCTCTGGACTACCACCTAGCAAGAGCCCGCATTGTTGCGCGCTATGCTGGCATTAATAATGATGCTGCTCTTGATTGGTTTGAGCGTCAGCTAAAGAAAGCCCCTAAAGCTTTGGTTCCGTCATTAGAATATGGCCAAGCACTGGTTTACCTAGACTCTAAAAAATTAGACAAAGCAGAGCCCATCCTGAACAAGCTGATTAACAGCGATCCAACCAACCTTTTTTATCTAGATGCTATTTCGGATCTGCACATCGAGAAGAAGCAGCCTGAGATTGCGATTAAAGAACTTAAATCGGCACTGGTTCGTCAACCAAACAACCCGGTTCTGACCATTAACTACGCCAACGCACTGATTGAAAATGAAGATCTTCAAGAAGCGGTTCGCGTATTGCAGCGTTACACGCACGATAACCCGAATGACACCAATGGCTGGCACTTACTTTCAAAAGTAAATACGAGCCTTGGTAATAGCGACGAAGAACTGGCTGCTCGTGCAGAAATTTTGGCACTGCAAGCCAACTGGAACAAAGCGATTCAGTACTACACGCAAGCAAGCCAAATCGCAGAATTAGGAAGCCTAAAACAAGCACGCTACGACGCTCGAATTGATCAGCTAATGATTCAACGAGAGCGCTTCTTGTCGCTACAATAGAGTGTTTACTGGTAACAGCTCGTTACCAGAATAAAAAGAAAGCTCAACGTTACACAAAAAAGAAGTCACCCCTGGTGGCTTCAGCTAAACAACTAAATCAAAAATAATAATGAGGAAGAACCATGTCTGTCGTGATTTATCATAACCCACGCTGCTCAAAGAGCCGTCAAACTCTAGAAGTGCTTCAGGAAAACGGCGTACAGCCAGAGGTCATCAAATACCTGGAGACTCCGTTAACAGTTGAACAGCTGAAAGTACTGTTCACTCAGCTTGGTTTTGACAGTGTTCGCGACATGATGCGCACCAAAGAAGCGGACTACAAAGAAGCAAACCTTGGCGATGCTTCAGTTACTGATGAAGATCTTTTCGCCGCGATGGCAACCAATCCAAAACTGTTTGAGCGCCCAGTCGTTGTCGCGAACAACAAAGCAAAAATTGGTCGTCCACCAGAGCAAGTGCTAGAGATTCTGTAATCCAATATGAGCATTAACATTCTTGTTCTTTATTACAGTCGCCACGGCAACACACAAGCTCTAGCAAGGCAGATTGCACGAGGGGTTGAGTCTATCCCAAACTGTGAAGCCATGTTAAGAACGGTGAACGACGTGTACACGGTAGAAGAGCAGCCTGATTCACGCTATCAACCAACCGATCCTATTGCCTCGTTACAAGAGCTTCGATCTTGTGATGGTTTGGCGCTAGGCAGTCCGGTTTGGTTTGGTAACATGGCCGGGCCAATGAAGCACTTTTGGGATAGCACGACATCAATGTGGATCAATGGTGATCTCATCGATAAGCCAGGTTGTGTATTTACCTCTTCTTCATCATTGCATGGTGGTCAAGAGACAACACAACAAAGCATGATGTTGCCCCTGCTTCATCACGGCATGTTAGTCGTGGGCATCCCCTACTCAGAACCGGCGCTGCACACCACTCAAACTGGTGGTACGCCTTATGGTGCAAGCAGTACTGGAGAGAGCGCTTCACTTAGCAAAGAAGAGATTGAGTTGGCGCAAAACCTAGGTAAACGCCTAGCGCGCATCGCAATAAATCAGAAGGGAATTTCTCAATGATGTATATGCCAGAGAAGGCTATGTCTCCCAAAACCAAGCTATTTCGCTACCTTGCTTTAGCGGGCAACTTGTCACTGTTATTCTGGGTGGTGGCTTGGCAGATGACGCTTTCACCGCACCCTCATCTCAGTAATATCACACTGGCGATTGCTTGGGCTATCCCGCTGTTATTGCCATTACCGGGCATTTTAGCAGGAAAACCTTATACGCACGCATGGGCAAATTTCGTCTTGATGCTCTATTTCCTACACGCATTAACTATCTTGTATGTAGACGATGGTGAACGTTTATTAGCGGCTGTAGAACTGCTTCTGACGACTCTAGGTTTCGCGGGCAATATCTTATTTACTCGCTTTAGAGCCAAAGAGTTAGGCATCAAGTTGAAGCGCCTTTCCGAAGTAGAAAAGAGAGAGAAAGCTAAGTTCGAGCAATAATATTGAGCCCATGCTTTTAAACTGACCGCTTACAAACAAAAAGCCCTGCGAGATTGCTCTTGCAGGGCTTTTTTCAAGTTTTCATTTCAATCAGTCATGTCAGCTGACAATTATGAGCGAACCCACTCGTATACCAAGCTTGGCTTAGCATGTACTGGCGCAGTGATGGTTAGATCTTCTGTACTAGAATCCTCTAACGTTGCGTCAGGCGTATTCGTTAGCTCAGCATCCTCAGATATCTCGTTGCCCTTAATCACTTGTACGCCTGAGTCAGTTTCGTCACCAACGACTTCAGCAGCGTCTGTTGAATCATCACCTACAGACATTGTGTTGTCTTGAGTTTCAAATTCAGGGCTCACTTCAGGCTCAATGTAAGATTCTTCAACCTTCGCGACTTGTCGAATACTTGCTACTTCTTGCTCAAACTCTTGTTGAGTCGACAATAAGTGAATTCGGAAAGTGACTTCGTTGTTCTGAATCTTCAGAATATCTAGGCTTGCCACCGAGTTTAGACGCTTAAGTGCGTTCTCTAACTGGAAGAAGTCTTGAGCATTATTCAGGCTAATAAACTGCGTTAAAATCGATTCTGATGACTCACTCGCTACCGTCACAGCACTTTTTCCTGCGTAGTAGTTACTGATTTGGTCAACTAACTTCTTAGAAGTCGTGTCGCTGTTACCCGATAGTGAACCACTTACAGGCGATGTTGGTGCACTCCTCAATTGACTTGGCTTTTGATCGTATAGAGCCCAACGTAGGCCTGAAGATTGAGCCTTTATCACCAACACAGCATCAACAGGATAACGCTGACTCGCTTTACTGATTGGCGTAACAAAGCTACCCCACAAATCAGAAGTCGCAATACCCGTAATATCGTCAAAGTCACCCACAGGCAGCGTTAGAGGCAAGCCACGCTCTTTTGCGTTAGCTTGTAAGCTAGCTGCTAACTGTGAGTTAGAGTGTTCCCACACGATATTCTTGTCGTAGTTGTCCTCTTCCACCAGCCAAACAAGGATGTTTGAACGCGTGTCAGGCCAGTACGGTAACTGTGCTTGAGTCAATAGCGAACGGATTTGAGCACCGTTAAAACGCATACGCAATGTTGAGTGGTCATTGCTTTCACCAAAACTCATTTGAGACATGTACTGCGAACTCTTGCGCATCGCCTTTTGAATCGTCTCATTCGAAGCGACATCAGTTTGGCCGGTCGCACGTATCAATACCTGCTCCATACCTGTATTTCTTGCCACTTGTTCTGGCTGTTTGTCTTCAGCGTTAATCGCAACTTCAGCACTAAAAATATCTACTTGAGTTAAGGCATAACTCGGAGAGGCTAATAGTCCCATCAACAACAATGCTATGTAGCGCATACTGATCCTAATATTCAAATCTTGTGCCTAGATGATAAGCAACTATGGATTGAGGGGCAAGGTCGATAGAGCCCACTGTGTTTAATAACCACAAAATATCACCTGGCCATGATAAATCGCTCACTTATAAACTGAATTTCTAGGGCTTAGATGGATATAAAACATCATTAAGATAAATAAATTTGATCTATTTGGTGTGGCAATCGATTGCTAAGTGATAGAATCCCGCGAATTTTATTTTTCGCTTTTCATATAACGACCATTTTAAGGACATAACATGAAAAATGCTCTGCAAGGTGCGCAAATGCTGTTTGTAGCATTTGGTGCGCTTGTACTCGTGCCGCTACTAACAGGACTTGACCCCAACGTTGCACTCTTTGGCGCAGGTATCGGTACCCTTTTATTCCAACTTATTACACGCCGTTCAGTGCCAATCTTCTTAGCATCTTCTTTTGCATTCATCGCGCCTATCATGTTTGGTATTCAAACTTGGGGTGTCGGTGCAACCATGGGCGGCTTGATGGCGGCGGGTGTTGTGTATGTACTAATGGGCGCGTTAATTAAAGTTCGTGGCGTTGGCTTCATCCATAAACTACTTCCACCAGTCGTGGTTGGCCCTGTAATCATGGTGATCGGCTTAGGTCTTGCACCTGTTGCAGTTAACATGGCGCTAGGTAAGACAGGCGATGGTGCGGTTCAGCTTGTTGATGCAGACGCTGCCCTGTGGATCTCTTCAATTTCACTGTTAGTGACGATTGTCATCAGTGTGTTTTCAAAAGGCTTCCTTAAGCTACTGCCAATCTTCGGTGGTATTGTTGCGGGTTACATCACCAGCTTGGTATACGGCGCGGTAGACTTCACTCCAGTAGCGCAAGCATCTTGGTTAGCACTGCCAAACTTCACAACGCCAGAGTTCAACATCAACGCTATCTTTTTTATGGTATTTGTCGCGATTGCACCTGCCGTTGAACACGTAGGTGATATGCTTGCGATATCTAACGTGACCGGTAAAGACTACCTTAAAAAACCAGGTTTACACCGCACTATTACTGGCGACGGTGTGGCAACAATTGCCGCTTCAATGCTGGGCGCGCCGCCAAACACTACGTACAGTGAAGTAACAGGCGCAGTAATGCTTACCAAAGCATTCAACCCTGTGATCATGACTTGGGCTGCAGTCACAGCCATCGTTCTTGCATTGGTTGGCAAGCTAGGCGCACTACTTCAAACGATTCCGGTTCCTGTAATGGGCGGAATCATGATTCTACTGTTTGGCTCTATCGCAACAGTGGGCCTTAACACACTCATCAAGAACAACGTTGACCTGCATAAATCACGTAACCTTGTGATTGTGGGCATTACTTTAGTCTTTGGTATTGGCGGCATGGCCTTTGGTATCGGTGACTTTAGCCTACAGGGCGTAAGCTTGTGCGGTATCGTTGCGATTCTACTTAACCTAGTACTTCCAGAAGAGCTAGGTGACAACACTGTGGTAGATAAAGCTCAAATCGATTAATGAGTCGGTAAGGCTAGATTCCAAAGAATCACAACCTAACAAGATCAAAAAAGGGAGAGCATCGAATGCTCTCCCTTTTTATTAATACGGTTAATTCAGCGAGTTAAGGAACTGTTTAGAGTCACTTAAGCTGAAACCGAATTACTTAGTACCGAAGATCTTATCGCCAGCATCGCCAAGACCAGGAACAATGTAGCCCTTGTCGTTTAGCTTCTCATCGATTGCAGCCGTGTAAAGCTCAACATCTGGGTGCGCTTTTTCTAGAGCAGCGATACCTTCAGGAGCAGCAACAAGCACAAGAATCTTAAAGTGCTTACAACCTTTCTCTTTCATAAGGTCGATAGTCGCGATCATAGAACCACCCGTCGCAAGCATTGGATCTACCACTAGAGCAATACGCTCGTCGATGTTAGATGCAAGCTTGTTGAAGTATGGTACTGGCTCAAGCGTTTCTTCGTCACGGTAGATACCCACAACGCTGATACGTGCACTTGGGATGTGCTCAAGAACGCCGTCCATCATGCCTAGACCAGCACGTAGGATTGGCACTACCGTTACTTTTTTACCTTTAATTTGGTCAACTTCTACTGGACCGTTCCAACCGTTAATCGTCACACGCTCAGTTTCAAAATCTGATGTCGCTTCGTATGTTAGAAGGCTACCCACTTCTGTCGCTAGCTCACGAAAACGCTTAGTGCTAATGTCACCTTCACGCATCAGGCCAATTTTATGTTTTACTAGCGGGTGTTTCACTTCAACAACTTTCATTTCCAACTCCGGCAATATTTAAACAAACCTGTAGATTATACACGAACTGTGGGGGTATTTCAGAATCTTTATTCTAATAAAAAAAACCGCGCAAACGTTTGCTCTTGGTAATCAAGCCCTGTTAGAATAGCGCCGTTTTCACATCCAACTTAAGTTCGAGGACTATCCCGTGAGTGGTAATACTTCTTCTCTAAGCTACAAAGACGCTGGTGTTGATATCGACGCAGGTAATGCACTAGTAGACCGTATTAAAGGTGCTGTTAAACGCACTCGTCGCCCTGAAGTAATGGGCGGTATTGGTGGCTTTGGCGCCCTATGTGAACTTCCAACGAAATACAAAGAGCCGGTACTTGTTTCAGGTACTGATGGTGTTGGTACTAAACTTCGCCTTGCTTTGGATCTGAAAAAACACGACACCATTGGTATCGACCTAGTGGCAATGTGTGTGAACGACTTAATCGTTCAAGGTGGTGAACCGCTATTCTTCCTAGACTACTACGCAACAGGTAAGCTAGATGTAGATACAGCAGCAGACGTTGTTTCTGGTATTGCTGAAGGCTGTGTTCAAGCTGGCTGTGCACTAATCGGTGGTGAAACTGCTGAAATGCCAGGCATGTACGAAGGCGACGACTACGATGTAGCTGGCTTCTGTGTTGGTGTTGTAGAAAAAGCGGACATCATTGACGGCACTAAAGTAGCAGCAGGCGACGCACTTATCGCTGTTGGCTCAAGTGGTCCACACTCAAACGGTTACTCTTTAATTCGTAAAGTCCTAGAAGTTTCTGGTGCTGATAAGAGTGAAGAACTAGAAGGTCGCACTATCGGTGAGCACCTACTAGAACCAACTAAGATTTACATCAAATCGGCACTTAAGATGATTGCAGAGCATGACATTCATGCTATCTCACACATCACAGGTGGTGGTTTCTGGGAAAACATCCCACGCGTACTTCCTGAAGGTACTAAAGCAGTCATTGATGGCAAGAGCTGGGAATGGCCTGCTATCTTCAACTGGCTACAAGAGAAAGGTAACGTGGAGACATTCGAAATGTACCGCACTTTCAACTGTGGTGTAGGCCTAGTTGTTGCTCTACCTAAAGATCAAGCAGACGCTGCTGTTGAACTACTGAAAGCTGAAGGCGAAAACGCTTGGGTTATCGGTGAGATCGCAAACGCTGAAGCTGGCGAAGAGCAAGTTGAAATTAAATAAGTGATACGCTCACTTACTTAGTTAATCAATGAGGACCTAATGGTCCTCATTTTGCTATTTAGCCCGCAGAAAACCTTAGTTTATGTAGGTACATTGTAAACAATTCAGTTAATCAATCGTATGACCCACTCTATGAAAAACAATCACTCAAATAAAACCAGTCACTCTAATAAAAACATCGTTGTGTTAGTTTCAGGAAGCGGAAGTAACTTACAGGCAATTTTGGATGCCTGCGATAGCGATATGATTGATGCATCGGTTAAAGCTGTCTTCTCAAACAAAGCAGAGGCTTTTGGATTAGAACGAGCGAAAACCGCAGGTGTTGACGCTCATTCAGTGAATCCAAAAGACTTTGGTTCACGTGAAGAGTTTGACCATGAATTGATGGTTCAGATCGATGCTTACCAGCCAGATTTAATCGTACTCGCTGGCTACATGCGAATCCTGAGTTCAGAGTTTGTTCGTCACTATGCAGGGAAAATGGTCAACATCCACCCTTCTCTGTTGCCGAAATACCCAGGCCTACACACCCACCAGCGTGCCATTGATGCGCAAGACAAAGAACACGGTACTAGCGTCCACTTTGTTACCGAGGAGCTCGATGGCGGCCCTGTGATCTTGCAAGCTAAGGTGCCGGTATTTGAAGATGATGATGCTGATATGTTGGCAAGCCGAGTGCTTACCCAAGAACACTGCATTTACCCTATGGTCTGTAAATGGTTCGCCGAAGATCGTTTATCAATGCTAAACGGGCAAGCTGTCTTAGACGGTAAGGCATTAGGTAAACACGGTTACGCAGAAGAGTAATTCTTCAGAAACTAAATCAAATCCAAAAAAAGGCCGCTTACTGATTCATTAGTTCAGTAAGCGGCCTTTTTTATAGGGTTCAAATAATACTATTCGGGACACTTAGCTCAGCTCAATGGTTCAGTTGGCGCTTGGCTTGCTACCTTCTTCGGCGCATAAGCGACATCTTCCAGTGCTTTATGATTGTTGCCAATCAGCTCACCAAAATGAAACAGCGCGTATTCGCCCGGCTTCATTCTAAACCACTCTTCATTGTCTGTTAGAGGCTGAGTTGCCACCACTGTAACCACATCATTAGGCGTAGTTTCTTCCTGGAAGTTAATCTCAACATCTTCATCAATCAGGCTCGCTTTACCAAAAGGTGCGCGCCTTGTTATCCAGTACAAATGGTTGGTGCAGTAGGTCATGACATACTCACCATCACTGAGTAACATGTTAAATACGCCTTTCTCTCGCAGCTGGTCACAACACTCAGCCACAAAGCGGAACATACCTTCCATATCTTGAGGTGGCTCAGGGAAACGCTCTTCAAGTTGTTTGAGTAGCCAACAGAAAGAGAGTTCACTGTCTGTCTCGCCAACCGGTCTGAAACGACCACTGGTCAGATCGTCATAATCCGTTAATTGACCATTGTGAGCAAAGGTCCAGTATCGCCCCCAAAGCTCACGAGTAAAAGGGTGTGTATTCTCTAGATTAACACCACCACGGTTCGCTTGACGGATATGACTGACAACGGCTTGGCTTTTAATTGGGTAGTTTTGAACCAACTCAGCAATCTTTGATTCACAGCTAGGGTTAGGATCTTTAAATGTACGAAAACCCTTTCCCTCATAGAAGGTAATACCCCAGCCATCACGATGCGGGCCAGTATTGCCTCCACGCTGCATAAGACCAGTAAAGCTAAAACAAATATCAGTTGGCACATTCGCGCTCATACCGAGCAATTCACACATGGTTTAATCTACTCCCTATTAAAACCAATGGAGCCACAAACATGGGTTCCAAATGTCTGTAAAACTATTATTCCATCTCTTTTTCAACAAGCTGAATCACAATATGAATGATCTTAATGTGAATCTCTTGGATACGATCTGCGTAACCAAAGTGTGGTACTCGGATTTCGATATCAGCACAACCCGCCATTTTGCCGCCATCTTTACCCGTCAATGCAATCGTCTTCATGCCTTTCGCTTGAGCCGCTTCAATCGCTTTTAGAATATTGGCAGAGTTACCTGAAGTCGACAGACCGAACAACACATCACCTTTACGACCTACCGCTTCTACATAACGAGAAAATACGTGGTCGTAGCCAAAATCATTACTCACGCAAGACAGGTGGCTTGGATCTGAAATCGCAATGCCAGCGTAACCTGGACGGTTTTCACGGTATCGGCCTGTAAGCTCTTCCGCGAAGTGCATTGCATCACAGTGTGAACCACCGTTGCCACAAGAAAGCACTTTGCCTTCTTGTTTGAATGAGTCAGCAATCAGTTTTGCCGCCGCTTCAATTTGAGCGATGTTATGGTCATCACTCAGGAACTTATTCAGAACGTCAGCAGCTTCGTTTAATTCACTTTTGATTAGGTCTTGGTACATAAGACTTATCTCTTATTTTTTTTGACGCAGCTTAAAGTGCGTGAAATGAGAACTGAGGGTTTTCCCCTCTTTATAGCTGAGTTTACCCACAAACATGAAATAGTGTCGACACTTAAGCCCAAAGATTGCCACCTTAATTAACTTGTCGTTGTAAATCCGTCCAAATATTCGCCACCAACCTCTCACAATTAGAACTTTAACTCTATTGAGATCACTTTTTACTCACCTTGGAGTTTTACAAATATTTAATATTTTGTTTACACTTGACTGGTTAGACCTCTTACCTAAAACTTAATAACAATAAGTGATCTCTGAAAAGGAAATCGATCATGAACATATTGCTCTCCCTACTCGGCATGACCGCCATCTTAGGCGTCTGTCTTTACCATAGAGTTAGTCTGGTACGTGCATTAGTTGTATTAACCGGCGCAATGGTAGCATTAACACTGCTTGGCGGCGTGGCTGTTACCGGCTGGCTTTGCTATCTATTAGCCGTTGCGATCTTTGCTGTACCGACCATTCGTCAGACACTGATCAGCCAAAAAGCACTCTCTTTATTTAAGAAAGTTCTACCGGCGATGTCTCAGACAGAAAAAGAAGCACTAGAAGCCGGCACAGTATGGTGGGAAGCAGAGCTGTTCAAAGGCAAACCTGAATGGAAGAAACTTCAGAACATTGCTGACCCGAAACTCTCTGAAGCTGAGCAAGCGTTTTTAGATGGTCCAGTAAATATCGTGTGTGAAATGGTCAATGATTACCAAGTCACTCATGAGCTTGCTGATTTGCCACCAGAAGTATGGCAATACCTGAAAGACCATAAATTCTTCGCCATGATCATCAAGAAAAAATACGGCGGCTTAGAGTTCTCAGCTTACGCTCAATCTTTGGTTCTACAGAAGCTAACAGGCGTTTCTAGTGTATTGTCATCAACCGTTGGAGTACCTAACTCGTTAGGCCCCGGTGAGCTATTGCAGCACTACGGTACAGAAGAACAAAGAAACCACTACCTACCCCGCTTAGCGGAAGGTAAAGAGATCCCTTGTTTTGCCCTAACTAGCCCAGAAGCAGGCTCAGATGCCGGCTCAATCCCCGATTACGGCATCGTATGCAAAGGTCAATGGCAAGGCGAAGAAGTTCTAGGTATGCGCCTCACTTGGAACAAGCGCTACATTACCCTTGCACCTGTCGCAACAGTATTGGGACTTGCGTTTAAATTACGAGATCCAGACGGCCTACTTGGTGACAAGCAAGAGCTCGGTATCACTTGTGCGCTTATCCCTACAGATTTAAAAGGCGTGAAGATTGGTAATCGTCACTTCCCACTAAACGTACCGTTCCAAAATGGCCCAACCCAAGGTGATGATCTCTTCGTTCCTATCGATTTCATCATTGGTGGTCAGAAAATGGCAGGACAAGGCTGGCGTATGCTAGTTGAGTGTCTATCTGTTGGTCGTGGTATCACACTGCCTTCAAACTCAACGGGCGGCATTAAATCGGCTGCGCTGGCAACCGGTGCTTACGCTCGCATTCGTCGCCAGTTCAAACAACCTATTGGCCGCATGGAAGGGGTTGAAGAGCCACTTGCACGCCTTGCAGGTAACGCTTATGTAATGGACGCTGCAAGTAACCTAACCGTTGCGGGCATCGACCTTGGTGAAAAGCCTTCGGTTATCTCTGCAATCGTTAAGTACCACTGTACTCACCGTGGCCAGCGCAGCATCATTGATGCGATGGATATCGTCGGTGGTAAAGGCATTTGTTTAGGCCCATCGAACTTCCTAGCTCGTGGCTACCAAGGCTCGCCTATCGCGATTACGGTTGAAGGCGCAAACATCCTGACTCGTTCAATGATCATCTATGGTCAAGGTGCGATTCGCTGTCACCCTTACGTACTGAACGAAATGGAAGCGGCTTATTCTGAAAGCAGCGATGCGCTTGATAAGTTTGATTCAGCGTTAGCAGGGCACGTTAGCTTTACGATGAGCAACCTAGTCCGCAGCTTGTGGTTTGGTTTAACCGATGGTCGTGGTTCTGATGCGCCAACACCTTCAAATAAAACAGATAAACAGACACAGCGTTACTACCAACAGCTAAACCGCTACAGTGCAAACCTAGCGCTACTGTCTGATATTTCAATGGCAGTTCTAGGCGGATCACTGAAGCGTAGAGAACGTTTATCAGCAAGACTGGGTGATATCTTAAGTCAACTTTACCTCGGTTCAGCAACGTTGAAGCGCTTTGAAAGTGAAGGCAGCCACGCTGAAGATCTACCGTTAGTACATTGGGGGATGCAAGATAGCTTACGTCAGACTGAAGTGGCGATTGATGAATTCTTAGCGAACTTCCCTAACCCTGTGATTGGTCGTCTGCTTCGTGTTGTGCTAATGCCATTTGGTCGTATCCGTCGTGCTCCAAACGACAAGCTCGATAGCAAAGTTGCGCACATTCTACAAACACCAAGCGAAACACGCTCTCGTATAGGTCGCGGCCAATACCTAGAAGCGACGGAATACAACCCAGTAGGTAAGATTGAAAAAGCGCTAGAAGTGATTCTTCAAGCTGAACCTCTGTTCGACAAAGTCTGCAAAGAGACACATCAAAAACGTGCCTTCTTACGACTTGATCTTGTTGCTCAGTTGGGACTTGAGAAAGGTATCTTAACGCAAGACGAAGCAAATCTTCTGATTAGCGCTGAGGAACATAGACTGTACACGATTAACGTGGATGACTTCTCACCAGAGGAGCTTGCAGCAAAATCTCAGTACCCAGACCAATCGATTGATAACGTCGCTTAAGGCCAGAAAAAGAAACAAAAACGGGACTAGTATGAGTCCCGTTTTTTTGTTCATGATTTCGTTGCCACAAATTCCAATGCTTTATCTAGCAGCTTATTCTCTCTAGACAATCTAATCATCTAAGCGAGTTACTTGGGCGCCTTGAGCTGCATCTCAGGTAACGCTTTTTTCTTCGCCTTGACCTTACGAACCACAAACCAAATCAATAAGCCCAATAGAATAGCGACCACATTACCCACCGCAATAATGATCATACTGCGCTGTCTGTCATCTTCACGTTTTTGAAGGATCATCAACTCTGTTGCGATACGCTTCTGTTCAGCAAGAGCTTCTTCTTGAAGACGTCGTGACTCTGCTAAGTCGATATCTTCAACAACGCTGTACGACTGCTCGGTAATTGGAAAAATCAGCGGGCGCTGACTTGAAGCATCAGTGGCATAAACCATCCCTGACCAATTATAAATTCCTAAATCGCCATTATAAGGCACCTCTAAAGCGACTTTCATTGCGTCGACTTCAGCTTGCCCCTGCTTGTACATCACATATTCATCAGAAGCCTTGTGCTCAACATGAACCGCTAACGAGCTCGGTGCGATCATCCCCTGTTCACCAGACACCACAATAGTATGAGGTAAACCCTCTTTTCGTGATTGAATGAAGGTGCTAGTGATCGGTGTTGGGTAAACCAAGACTTCTTGCTCTTGCGCTCGCAGGAACACGCCATTACCAGAGGTAATACGCGCTCGGTATTTACCGGGCTCGATATCAATTGGCAAAGAGACAGTGAACACACCATCTCCGGCCTTTTCATCAAGATCAGCGCCATCATCGGCAAACTCGCCCATCACAACCGGCACCGGGCGCGCTTCTCTCACCAAAGACTCTTCGTTTTCAACAAACTTAGTAAAGGTAACCTTAAGCTTCACGCGATCGAGAAAATCGCGCAGCACCAGCGGCTTGCCATCAGAAGTCAGTCGAGCGGTAAATTTGATGCGCTCTGTTTGATACAACTTATCTGGGAACTCATTAGCATCCAAAACAAGATGAGACAGCAGCTTGATATTGTTCTTAGGGGAAACTTTACCTATCGCTTGCCAAGGGCCGGGCATCGGATTGTCGATAGAGATAATGTCCATGGACGATTCTTCGTACCAACGGACATTATCAGCATTGCGCCAAGAGTAGTATTTCTTGCCATCAGGGCGAACCAAAACGACAGGTTTAGAGTTATCGGCTCGATAAATCACAAAGGTGACTTGTTCAATACTGGGATCAACTCTAAAACGGTTGTCCAATAAACTCATAACGGATTCTGTTGCTGCATGTAAGCCAAAACTTAACAGCAATAAGCAACCGGTAGCCAATACCCTTAACATACTTTCTCCCTACTGACGCCAGAGGCAGCTTCCGCTTTTCTCGACGAGATCTAAACGACTTTGATGCGCTTCTACTTCATCGGCCGTAGCTCGTAAAACCTTTAGGGATTTTCGACCACTTTCTACTCTTCGTATGCTTTCGGCTTCGCCTTCCTGTTGACCAGCGTTAAATTGCAGCGAAGTTTGACCACCCGTCATCAATAAGTAGACGTCGGCTAGGATCTCCGCATCGAGCAATGCGCCGTGGAGAGTACGGTGCGAGTTATCGATACCGTAACGGTCACATAAGATATCTAGGTTGTTTCTTTTACCTGGGAATATCTTCTTCGCCATTGCCAAGGTATCGGTAACTTTACAGTAGTCATCCGTTTTACCTATCGCTGGGTTGAGCTTCTCAAACTCATAGTCCATGAAGCCCGTATCGAAGGGCGCGTTATGAGCCACCAGCTCCGCACCTTTGATAAAGTCGAGAAACTCTTTATGAATGTCTTGGTATTCAGGCTTATCAATCAAGAATTCATCGGTAATACCGTGAACGCCAATCGCCTCTTCTTGAATCGCACGATCGGGCTTGATGTAGACGTGGAAATGACGCCCGGTCAGCCTACGGTTGATGATCTCTACTGCACCAATTTCAACGATGCGGTGACCCATATAGTGAGGGCCACCTTCTGTATTCATACCGGTGGTTTCGGTATCGAGTACAACAATGCGCTTATTTTCGTTCGAACTGTTTTTTTCGTTCGTGCTTTGTTCTGGAGTGCTACTGGTATTCATAAGGATAACTGTGTCAGACTATGCCGATAATGTGCTTGAGGTAATAGTATCAAATCATGACGAAACAAGTTGAAATTTTCACTGATGGTTCTTGTTTAGGCAACCCTGGTCCCGGCGGCTATGGCATCGTACTTCGCTACAAAAAAGTCGAGAAGACGCTAGCAGAAGGTTTCACGCTAACAACCAATAACCGTATGGAAATGCTCGCCGCTGTCGTTGCTCTCCAAGCCCTCAAAGAACCTTGCTCTGTGATTCTGACCACAGATAGCCAATACGTGCGTCAAGGCATCACACAGTGGATTCATAACTGGAAAAAGCGTGACTGGAAAACAGCCGACAAGAAACCGGTTAAAAATGCCGATCTGTGGCAAAGGCTCGATAAAGAAACCGCTCGCCATAGCGTTGATTGGCGCTGGGTAAAAGGACACGCGGGACACAGAGAAAACGAAATGTGTGATGATTTAGCGCGAAATGCAGCGGAGAATCCGACTCTAGAAGATACGGGCTATCAACCAAGCTAATCGTCTTTTTAATTAGACGCACATTTCAGAAAGCGATTTATAATTTCTTAAACTAATTGACAATTTCTCAATCGAATTGATAGATGAAAAGCCGACAACTAATCGGCTTTTTCTGTTTTTAGCGGATATGACGCTTTGGCTGAATCCATTGTACGGCGCGTATTGGTTCTAAAACTTGCCCCAACAGGCGAGAAACGTCGCTTGAGGTGCCAATGTGGTTTGATGGGTTTTAGCGGGTAAGTACGCTTACGAGCAACAATAAAGTATTGGCTTCCGGCGAAGGATGCACAACCACCTAAGCTGTTCTCCAACCACGTCCACATCGCTTGATACTTACTCATCGGAAACAGCGCGTAGGTGTCACAATGAATTACTTCATAGTTAAGTACACCTAACCAGTCTTTAATTCGACTTGGCGTGTACATACGCCCACTCCAAGGCAAGCTGTTCTTTCGCCAAGGCATCAAACTGGCAAGCCCAGTGACACTGATTGGGTTGAAGCCCGTGATAATGATATAGCCATCGTCCATCATCACTCGATCGACTTCTCTCAATAAGCGATGCGGGTCATTGCTATAATCTAGCTGATGACTCAGTACTACAACATCAAAGCTTTTCTCCAAAAAGGGTAAATTATAGCCATCCGCTATCACATTATGTAATGGGTTCTGGATATCTAGGTTTACTTGATGTTGAATGTTGCATGTGCAGCTAGAAATCTCACTACTGAGGCCACCGAGCTTGAGCATATGGTAACCAAATAGCTTTGGGCACCACTCATCGAGTCGAGTTTGAATAGATTCTCTCAACCAGTCCCCATTGTGCAATTGCGCCCAAGTGTAAGGACGTTCAAACTTCTTTCTGCTACGTGCTGGCTTCATCAATAATCTGTCTCACTTATTCTGTCGCACTAATAGTGACTGGAGAACCAATAATGTTACATATCAAAAGCATACCTGCATTTAACGACAATTACATCTGGCTGATTCAAAATAGCGATCGCCGTTGTGCTGTCGTCGACCCTGGTGATGCGGCTCCAGTATTAGAGTACTTGGCACACCATGAGCTAACTTTAGATGCAATCTTGATTACACACCACCACCACGATCACATTGGTGGTGTTCCAGAACTCGTTAGACAATTTCCCGGCGTGGATGTTGTCGGTCCAAGGAATGAACCTATCCCTACCTTAACTCATCCGGTCGATGATGGTGATCAATTAGAACTGTTTGGCGAAGTATTCCTCGTCCTAGGGCTCAGTGGCCATACTGCGGGTCATATTGGTTATGTGGGCGATGCCAAACTGTTTTGTGGTGATGTGTTGTTCTCTGCGGGCTGTGGCCGAATCATGGAAGGCACACCACAACAGATGTTCGATGCACTGAATAAGATCACGGCTCTGCCTCAAGAAACCGAAGTTTATTGTGCACATGAGTACACTGCAGCCAATATCGCTTTCGCATTAGCCGTAGAGCCTGATAACCAACATTTGCAGCAATATCGCGACCAAGTGAACCGACTTCGCGCTCAAAATAAGTCGACCATCCCCACAAATTTGAGACAAGAGAAGTTTGTGAACCCCTTCCTGCGCTATACCGAGCCAAGTGTAGTGAAATCAGTGTCTAATCGCACCGAGCAGACCGATCCTTTATCGGTATTCACCGCTTTACGTGCGTGGAAGAACGAATTTTAACAAATACAGACTTGTCACTCATAGGGGGTGGCAAGTATTATCATCGGCCGTTAATTAAAAAGGCTGTAACATGCGAGTTAAGTACAGCTGGGCTTTGGTATTACTACTTTCTGGTTGCCAATTAACTCAGTCAGAGAATCCAGACCAAGCTTCCGAGCAAACCAACACATCTCCTACTAAAGAAGTTTCTCAAGCGAACGTTTCATCAGAAGCAACAGCCAAAGAAGATCAAAAAGTTGAAGCACCTGTCGTTACTCCACAAACACAAGAAGATGTTTGGAAACGCATTGCGATGCAACTTGAAATGGAAGTGCCAGACCAAAAGAAGGTCGACTACTACCGAACTTGGTATCTCAAGCACCCGAGTCATCTAAAAACAGTATCAAAGCGTGCTGAACCTTTCTTGTATCTGATCACGACTAAGATTGAAGAAAAAGGCTTACCACTAGAATTGGCACTACTACCCGTTGTAGAAAGCTCTTTCGATGCGTTTGCCTACTCTCATGGCAGTGCTGCTGGTCTATGGCAATTCATTTCAGGCACTGGCAAAGACTACGGGCTTGAACAGAACTTTTGGTATGACGGCCGCCGCGATGTTGCCGCCTCTACCGACGCCGCATTGGACTTCCTCTCAGATCTTAACCGACGTTTCGATGGCGACTGGAATCATGCGATTGCTGCCTATAACAGTGGTGGTGGTCGAGTAAACAGCGCAATCCGCAAGAACAAGAAGCTTGGCAAGCCAATCGACTTTTTCTCTTTGGACTTACCAAAAGAGACCAGCAGCTATGTACCTAAACTGCTTGCTCTAGCAGATGTCATTGCCAACCAAGAAAAGTATGGCATCGATATTCCGGCGATCCCGAATAAGCCAGTGCTGACTCTGGTTAACCCTGAAGAACAGCTTGATTTAGCCATTGCTGCGAACTACGCAGGCATTCCTGTCAAAGAACTTCAAGGTTACAACCCGGCTTACAACCAATGGGCAACGGCACCAGAGAAACACCAACAACTATTACTTCCTTTAGATTCAGTTGAGAAATTCAACAAAGAAGTCGCTGCCAATAAAGGCAAAGGCATGAAGTTGGTGCGTTACAAGGTTCAATCTGGTGACAGCATTAGCGTACTGGCAAGCAAATATAACACCACCAGCAAAGTGATCCGCTCTGCAAACGGTTTGAGCAACAACAATATTCGTATTGGCCAGCACTTACTTATCCCAACATCCACCAAAGACGACAAGACATACGCCCTAAGCGCCTCAAACCGCCTAGCAAGCACACAGTCGAAGAGTCGTGGTCAATATAAGCTCAGCCATACTGTAAGAAGTGGTGACAGCCTATGGACGATTGCACGCGCAAATAAGGTCTCTCATCAATCACTGGCTAAGTGGAATGGCATGGGACCACGCGACACGCTTAGAGTTGGTCAAGAACTGGTCATTTGGAAGAACGGCTCAGACGGCGCCATCATCCGTACGATCTTTTATAACGTAAGATCAGGTGACACAGTCAGCGGTATTGCATCAAAGTTCAAAGTAAAAAGTACAGATGTTGTAAAATGGAACACTTTGCAGAACAAAAAATACCTACAGCCAGGACAAAAACTGAAGCTGTATGTTGATGTAACTAAGGTAAGTGTATGAACCCGTCAAGTAACCCACTCGTCATGCTGTTGGATATATTCCGTTCGCCAACAGCTTGTTTCTTAGCGCTTTATCAACGAAGTGCTTGGGGATGGCAACCCTACGTCGTATTAATGCTCAGCCCATTTTTGTTTTGGGGTGCTTATTTTTCGAATGTAGATTTTGCATGGTTAAGTGCAGAGCTCTCGCAGCAACTGGCTCAAACGAACCCTGACCAATTGGCGTTACTTGACAGCAATACCTTACTCGCAAGTGAAATCATCAGCGACGTATTTGGCCGAACATTAACCATCGTTCTATTGGCATTCTGGTTTAACCTAGCAACCAAGCCAAGCCAACATCAGCACAGCTTTTGGCGATGGTTTGCAGCGGCATCGGTTGTTATATTCCCAGCTGTTTTAGGTGATGTAGCAAGCTACGCAAGCCTGATACTCAAGCATGGACATGTGATGAACTACGCTGCCGACTTGAACAGCTTAAATGGCTTGATCAAGTTACCGCTAACTAATGATTGGTCACAGTTTGCTAGCTCATTACCACTGCTTCTGCCATGGTACATCGTGCTAGGTTATGCTGCGGTATTAACGTGGACTGAGTTTGAACGCGGGCAAGCGCTTGTGATTTCAGGCTTACCATGGGTTGGCTACTACCTAATCTGGGCGCTCTACATTTTAATCTTTTAAGTAGAAGAGATAAGGCTAGCGAAGACTCTCTAGCCTATTGTTCCGTTAGATTTCCCAAGGTAACCACCGTGCGAATGGTTAAGTTCCAATGACTAATAGCTAATCACTATTTAGCCTTAAAGGTCACTCGCATAGGGTTATGATCAGAAGCGTCCGTAATGGGCGCTTTTGCTTTTTCTACCTCTAGCCCTCGATAGAACACATGGTCGAGCACCAGTCCTGTAATGAACTGAGTTCTGTTATCTGGCTCAAAGGCAACTTCCGTCAAACCAACCTTCTCCAACGCATCTTTCAATACAGCAAAGCGAGCTTCACTCCAGCTATTAAAGTCCCCAGCAAAAATAACCGGCCCACGATACTTTTGCAGATTGTCAGTTAAGCTCTTGAGCTGAGCCTCGTAATCTTCCGTACCAAAGGTAAAGTTCACAGCGTGGATATTAATCACAGCCAGCTCTTCGCCATTGTTTAGTTGGTAACGCGACCAAAGCGCCGATTTAGGCAGTTGAAGCCAAGGTTCTTCATGAGTATAAGCACACGCTTCAATCGGTAAATGGGTTGCTAGGTTGAGTACCCCAGCACTTTGCTCAAAGGCCTCAAACGCATTAACACGTGTGCTTCCCCACTGTCCGCTCATTACCCATTGGCGAAGTCCTTCTGTCATACTAGCTTCTTGCAGCAAGACTAAATCGCTACCTGCCGACAGCTTATTTAACTCACTCTGCCAATTATTTCGGTTTTGCTTGTAGATATTCCACACCGTAATGTCTAAGCCATCAGACACATCAATCGCTTTCGGTGCAGAGTTTTGGTAGCAACTGTAGATGTCGTTACTGGTACTTTGAGAGGAAATGATCAGGTTGGGTTTATTCGGGATCACGAAGATAAAATGAAAACTAACGACAGCAAGCGTTATCAATAACGTGATAACAATGATGGTTTTCTTAAACATACAGCACCCTACCAGAGATGAAAAAGGAGCGATAAACGCTCCTTTTAGGGTAATAGTTTTTTTATACGGCGTCTTCGTCTTCTTCGCCAGTACGAATACGTACCACACGTTCAACTTCAGTAATGAAGATCTTACCGTCACCAATTTTACCTGTTTGAGCCGTCTCAATGATGGTATCAACACATTGGTCAGCCACTTCGTCGGTCACAACGATTTCTAGTTTCACTTTAGGTAAAAAGTCGACCATGTACTCTGCGCCGCGGTATAGCTCAGTATGACCTTTTTGACGTCCAAAGCCTTTAACTTCAGATACTGTCATACCCGTAATACCCACTTCTGCAAGTGCTTCACGTACATCATCAAGTTTGAATGGCTTGATAATGGCTTCAATCTTTTTCATGTTCATCCCTTAAACTGTGCGAATGGCTCATTATCGGTTAGCTATAGTAAACATTCAATGAAAAAAGCCAGAGCTTTAAAGCTCTGGCTCGAAATTTATCATCTTGTTTAATCAGCGCTTTGAGAAGGTTTTACTTAAGGCTTGCGTAGTAAGCGGCTAGATTCGCGATGTCTTCATCACTCAGCATTGAAGCTTGAGCCTGCATTACAGCGGCCAAACCGCCGGTGCGCTGGCCATTCTTATAGGCCTTAATTGATGAAGCGATGTATTGCTCGTTTTGACCTTTAAGGTTTGGATAGCCAGGGATCACTGCGATACCGTCTGCACCATGACATGCCGCACAGATTGCTGCTTTAGCTTGACCCGCAGCAACATCAGCCGCCAGAGCGTTACCACTCAATAGTCCAAATCCAAGAACTAATCCTAGTGTAATTTTCTTCATTGCATATTCCATTAATTATTTTTATTAAAGTGACGGTGAATTGTGACATAAACTTTTTCTACTTGCTCCAAAGCGCTTCACAATCTTGACCTTCGTAGTTTTTATCTACGAATAAGCCTAAAACAGCGATCACTCGATCGCCATCCATTAATATCGGCGTTCTGCGTCTTAACCAACTGGGTACTTGGTACTCTTGAAACAACTTCTTAAGCTTCCTGCTATGACCGCGCCCAACAGGGTGTGCTGACAATCCCTCAGGGTTAAATATCACTCGCAGTGTTCCTCTCGTTGTGTTGAGACTAAAATGTTGCGCATCACAGTGGTTAGATACACCATCACTCGCCGCTGAAGTTAAGTGTAGTTCCCCTAAACCGTCAGGCAAAACTAAGCTCTCTTCCATCGAGATATCACTTTGCCAGTTCGACAAGTCTTTGGTCTCTTTTACGACATGGAGCTGATGATTAAAACGTCTAACCTCAACCTCATTCAACACCAGCTTAGGGTTGGCGTCTGCCTGAGCACATGCCACCTCATCCCATATAAGTTTGAGCTGCTTTTGGCTCGGCATCGGTTGATTACAGCGGCTCAGCCACATTCTTAATAAGCGTGCACGCAGTAAATCAGAGTACTGAGATAATACCTCAATACTTAAGCTGTGCTTCTCAGTCAAAGCTTGTTGTAAGTGAGATTCTAACAACTCATCCAACAGTAACTCTTGCTCTGCACATAGCTGAGCACTACGACTGACCGATTCTCGAAAACTAGGCCAACGCTCGGTCAGTGTCGGAGTGACTTGATGACGAATAAAATTACGGTCAAAGCGAACGTCTTGATTACTCTCATCTTCTACCCAAGTTAAAGCCATATCGCGCGCCGCCACTTCAATATCCGTTCTCGTCACCGACAGCAGTGGGCGAACGATATGAGCACCTGAAAATGGCATCACTTTCGCCATTGAAGAGAGCCCTTTCGGACCACTGCCACGCTTAAGAGCTAACAAGAAGGTCTCGACTTGGTCATCGATGTGCTGGCCTGTCACTAACACATCACCTTGTCTAATATGCTTTTTAAGGGCTTGGTATCGCGCGTCTCGAGCCAGCTTTTCAACGCTTTCTCCACGGCTAATATCTAGCGAGACTCGTTCAATGAACAAGGATACCGACAAAGCATCACACCATGTTTTGCACTGCTCTGCCCAATAATCAGCATTGTTGCTTAAGCCGTGGTGAACATGTACCGCACAGCAATCGATGTGATGGGACTTAGCGAATTGGGCAGCCAACTCCAACAACACTCGTGAATCGACACCACCACTGAAAGCGACGATCAACCGACAAGGCTTAAGCGCGCTTTGATCAAGTACAGATGTGAAGGTATCAATTAAGTGTGTCATGAGGCTAATAAACCAAGAGATCGTGTGTTAAGGGATAATGTTTTAATAATAAAAAAGGGTTGGCACTGAGTCCAACCCTTTCATCATTTGTTCGTATAGCTAGCCTTATCGCTAAGGCAAGTTATCAGCAGTAGCCGTAGCTCATTAGACGCTGGTAACGACGCTCAAGCAGCGTTTCGTTATCAAACTGCTCTAGCTCTTCTAGCTGTTTAACTAACATGTCTTTCATGTTTTGAGCGGTTTGTGCAGGGTCGCGGTGCGCGCCACCTAGAGGCTCAGGAATGATTTCGTCGATAAGCTCAAGCTCTTTAAGACGAGGAGCAATCAGGCCCATCGCTTCAGCTGCTTGTGGTGCTTTATCTGAATCGCGCCATAAGATTGAAGCACAACCTTCTGGAGAGATTACTGAGTACGTAGAGTACTGAAGCATGTTCACGTAGTCACCAACACCAATCGCTAGTGCACCACCAGAACCGCCTTCACCCACAACGTTACAGATAACAGGAACTGAAAGGCCAGCCATCACTTTTAGGTTTTTAGCGATAGCTTCAGATTGACCACGCTCTTCAGCACCAACACCTGGGTATGCGCCCGCTGTGTCGATGAAAGTAATAATAGGCATGTTGAAACGCTCAGCAGTTTCCATTAGACGTAGCGCCTTACGGTAACCTTCTGGCTTTGGCATACCAAAGTTACGGATCACTTTCTCTTTAGTCTCACGACCTTTCTGGTGACCAATAACCATAACAGGACGGCCATTTAGACGAGCCATACCACCCACAATAGCTTTGTCGTCAGCGTAAGCGCGATCGCCCGCCATCTCTTCAAACTCTGTGAATGCATGCTCCAGGTAATCTTTGGTGTAAGGACGTTGAGGGTGACGAGCAAGTTGAGCTACCTGCCATGCACCTAAGTCACTAAAGATTTTCTGTTTAAGCTCTAAGCTTTTTTTCTCTAGTTGTTCGATTTCTTTGTCTAGATCTACCGCTGTGTCACCACCGTGACGCGAAACGTCACGTAGCGCTTCGATTTTTGCTTCAAGTTCAGCGATAGGCTTTTCAAATTCTAGAAAGTTCAGGCTCATCTATGAATCCTTGTTGATTCAGCTCCGCATTCGCGAAGCTAAATTTTAGTTAAATTCGAGTTCTACTTGGCTATTTCCAAGCAGCTGTTTTAATTCGTCTAGTAATGTATCACTTGGCGTCACGCGCCATTCTGTGCCCAATGTTAACCGCGCTCTAGCGTCGGCACGCTGGTAGTATACATTGACTGGGACCGTTCCGGCTCTATAAGGTTCTAAGATTTGACTAAAGCGTTCAAAAAATTGACCGTTAATTTGGGATTGGTCGATAGATATCGACACCCCACGAGCATATTTCTCACGGGCGCTTCCTAAGTCCATGACCTCGCGCGCGGACATTTTAAGCCCGCCATTGAAATCATCAAAGCTGACCTGTCCGGAAACGACCACAATTTTGTCTTTTTCGAGCAATTCTGCGTAGCGATCGAGCGCATCCGAGAACAACATCACTTCCATTCGGCCCGAACGGTCATCAAGTGTCATCAAACCAATTCGCGTGCCGCGCTTCGTCGTCATCACTCTCGCAGCAATCACCAAGCCTGCAATTGTTAGTGATTGGTCACGACGCGTTGGCGTGGCATCTTTCAAACGACAGCTAGTGTATTTCGCTAACTCTTTGATGTAAGCGTTAACCGGGTGACCCGTTAAATACAAACCAAGCGTTTCACGTTCACCTTCAAGCCAAACCTTCTCAGGCCATTTAGGCACTTGGGTATACTTGTGTTCAACCTCTTCCGGAGCGTCGGTCAACACGCCAAACATATCAGATTGACCAAAAGACTCGGCATGATGATGTTGACTCGCCGCCTTCACCGCATCTTTCAAAGATGCCATCATTGCCGCTCGGTGAGGACCTAATCTATCTAAGGCTCCGGATAGAATCAACTTTTCGATAACACGTTTGTTGACCTTCTTCAGATCAAGGCGTGCACAGAAGTCGAATAAGTCTTTAAAGTAACCGCCTTTATTTCGCGCTTCAATGATCGCTTCAATAGGGCCTTCACCGACCCCTTTGATCGCACCGATGCCATAAACAATCGCGCCATCTTCATCCACATTGAAACGGTATAAACCTGAGTTGATATCTGGTGGTAAAAGCTTGAGCTTCATACGGAAACATTCATCAACAAGGCCAATAACCTTCTCGGTGTTATCCATATCTGCCGTCATTACCGCAGCCATAAATTCCGCTGGGTAGTGCGTTTTCAGCCATAGCGTTTGATAAGAAACCAGTGCATATGCTGCGGAGTGAGATTTGTTAAAGCCGTAGCCCGCAAATTTCTCTACCAAGTCAAAGATCTTCATGGCCAGTTCGCCATCAACACCATTGGCTTCAGCGCCCTCTTTAAAGGTACCACGCTGCTTTGCCATCTCTTCTGGCTTTTTCTTACCCATCGCACGACGCAACATATCCGCTCCGCCAAGCGTATAACCAGCGAGGATCTGTGCGATTTGCATTACCTGTTCTTGGTACAGGATGATGCCGTACGTAGGTTCTAGTGTCTCTTTAAGCGATTCGTGCTGCCACGTTTCATCTGGGTATGAAACCGCTTCTCGGCCGTGCTTACGGTCGATAAAGTTATCTACCATGCCTGATTGCAGAGGACCCGGACGGAACAAAGCTACCAATGCGATAATATCTTCAAAACAGTCCGGTTGTAGACGTTTGATCAGGTCTTTCATACCACGCGATTCCAGCTGGAATACCGCGGTGGTTTCAGAATTTTGTAATAGGTTAAATGACGCTTGGTCATCAAGAGGAATCGACTCGATACGAACCGGCTCTTTGCCTTCTTTCTTCAGGCGAGGGTTTACAAGGCCTAACGCCCAATCGATGATGGTCAGAGTACGTAGACCCAAGAAGTCGAACTTAACCAAACCGGCGGTTTCAACGTCATTCTTATCGAATTGCGTTACTGGGAAGTTACCTTCTGCATCGGCATAGATTGGCGCAAAATCGGTGATCGTGGTGGGTGAGATAACAACACCACCTGCGTGCTTACCGGCATTTCGCGTACAACCTTCAAGGATGCGACACTTATCAATCAGCTCACGAACTTCTTCATCGCCATCGTAAAGCTCTGGCAATGCAGGTTCAGCAAGGAATGCTTTCTCTAGCGTCATACCCGGGTCTGGCGGTACAAGCTTTGAAATTCGATCGACGAAACCAAACGGGTGGCCCAATACACGGCCTACATCGCGGATTACCGCTTTTGCCGCCATGGTACCAAAGGTGATGATCTGAGAAACAGCATCACGACCGTACATCTCGGCTACGTGATCAATAACTTGGTCGCGTTTATCCATGCAGAAGTCGATATCGAAATCGGGCATAGATACACGTTCTGGGTTCAAGAAACGTTCGAACAGCAAGTCATATTCAAGTGGATCAAGATCGGTGATATCCAATGCGTAAGCCACCAAAGAACCGGCACCAGAACCACGACCCGGACCTACTGGTACGTCGTTATCTTTTGACCACTGGATGAACTCCATTACGATCAAGAAGTAACCCGGGAACCCCATATTGTTGACAACTTCGAGCTCAATCTTGAGTCGCTCATCGTATTCCGGTCTGCGTTCAGCTCGAATTTTCTCATCAGGGAATAGAAACGCTAAACGACGCTCAAGGCCTTCTTCTGATTTTTTAATCAAGAAGTCTTCAATCGCCAAACCTTCCGTTGGGAAGTTAGGTAAGAAGTATTCGCCCAGTCGAACTGTTACGTTACAACGCTTAGCAATTTCGACACTGTTTTCCAGTGCTTCAGGGATGTCTGAGAACAACTCACACATCTCTTCTTCACTACGCAAGTATTGTTGTGAGCTATAGTTTTTCGGTCGACGTGGATCAACCATTGTAAAACCGTCGTGAATCGCCACACGAATTTCATGGGCATCAAACAGGTCTTCAGTTAGGAATACTACTTCGTTGGTTGCAACAACAGGCAAGTCTTCCTGCTCAGCCAGTTCCAACGCAAAGTGCAGATAAGACTCTTCATCCGGGCGCCCAGTACGAATCAGCTCAAGGTAAAAACGGTCTGCGAAATGTGTTTTGTAAAACTCAACGCTGCTTGCAACCAACTCTCGATTGCCTTTCAGCAGCGCCTTACCAATCTCACCCTCTTTTGCTCCCGATAGAAGAATCAGGCCTTCGGCATGTTCAATCAGCCACTCTTTATCAATAACAGGCTGATGTTGAACATGACCACGAAGGTAAGCTTTTGAAATCAATAATGTTAGGTTGTTATAACCTTTATTATTCGTTGCAATAACAGTGAGCTTGGTTAATTCATCGCCAAAATCCGGAGACTGCATCAAGAAGTCAGCACCAATAATTGGCTTAACCCCACACCCATGGGCAGTACCGTAAAATTTCACCAAGCCACATAGGTTAGTAAAGTCGGTCAATGCTAGAGCAGGCATACCCATTTCAGCGACTTTTTTAACTAATGGTGGCACCTTAGATAGGCCATCCACCATCGAAAAATCACTGTGTACGCGTAGGTGAACAAATTTTGGATCTGACATTATTTTTCCTGAGTTCTAGGTTTGAGCCTAGGATTACAACTGTGTGTATTCTATTTTTTTCTAATACAAGTTAGCAACTTTATTAGATGCCAAGCTCTAGTTAACGTAAAGCTCTAATCTATACCAAGAATACGTTTTACTGGCTTAAAGCTCTTGCGGTAATGCTCGGTTACACCATGTTTTTCAATCGCTTCGAAATGCGCTTTGGTCGGGTAACCTTTATGCTTAGCAAAACCAAACTCTGGATGAAGTTTATCAAGATCTTCCATCTCTTGGTCACGAACGACTTTTGCGATAATAGACGCCGCACTGATTTCAGCCACTCGCAAGTCACCCTTCACAATCGCAAGACCATCCATCGGCAGTTCTGGGACACGGTTTCCATCTATCAACGCCATATCAGGTTGAACGCTCAAACCTGCGATAGCGCGCTGCATAGCTACCATCGTCGCTTGCAGAATATTCAACTCATCAATTTCTTGTGGAGAGCAACGACCGACAGACCACGCTAAAGCTTTCTCTTTGATTTCTGGAAGCAGCGCAAGACGCTTTTTCTCAGATAATTTCTTTGAGTCGTTCAAGCCTTCAATTGGGTTGTTTGGATCGAGGATAACCGCAGCAGTCACCACGTCGCCAACCAAAGGGCCACGTCCTACTTCATCCACGCCAGCAAACAGCTGGTAGCCTTGCGGGTATTCAAATGGAGGAAGCTCTTTTTTCTCTTTTACTGCCATAACTAATCTCTTAATATTCTGTAAGTAAGCGCTTTATGCTTCAACAAAAGGTCGGTCAATCAATTTCAATACTGCGTTAGCGGCTTGTTTGTCTGCGTCTTTACGGATCCAGTGATGCATCTCGGTAAAGCGTTCGATCAAGGCACTGTTATCGGCTGATAGCATTTTATCGACAGACGGGAACAAAAAGTCTGGGTGGCACTCTTCAAGAATATGCTCTTTCACAATCTCTTCACCAGCCAAAATATTCGGCAGTGACACAAACTCAGTGATCGCCAATTTCTTAACAATGTAACCCGTCAGCTTATTTACTTTGTAACCAACCACCATAGGGCGTTTAAGCAACATACATTCAAGAGCCACGGTACCTGAAGCCAAGAGCACAGAATCAGCGGCGGTAATCACGTTGGTTGCCGTATCTTCGACTAACGTGAATTCAAGCTCAGGTGCGGTCGATTGCCAGATTTCAGTAAACTGCTTTTTACGCTGTTCGTTAACGAGCGCAACAACAAAATTGATATCCGGATACTTCTGCTTGATACGTTGGCAAGTTTCGATAAATGGTTGAGCAATCAAACCCATCTCACCACCACGACTACCCGGCAATACAGCTAACCATTGCTTGTCTTGATCTAAGCCTAACAGCTCACGTGCATCTTGTTTGCTTGGTTCTAAAGGAATAGCATCAGCTAACGTGTGACCAACAAATTCACAGGCAACGTTGTATTTATCATAAAACGCTTTCTCAAATGGCAGGAAGGCCAAAACCAAGTCGGTTGCTTTGTCGATTTTAAAGATACGTTTAGGACGCCAAGCCCACACGGAAGGGCTCACGTAATGAACCGTTTTAATGCCGGCGTTCTTAAGATCGAGTTCAAGTCTTAAGTTGAAGTCAGGCGCATCGATACCCACAAACACATCTGGCGGGTTTTGAGTGAAATACTTTACCAGCTCTGCTTTCACTTTTAATAAGCGAGGTAAACGGCCAAGTACTTCAACTAAGCCCATGACGGCCAGCTCTTCCATCTCGAAAAGAGACTCACAACCAAGCGCCTTCATTTTTGGTCCGCCAATACCCACGAATTCAGCGTTCGGGTACTGCGATTTGATTGCTTTGATAAAACCTTCGCCAAGCGTGTCACCAGAGAGTTCTCCGACAACGATACCTACGCGCAGTGGTTCATTCGAAACAAAGTCCGTGCTGTTGGTTGCTGTTTCTTGCTGTGCCATAGTTTTCCAATTCCCTTCTTGCCTAAAACAAAAAAGATCGCCTAATGATTAGCGATCTTTTTGTTATACCAATCTGATTAAGTAATTATTGTCATACTTACGCGGATTGGTACATAACCACATCGAGTATTAACGAATAATACCGCGCTCAGAGTTCTCTAGCATTTCAAGCATAGGAACTACCGAAGTAAACTCTTTTGCCATTTCCACTAAAGCCGCTTTCGCTTCTTCAAGTGTTTTACCTGAACGGTATAGCTCTTTGTACGCTTTCTGTAGTGCACGAATTTCAGGTTTCTCAAATCCGTTACGCTTCAAGCCTACTAGGTTAAGGCCGAATGGAGCCGCGTGGTTACCCTGTGCAAGCACGTACGGCAGTACATCTTGAACAACTGCAGAACAGCCACCAATGTATGCGTAAGCACCAATTGAGCAGAATGGGTGAATCGCAGAAAGTGCCATAACACCAGCGTAGTCGCCAACCGTTACATGACCGCCAAGAATAGCGTTGTTACCAATGTGAGTGTGGTTACCAACAATAACATCGTGCGCTACGTGAGCATTAACACAAAGTAAGTTGTCATCACCAATCACTGTGGTTGCTTTGTCTTGAACCGTACCACGATGGATTTGAACCGCTTCACGAATTACGTTGCGATCACCGATCACAACTGTTGTGTCTTCGCCGCCGTATTTCTTATCTTGGTTTTCTTCACCGATAACAGCGTGTGGGAAGATACGGTTTTCTTTACCAATGGTTGTGTGACCTTTGATCACAACGTGCGACATCACTTCAGTGTCGTCTCCAATGGTCACGTTACCAGCAATGTAAGTGAAAGGCCCAACCGTCACGTTAGCACCGATAGTTACATCACCTTCGATTACTGCTGCCGGGTGAATTTTCGCTGTTTCATGAATCATATTAAAACTCTCTACGAGCACATTTAAGTTCAGCTGAACATACAACTACGCCGTCAACCTTAGCAACACCATTAAACGATGCGATGCCACGACGTTCTTTTAAGAATTCAACTTCGATAACCAGTTGGTCACCAGGTACTACTGGCTTACGGAATTTTGCTTTATCAACACTTGCAAAGTAGTAAAGCTCGTTGCCAGAAGGCGCACCAAAAGATTTAAATGCTAGAAGGCCTGTTGCTTGTGCCATTGCTTCTAAGATCAACACGCCTGGGAATACAGGAAGTTGTGGGAAGTGGCCTGTGAACTGAGGTTCGTTAACAGAGACATTCTTAATCGCAGTCAGTGTTTTTTCTTTTTCAAAGCTAGTCACACGATCAACCATTAAGAATGGGTAGCGATGAGGTAATAGTTCCTGAATTTCAGTAATGTTCATCGTTGTCTGTTCAGTAGTCAAAGTCGTATTCCTATATATATTCTTTATTTAATTAGAAGGATTATAAACGAAAAAGACTCGCTGTACGCGAGCCTTTTATTAGAAATGCTGGAATTATGATTCCGCGCTCTTCTCGATAAGTTTTTCAACGGTTTTCAAACGCTTGTTCATTTCATCAATTCGATGAACACGCGTTGCTGTTTTACGCCAATCTTTATTTGGCTGTAAAGGAATACCTGAAGAGTACATGCCTTTCTCAGTGATGCTGCGCATTACCATCCCCATACCGGTGATTGTAACGCCATCAACGATTTCAATGTGACCATTAATCACACTGCCGCCACCAATAATACAGTACTTACCTATCGTCGTGCTGCCTGCGATGATAGTACCACCCGCAAGAGCAGAACCATATCCGATGTGAACATTGTGAGCAATTTGAAGTTGGTTATCTAAGATAACGTTATCTTCAATGATTGTGTCATCTAATGCACCACGGTCAATAGTAGTACACGCGCCGATTTCTACGCGGTTACCAATGCGAACAGAACCCACTTGCGGGATCTTAACCCACTCACCTTTCTCGTTCGCATAGCCAAAGCCATCAGAGCCAATAACAGTACTTGATTGGATCAGACATCCTTCACCAATCACAACTTCATGGTAAACACTTACGTTAGCCCACAGCTTAGTGCCTGCGCCAATTTTTGCATTTTTACCAATAAAGCAACCAGCACCGATGATCACATCATCACTAAGTACTACACCAGACTCAATCACAGCGTTCGCGCCAATAGACACATTTTGTCCAATGGTTGCTTCGCTAGAGATTGAAGCAGAATCAGCAATAGCCGCTGCGGGAGCAGGAGTAGTATCAAGCGCTTGAGCAACTTTAGCAAAAGCAACATAAGGGTCATTAACCACAATCACGTTAGTCTTGCACAGTTGACGCTCACTCTCTTTAACCATAATAGCGGACGCTTTACAGTCACCTAGGTGCTTGCTGTACTTCACGTTAGAAAGGAACGTAATGTTACCTTCTTGCGCTTTATCCATCGGAGCGACTGCTGAAACGGTAATTGTACCATCTCCGTGTAGCTCTCCCCCGGTAATCGTTGCCAATTCGGCTAAAGTCAGATTCTTCATAAAACTTATTTCAGTGCTTTAATTACTTTCTCAGAGATGTTGTATTCTGGCTTGCCGTATTGCAGAGCTTGAATATCAACGATCATGTCGTAGCCTTCTTTCTCTGCAACTTTCGTTACAGCATCTTGAATCACTTTGAATAGCTTCTGCTTCTCTTGTGCTTCACGACGTTGGCTTGCTTTTTCTAGTGCTTGAGCTTTGATTTTGTACTTGCTGTCTAGTTGGCCTACTTCGATACGTAGCTTCTCAACTTCGTCAGGACCTAGTAGCTCGCCATCACGCTTAAGCTTTTCAATCTTCGTTTTAGCTTCAGCTTGAATGCTCTGTAGCTCAGCTGCTTTGTCTTTGAACTCTTCCTGCATTTTTTGAAGAACAACTTCACGCTGAGGTAGAGCCTGGAATACTTGTGCAGTGTTTACATAACCCACTTTTTGCGCAGCTTCAGCAGCTGTTGCAAAGAAAGAAGAGCTAAGAACTACAAGGCCTAAACCTGCTGCTTTAATCATATTTTTCAAAATATTGTCCTTTAAATATTAGAAAGTTCTACCAATGGTGAATGTGAAGAATTCCTCATCATCACCTTCGTAAACTTTAATTGGTTTCGCTAGAGAGAAAACCAGTGGGCCCATCGGTGACATCCATTGAAGGGCTGCACCATAAGATGAACGGTAATTTGTTGGATCAGAGTAATCGTAGTAGTACTGGCCGCCACTGTTAGGTGCGCCACGGTCTACGAACTCGGTATCCCATACACTTGCCATATCGAAGAAGACACTGGTACGAATTTGGCTGCGCGCTTCATCAGAAGCAAACGGCGTTGGTACAATTAACTCTAAGCTTGCTAAGGCAACCGCGTTACCACCCACTGAATCATCAGTAGCGGTATCATAGGTTGGGTTATTACCTGTGCTGCTGCCGTAAACGGCTTTCGGGCCAGCTGAGTTAGAGCCAAAACCACGTAGGGTTGTAAAACCACCTGCGTAGTAGTTCTCGTAGAATGGGAACAAGTTATCGTTACCATCTGTTTGACCATAACCATTACCATAGCCTAATCGGCCGCGCATCAATAGTGTGAACTCATGCTTTTTGGTCAGCGGGATGTAATGTTTTACATCGTACTGCATTTTGAAGTACTGAGCATCAGAGCCTGGTACCGTCATTTTAGCGAAAGCACGTTGGTGGTTACCCTCAGTTGGGAAGAAACCACGGTTCAAATTGTTACGCGTCCATGAAATATTGATATCGAAGTCATCGGTTAAGATGTGCTCGTCACCGTATTGGTCGATACTTCTCGCGAACTGTTCAACTTGGATATAAGTCGGTACGTTACCGATCTTGTTGTGCGTATAGCCCACACCAAACTCGATACGGTTCAGCTCATCCATAGGGAAACCCCATGTTAGGCTGGTACCGTAACTTTGGTTGGTATAGTCGACGATGCCCGCTTCAGAGGCTTCAAATTCGTTGTAGAAGATCTTACCGCCTAAGCTCACACCATCAAGGTTCCAGTATGGGTCACGGTAGTCTAAGCTCACGTTCTTTTGGTAATCGTTCATCATGGCACTTACGCCAACACGGTTACCTGAACCTGCAAAGTTATCTTGTTGCAAACCAACTTGGAAACTAACACCTGATTCAGTACCGTAGCCAACACCAAAGTTGATACTGCCTGAGTTCGCTTCCTTAACGTTGTAAACCAAATCAACTTGGTCTTCACTGCCAGGAACACGCACTGTTTGTACATCAACCGTTTCAAAGAAACCTAAACGGTTAAGACGGCTCTTACCGGTATCAATGGACTTAGAGTTAAGCCAGCTGCCTTCCATTTGACGCATTTCACGACGCAGTACTTCGTCTTTCGTTGAGTTGTTACCCGTGAATCGAATATCACGAACATAGATACGGCTGCCCGCTTCTACATTGATAACCAACGACACTTCTTTGGTCTCATCGTCAAATTCAGGAATCGTACGAACTTGTGGGTACGCGTAGCCAGATTCACCAAGAATTCGTTTTACGTTCTCTTCCAAAGACGTTACCGAAGAACCGTTGTACGTATCGCCGTCTTCGAATGGCACTAACGCTTCGAAGTCAGCCTCACGACCGATTAATTCACCACGGAAAGAGACATCTTTAACGGTGTAGGCTTCGCCTTCATCGAGGCCAAGCGTGATGTAAACACCTTTTTTGTCTGGAGAGATCGCCACCTGCGTAGAGTCAACCTTAAACTTAAGGTAACCACGGTCAAGGTAGTAAGATTTCAGCGCTTCGATATCACCGGCTAATACTTGCTTTTGGTATTTTTCATCCGCAAGGAAATTCCACCATGCTACATCAACATTCAGATTGAAACGACTAAGCAGTTCAGAGTCAGAGAAGACTTCATTACCGATAAAGTTGATTTGCTGAATCTTAGCGGATACGCCCTCAGTAAACACAAACTTAAGGTCAGAACGGTTACGTGGCAGAGGTGTCACAACCGCTTTTACTGTCGCGTTGTACTTACCAACACTGTAGTAAAAATCTTCAAGGCCTTTTTCAATGTTACTCAGCGTTGTACGGTCAAGAGCTTCACCTTCACGAACACCAGACGCATCTAGATTCTGCTGAAGCTGTTCTTCTTTAATCGCTTTGTTACCAGAGAATGAGATGCTTGCGATGGTCGGTCGTTCTTGAACTTGAACAATCAATACACCTTCATCACGCAGTACTTTAACGTCCTCAAAGTTGCCCGAAGCATACAATGCACGAATGATCTCAGACACATCGCTTTCATCTACTTCATCGCCAATACGTACTGGCATTTTCAGTAGAGCAGCACCAAGTGCAACACGCTGTAAACCTTCGATCTTGATATCTTGAACTACAAAGTTTTGTGCTCCGTTCGCAGCCACACTAGTGGCCAATAGACTTGCGAACAGAATTTGCTTAATCGCCATACTTATTCTAATTATTCCTTGCTACTACCAATGCCTGTGAGAAACCATTCACAGACGAGTAAAATCGTTAAATATTGCCAGAGCCATCAATGAGAAGAGGATTGCCCCTCCCACTCTGTATCCCATTTCCTGAACTTTCTCAGGTACCGGTTTACGAGTAACGGCCTCAATAGCGAAAAACAGCAAATGTCCGCCATCAAGCATAGGCAGCGGAACCAAATTAATAATCCCTAAGTTAACACTAATCAGAGCCAAAAAGCCCAAGAAGTAAACCAGACCATAATCGGCGGTTGTACCTGCACCTTTAGCGATTGAAATAGGGCCACTCAAGTTGTTTAAGCCAACATCACCAACGATGAGCTTCTTAAGCATTGTCAGTGTCAATCCAATGATTTGACCTGTTTTATCAAATGCTTTTCCTACAGACTCAATTACACCAAATTGTAACTCAAAGCGATAATCTTCTGGCCATTCTGCGACTTCCGGAGCAATACCTGCATAGCCGATTGTCGAACCATCAGAAAGCTCTCGACTTTTTGGTGTCATAACCAATGACTGCTCGGCACCATTTCGCAATACGACCAAGTCCAATGATGTCATTGGATTAGCACGAATTAACTCAACAACCGACTGCCACTGTTCAATAGGTTGCCCGTTAATCTCAACAATTTTATCGCCAGCTTCAAGACCTGCATCGTATGCAGCGCCATCATCAATGATTTGAGCCAGTACGGTCGATATCTCTGGAGAATACGGTCTAAAGCCCAGCGTTGTCATTGCAGATTCAGTTTCTGGGTTGAACGACCAGTCTGAAATATCCAATGTCATTTGTTGCTCAAAGCCGATGTCGTCTTGAGAAGCAACCGTCACTGTCATGGATTGATCACCAATGTGCGATATCAACCCCATATTGACTGATTCCCAATCTGCGGTTTTGATTCCTGAAATAGATTTAAGTTCCATTCCAGTTTCAATTCCGGCTTGTGCAGCAATAGATTGTGGAGTGACTTCACCAATCACGGGCTTAACCGCGGGTACGCCAATCAAAAATACTAACCAATACGCGAACACCGCAAAGATAAAGTTGAATGCAGGGCCTGCACCCACAATCGCCGTTCGTTTCCAAAGCGGCTTCTTGTCGAAAGCGTATTGCTGTTGATCTTCAGAAAGATCGTCAACACGACCATCGAGCATCTTAACGTAGCCGCCCAGTGGAATCACTGACAAGCTGTATTCAGTACCATCACGGCCCACTTTACTCCAGATTGATTTACCAAAACCAATCGAGAATTTTTCAACTTTCACACCACAACGACGAGCGACCCAGAAGTGTCCAAACTCATGAACAGCAACCAGAATGCCAAGCGCTACGATAAAAGATGCGAAGTTCCACAGAATTCCACTCATGCTAGCTGCTCTTTAATAAATTGAATGGCTATTTGACGAGACATATTATCGAGCTCGAGAAGGCTTTCCAAGCTATCTAAACCCTCAGAGTTATGTTGTTCACATACTTTGCTCATAACGTGTTCGTTAATGACAGCAATATCGGTAAACTTCACCTGATTGTTCAAGAAAGCATCGACCGCGATCTCGTTTGCTGCATTAATGGCTGTTGTCGCATGCTGACCTAAGTAGCACGCTTCAATCGCTAACCTCAAACACGGGTAACGACTGAAATCTGGTTCTAAGAAGGTAAGCTCACCCACTTTAGTAAAGTCTAAAGGCTTAACACCCGCCTCGGTACGATTAGGGTAAGACATCGTCAAAGCGATTGGCGTTGCCATATCTGGTTCGCCCATTTGAGCAAGCACAGAGCCATCCTTGTACTGAACCATCGAGTGAATCACAGACTGCGGGTGAATGATGACCTTTAACTGCTCCTGAGAAGCATTAAATAGCCATTTCGCTTCAATGTACTCTAGCCCTTTATTCATCATAGTCGCAGAATCGACAGAGATCTTAGGCCCCATAGACCAGTTAGGGTGTGCAATTGCGCGTTCAGGAGTCACTGATTCGAGTTCAGCCACATCGGTATAACGGAAAGGACCACCAGAACCAGTCAGAAGAATATGGTTAATGCCGTTTTCTTCAAGGTTACAGCGGCCTAGGTTAGTTTGTACGTTCTGCGGAAGGCATTGGAAAATAGCATTATGCTCGCTATCGACAGGAAGCAGCTCTGCACCGTATTTTTCCACGGCGTCGATAAACAACTGCCCAGACATCACCAAAGCTTCTTTGTTTGCAAGCAAGATACGCTTGCCCGCTTTAACCGCAGACATAGTAGGAAGTAAACCAGCGGCACCAACAATCGCGGCCATTACCGTGTCCACTTCCTCTAGAGAAGCAACCTGACACATGCCTTCAGTGCCTGAAAGTACTTTTACGTTAGGGTAACTCACGGACAACACTTCAGTCAGTTGAGACGCTGCATCAGAGCAAGCCATAGCAACATAGCTTGGTTGCCACTTTTCAACTAACGCCAGCATCTTTTCAACATTCGAGCCTGCAGCCAGTGCAACCACTGAATAGAGATCTGGGTTTTGCTCAACGACTTTTAGTGTACTTGCACCAATTGAGCCGGTAGCGCCAAGGATAGTTAGATTTCGCATCACATATGACCGTAGAAATGTAATAAAGGGCAGAATCACTGCCCTTTTTTATTAGAATGCTAAATAAAGCAGAGCAAAGACAGGGAATGCAGCCGTTAAGCTATCTATTCTATCTAGTATACCACCATGACCAGGAATCAGATTACTGCTGTCTTTCACCCCAGAAACACGCTTAAACATGCTTTCAACAAGGTCACCTAGAACAGAAATAACAACGGTCACAAGGGTAATAACAATCATGTGAAGTGGGCTTGTGAATTGGATGTCAAACAAGTCAGCAAAGATCCAAGCCACGATCACCGCAGTAATAATGCCACCGATAAGACCTTCAATCGTCTTATTAGGGCTTACCGCTGGTGCCATTTTACGCTTACCAAAACTCTTTCCTGAAAAGTATGCGCCGCTATCTGCAGCCCAAACAAGCAAGCAAACAAACATCACCAGTTTAGCACCGTGGTAAGGATCAGCATCGATACCGTTAGCACGCAGGATAACCACACTCCAGAAGAATGGCAGCAGAGTCAGCACACCAAAGACGTGACGAAGAAGAGAAGAGTCTTTCCATGCAGGCATAGACTTAGGATAAGTCACCGCCATGCCACTCGCGATTACCCACCAAATCGAGCCAATCGTTAGAATGGCGTAGTGAGCAGTAGACAAGTTATTAAGGCTAAATGCATCAAAAGGGATAAAAGCAAAACTTGCAGCACTGACCACAACCGTTGGAATCAACGCTACATAACGTGATTTGCTTTCAACAAACTGAGTCCACTCCCAAAAACCCAATAGCGAGATTACCGCTAGTGAAAGAATAAATGTAGGAAGTGATAACTCGAAAATACCTAGAATAACTAGGGGAGCTAAAATCAACGCCGTAATAATTCGTTGTTTCAAACCAAAAAATCCTTATTAACTGTCCATCAGAGCTTTAATTTGCTCACCGGTGCATCCAAAACGACGCTCACGGTTAACAAACCAAGTCACAGCTTCTACTAAGCTGTCTTCATTAAAGTCTGGCCAGAATTGTTCAGTGAAATACATTTCGGCGTAAGCCAACTGCCAAAGCATAAAATTACTAATGCGGCATTCGCCACTGGTACGGATAAGTAGATCGACTTCAGGAATATCTGCCATTGTCAGGTGCTGTGTAATCATAGCTTCATCAATGTCATCTACATTAATATCACCAGACTTTACCTGTTGAGCAATAGAGGTCATTGCTTGCTGAATATCCCACTTACCGCCGTAGTTAGCTGCAATATTAATAACCATACCCGTATTGGTGCTAGTCAAAGCTTCCGCTTCTTCTATCTTCTTTTGTAGTCGATCATTGAAACGACTTTTATCACCAATAACACGAAGTTGTAGATTATTTTTATGAAGCTTTTTAACTTCACTCGACAGCACTGAAATAAACAGTTCCATCAAGATACCGACTTCTTCTTCAGGACGACGCCAGTTTTCGCTACTAAATGCAAAAAGAGTAACGGCTTTAATGCCAAGTCTGGCTGCAGAAGAGATAGTTTTACGAACGGCTTGAACACCGTTTTTATGGCCAAAGACGCGAGGCTTGCCCTGAGCTTTTGCCCAGCGACCATTACCATCCATAATGATAGCAATGTGTTTAGGAAGAGAGTCTGTGAACGCTTGAGAATTATGCATAAAAGAGTGAATCAAATTCTAATAGTCGAACAGAGTAGCATAAAAAAACGCTGCACCGTGAGTACAGCGTTTTTCCGGAAAGAAAAGAATATGGAAAATTAAACTTCCATCAACTCTTTTTCTTTAACAGCTAGAACTTCGTCTACGTTCTTAACCGCAGCGTCAGTTAGCTTTTGAATTTCGTCTTGTGCTTTACGATCTTCATCTTCAGAGATTTCTTTATCTTTAAGAAGTGCTTTTAGATCGCCATTCGCGTCACGACGGATGTTACGGATAGCAACACGGCCACCTTCAGCTTCGCCACGAACGATTTTAACTAGGTCTTTACGACGCTCTTCCGTTAGCGGTGGAAGTGGAACACGGATAACCGTACCAGCAGACATAGGGTTTAGGCCTAGGTCAGATGTCAGGATTGCTTTTTCAACTAGAGGAGTCAGTGTTTTATCAAACACTGTAATAGCTAGTGTACGTGCATCTTCAGCGATAACGTTAGCTACTTGAGTCAAAGGCGTTGGAGCACCGTAGTACTCAACAGTAAGACCAGAAAGTAGGCTCGGGTGCGCACGGCCTGTACGAATCTTTTGCAGGCTGTTTTTTAGTGCATCAACACTTTTTACCATGCGCTCTTGAGCGTCTTTTTTGATTTCGTTAATCACAATTTCACCTTGATTATGTTCTTTCTTCAAGAAAGCTTTTTATTTGGAGTGATAAGGATAAGCTTACCAAGGTACAACACCTCAGTAAGCCCGAAAAATTAGTCAGCGTCGCTGATTAATGTACCTTCATTTTCACCCATAACCACGCGACGTAGTGCGCCTGGTTTATTCATGTTAAATACACGGATTGGCATTTTGTGATCACGTGCTAGCGTAAATGCAGCCAAGTCCATTACTTTAAGTTCTTTATCAAGAACCGTGTTGTAAGACAACGTATCATACAACTCTGCGTCTGGGTTTGCTACAGGGTCAGAAGTAAATACACCATCTACTTTTGTCGCTTTTAGAACTACGTCAGCTTCGATTTCGATACCACGTAGACATGCAGCAGAATCCGTAGTGAAGAATGGGTTACCCGTACCAGCAGAGAAGATCACAACGCGACCTTGACGTAGTTGGCTGATTGCATCTGCCCAGTTGTAGTCGTCACACACACCTTTAAGAGGGATTGCAGACATTACACGTGCGTTTACGTAAGCACGGTGAAGAGCGTCACGCATTGCAAGGCCGTTCATTACCGTTGCAAGCATACCCATGTGGTCACCAACAACGCGGTTCATGCCAGCTTCAGCAAGACCAGCACCACGGAACAAGTTACCGCCACCGATAACAACACCAACTTGAACGCCTAGTTCAACCAATTCTTTTACTTCTTGAGCCATACGATCAAGGATCGTTGGGTCAATACCAAAACCTTCTTCGCCTTGTAGCGCTTCACCGCTAAGTTTTAACAGAATACGTTGATACACTGGTTTAGGGTTCGTAGTCATGGAGTTTACCTTCCAAAGAGTTGATGATTAACAGTCATGGATAAAAACTGAAGAGCTCAGTTTGCATTCATAACAGCTAAAAGTCGGAAATAATTCATTATTCATAAAAAGACCGCAGCATTTGCCACGGTCTTTTTCAAACAATACGCTAAGGATTAACCTTTTTGTACCGCAGCAACTTCGTCAGCGAAGCTCATTTCAGCCGCTTTCTCGATGCCTTCACCAACTTCTAGACGTACGAAGTCAGATACTGAAGCGCCTTTCTCTTTCAGGATAGCGCCAACAGTTTGCTTAGGCTCCATGATGAAAGCTTGACCAGTTAGAGAGATTTCGCCCGTGAATTTCTTCATACGGCCAACAACCATTTTCTCTGCGATTTCAGCTGGTTTGCCTTCGTTCATAGCGATTTCAACTTGAACTGCTTTTTCTTTCTCAACTACGTCTGCAGGTACGTCTTCTGGGTTTAGGAACTCAGGACGTGATGCAGCAACGTGCATTGCAACGTGCTTAAGCGTTTCAGCTTCGCCTTCACCAGCAACAACAACACCGATTTTCTCGCCGTGACGGTAAGAAGCTAGTGCAACACCTTCAACGAATTGTACGCGACGGATGTTGATGTTTTCACCGATCTTAGTTACTAGTGCAATACGCGCTTCTTCAAATTTAGCTTGAAGAGCAGCGATTTCTAGACGTTCTGCTAGAGCAACTTCAGCAACTTCGTTAGCGAATGCAAGGAAACCTGCATCTTTAGCTACGAAATCAGTTTGGCAGTTAACTTCAAGAAGAGCAGCTGCGCCGTTTGCTTCTTTGATGATGATTGCGCCTTCAGCAGCAACGTTACCAGCTTTTTTAGCTGCTTTCGCTGCGCCAGATTTACGCATGTTTTCAATTGCTAGCTCGATGTCGCCTTCAGCAGCAACAAGTGCTTTTTTACATTCCATCATGCCCGCAGCTGTGCGTTCACGAAGTTCTTTAACTAGAGCTGCAGTTACAGTTGCCATTCTCTATTCCTCAGTAAATTCTAAAAAAGATAAAAAACAGGGGCCTAATTAATTGGCCCCTGATATTGACTGTATTCAGTCCGTTAAGCCACCGATTATGACCGCTTAATATGAACTAAATATGGCTCAGAGCCGCTATTATTCAGCTTCTACAAAACCGTCTTTTTCAGCAGCTACAGCAGCAACATCTTTGTTACGACCTTCTTTAACCGCGTCTGCAGCAGCGTTTAGGTAAAGCTGTACTGCACGGATTGCATCATCGTTACCTGGGATAACGAAGTCAACGCCGTCTGGGTTAGAGTTAGTATCAACTACAGCGTAAACTGGGATACCTAGGTTGTTTGCTTCTTTAACTGCGATGTGTTCGTGATCAGCATCGATTACGAATAGAGCGTCTGGAAGGCCGCCCATGTTCTTAATACCACCAAGAGATTTCTCTAGCTTCTCCATTTCACGAGTACGCATTAGAGCTTCTTTCTTAGTAAGCTTGTCGAAAGTACCGTCTTGAGCTTGCGCTTCAAGTTCTTTCAGACGCTTGATAGACTGACGAACAGTTTTGTAGTTCGTTAGCATACCGCCTAACCAGCGGTTGTTAACGTAGAACTGGTTGCTGTTGATAGCAGCTTCTTTAACAGCTTCAGATGCAGCGCGCTTAGTACCAACAAAAAGAACTTTACCTTTCTTCTCGCCAACTTTAGCAATTTCAGCTAGAGCGTCGTTGAACATTGGTACAGTTTTTTCTAGGTTGATGATATGTACTTTGTTACGAGCACCAAAGATGAATGGCTTCATTTTTGGGTTCCAGTAACGAGTTTGGTGACCGAAGTGAACACCAGCTTTAAGCATATCGCGCATTGATACAGTTGCCATTTTAAAATCCTCTATGGGGTTAGGCCTCCACATCCCCCATGAATCCGACCCCTAACAACTAACCACTTTTCAGCCGTTATCTATGTTGTTGAGGCACCCCGGAACATGTGTCGGAATGTGTGTGATTTAAAGAAATAAGTTAGTGGACACAAAGCTTGTTTCGCCAATTGGAGAAAACAGTCCTGATGTCCGGCGCGCTTTATACCATATTTTGTCTATCTATGGCTAGAAAAAATTCTAAAAATGGCGACTGCTATACTGATCCCTATCGGCGAATTTCACCTATAAATAGTGTCGCTATTCATTCACTTCTGTCTCAATAAATTGATCACGATTCACTCACGTTGAGCAGTATCCACCAGCAATGTATGGGCATGGGAATGTTGCGCTAAATTGCTGCACTGATAGAATAGCCCCAATATGCACACTTAGGTGCTACCAAATTAAGAGATATGCAATGGCTGTAAAAATTAAAACTGCTGAAGAAATTGAAAAAATGCGCGTCGCCGGCAAGCTGGCCGCTGACATTATTGAGATGATCGAACCTCACATCCAAGTGGGTACCACGACGGAAGAGCTCAATACGCTTTGTCATGAGTACGCTCTAGAAAGAGGTGCATACTCTGCGCCACTCGATTACCACGGTTTCCCTAAGTCTATCTGTACGTCTATCAATCATATTGTGTGTCACGGCATTCCCGCGTCACAAGACGAAACGGGTAGCACAGGTCAATTCAAACCTGCGGTACTCAAAGATGGCGACATTCTGAACGTTGATATCACAGTTATCATCCCTGATGACGCAAATGCCGATCTTAGTACTCGCCCTCAAGGCTACCACGGTGACACCTCTAAGATGTTCCTAGTGGGTGAGGTTTCACCTGCAAACAAGCGTCTGTGCATGGTTGCTCAAGAAGCACTTTACGAAGGCATGCGCCAAGTTAAGCCAGGTGTTCAACTTGGTCAAATCGGTACTGCTATCGAGAAGTACATCAAAACAAACAACAAGAACAACCCACGCGCTAAGTTCTCTATTGTTAAAGATTACTGTGGTCACGGCATTGGTTCTGAATTCCACGAAGATCCACAAGTAGTTCACTACAAGAACAGCGATCGCACCGTGCTAAAAGCAGGCATGTGCTTCACTATCGAGCCAATGATCAACGCGGGTAAGTTTGGCTGTCGTCTTGATGACGAAGATAGCTGGACAGTATACACAGCAGACAGCAAGAACTCGGCTCAATGGGAGCACACTCTGGTTGTAACTGATACTGGTTGTGAAGTACTAACACTGCGCAGCGATGATACAATCCCACGTATCATGAAGAACGCTTAGTTCACCGAACTGAGCGCATCAGCCTTTTAAAAATATCCTCGCATTGTCGAGGATATTTTTTATCCACTCAATTTCGATTTTCCATCAGCTTCTGTTAAATTGTTTACTATTCTCATTTGCTTGCACGGATAGCAGACTATGCCTTATCAATGCCCTCTTACGTTCAATGACGAACAAATTGAAATCTGCGAATTAAAAAATCAGCTCGAGATCTTCACGCAGTATCAAAAAAATGAATTTCTGAACCACCATCCCGTCACCGATTTGGTTCTACTGCGCTCCGAATACATGGATTTACTTCTCAATCGTTTGTGGGAAAATTTCGGATTCAACAAACTGCCTCATATTTCACTTGTCGCAGTGGGTGGTTATGGTCGTGGCGAACTGCATCCTTTGTCTGACATTGATATTCTCATTGTCTCGCAAAAAACACTACCACCAGCTCTTGGTGAAAAGGTCAGTCAATTCATTACTCTACTTTGGGATTTAAAGCTCGAAGTTGGCCATGCTGTGCGAACTATTACTGAGTGTCTCGATATCGGCATCGATGATTTAACCGTCGCGACCAACCTACAAGAGTCGCGATTGTTATGTGGTAGTGAAGACACTTTCCAAGAACTAAAACTGAAGATTCATTCCGATTCATTTTGGCCAAGTGAGACGTTTTACAAAGCCAAGATTCAAGAACAGAGAGAGCGTCATGCTCGCTACCACGACACCACCTATAATTTAGAACCGGACATCAAATCGACTCCGGGAGGGCTCAGAGACATCCATACCCTGAGCTGGGTTGCGCGTCGCCACTTCGGCGCGACCTCTTTGTTAGAGATGAGCAAATACGGCTTTCTGACCGATGCTGAATATCGTGAGCTCGTTGAGTGCCAAGATTTTTTATGGCGTGTTCGCTTTGCATTGCATATTGAACTGCGCCGTTACGACAACCGTTTAACGTTCGCGCATCAAGCTCAAGTCGCTGAACATCTGGGTTATACGGGTGAAGGAAACCGTGGTGTTGAGATGATGATGAAAGAGTTCTACCGAACCCTTCGTCGTGTTGCTGAACTGAATAAGATGCTGCTTAAGCTGTTCGATCAAGCGATCATCAATGGCGGTCAAACCCAAGACGCTGAAATTCTCGATAGTGATTTCCAACGTCGAGGTTCGTTGATCGAAGCGCGCAAGCCTGCCCTATTCCAAGCAAGACCAGAAACCATTCTCGATATGTTCATCCATATCGCCAATGACTCGACTATCGAAGGGGTAAGTCCACCAACATTGCGACAACTGCGTACGGCACGCCGTCGATTGAACCGATTCCTGCATACCATTCCTGAAGCTCGTGACAAGTTCATGGATCTAGTTCGCCACCCTAATGCCCTACACAAAGCCTTTAGCTTAATGCACAAATTGGGCGTGCTCTCTGCGTACTTACCGCAGTGGAGCCAGATCGTTGGTCAGATGCAGTTTGACCTATTCCATGTTTACACCGTGGATGAGCACAGTATCCGCCTGCTCAAGCACATCAACCGCTTTGGTCAAATCGAAAACCACGATAAGCACCCTATCTGCTGTGAAGTCTATCCTCGAGTACAGAAGAAAGAGTTGCTGATCCTTGCCGCTATCTTCCATGACATCGGCAAAGGCCGCGGCGGAGACCACTCTGAGATAGGTGCGGTTGAGGCTTACTCTTTCTGTATTGAACACGGGCTATCGAAGCCTGAAGCCAAACAAGTCGCGTGGTTGGTACAAAATCACCTATTGATGTCAGTAACGGCTCAACGTCGTGATATCTACGACCCAGATGTGATCACCGAATTCGCCAAAAAAGTGCGTGATGAAGAATCACTCGAGCTACTGGTTTGTTTAACCGTTGCCGATATCTGTGCGACTAACCCTGAGCTATGGAACAGTTGGAAACGAACCCTGTTAGCTGAGCTGTTCCACTCAACGCAGCGAGCACTGCGCCGCGGCTTGGAAAACCCTGTCGATGTCAGAGACCGTATTCGTCACAACCAACAAATGGCATCAGCACTGCTGCGTAAAGAAGGCTTCACCGCTCGTGAGATTGAAGTGTTGTGGCAACGCTTTAAGGCCGATTATTTCTTGCGTCACACACATAAACAAATCGCTTGGCACTGTGAGCACTTACTTCGCCTAGAAGACCCAAGCCAACCGTTAGTGCTGATCAGTAAGAAAGCGACGCGCGGTGGCACAGAAGTGTTCGTTTATTGTAAAGACCAAGCAGCACTGTTTGCGACCGTGGTTGCCGAACTCGACAGACGTAACTTTAACGTTCATGACGCGCAGGTCATGGTTAGCAAAGATGGTCATGTTTTGGATACCTTTATCGTACTAGACCAGCACGGCGAAGCGATTGATGAAGCAAGACACAAAGCCGTTGCTAAACATCTGACTCATGTATTGACTGATGGCCGCCCGACTAAGATTAAGACGCGTCGCACGCCACGTAACTTGCAACACTTTAAGGTCAAAACCTTAGTTGAGTTCCTACCAACCAAGAGCAAGAAACGTACCTTGATGGAGTTAAGAGCTCTTGATACGCCGGGGTTATTGGCTCAAGTCGGTGCAACCTTTGCGGAGCTAGACATCAACTTGCACGGTGCCAAAATCACCACCATAGGTGAGCGAGCAGAGGATCTGTTTATTCTGACCAGTGAAGCGGGAGGAAGGCTGTCTGAAGAACAAGAACAGGCACTAAGAGAACGATTAACCGAGCACGTTTCTGAACTCGCACCTTAGAAAGCGAATTCAGTCTAAAAACAGGTTTAATAACCAAATAAGTGTGGGCAAAGATAGAGAGCGATCTTGCCCACAACTTACAATCAATTCACAGATATCAACTATCTAGCTCGTCGTTAGGCTGCTACATTGATCAAGTCAATTACATAAAAGTATTACATTCATAACCTAGAGGTCGCTTATGTATCCAAACCTCACTGGCTTAGGTATCCACGAACCTAAACAGATTGAACGTTACTCCCTTCGCCAAGAAGCGCACAAAGATATCCTGAAGATTTACTTTCGTAAGCAGAAAGGGGAACTGTTCGCGAAAAGCGTTAAATTTAAGTACCCACGACAAGTAAAAAGTGTGCTTGTTAGCGGTGGCAATAATCAATACAAAGAAGTGACAGAGATTAACCGCAACCTCACTCTTGTGATTGATGAACTCAACAAAATCACCAAACCGACGCCAACGGCTGAGGTGGATGTGAAGCACAAGATCCTTACCGACTTACGCCATCTAGAGAAAGTGGTATCAAGCAAGATAGCTGAGATCGAAGCTGATCTAGAAAAGCTAAAATGATCCCGCGACTAACTATTACTGTTAACTAACCAACATTAGTTATGCCGTTAAGGTTATACAGATACAAAAAGGGCTGATATCACTATCAGCCCTTTGTTTTTTATTCTATTTTCTCTATTCACTTAGACTGGAGATTGCCTAAACACGCGAGACTTACTTAGACAAGCAAGTTTGAGCATCGATTAAGTTAGTATCCCACTCAAAGGTTTCAAACAACCTTAGCCAAGTTTCATCAAGGTTGGCCTTCATCACCAACTCTTCTTTTGTGAAAGGATGGATAAAGCGAAGCTCAGAAGCGTGCAACAACAAACGATGCGAATCTAAATCATCACGGAACAGTCGATTGTGCTTACCATCACCATGTGAAGTATCACCGACAATCGGATGTCTTAGATGAGCCATGTGACGACGCAGCTGATGTTTGCGACCTGTCTTTGGCATCATCTCAACCAAGCAGTAGCGGCTCGTAGGAAAGCGTCCTGTTGAATATGGCACTTCTACTTTTGCTAGCGGTTCATAGACTGTCACTGCCTCTTGCGCTTCTTTGTCTTCTTTCGCGAACTTATCTGCGATCTTATCCAGCTCAACCTTAAGTGCATAATCGAGCGTATCGCCCTCTTCTATCCAACCACGGACAATCGCATGATAGGTTTTTTGCATCTCATGATTAGCGAACATTGGCATCACCTGTGAAGCAACCTCACTCGACAACGCAAACACCAACACACCCGATGTCGGTCTGTCTAAGCGGTGTAATGGAAATACATGCTGACCAATTTGATCGCGCAATGTCTGCATAACAAATTGCGTTTCGTGTTTATCCAACCATGAACGATGCACTAGCATGCCAGCGGGCTTATTCACCGCGACAAAGTACTCATCTTGATAAATGATCTCTAACATTACGCACATACCTCATCAATGCTCTGAATTGTCACTAGCAGTTCGACTTTGTCTGCCTCATTTTTCCACACTTCACCAAAATAAGGATGGATAGCAAAGCCTTTCGGTAGGCTCATTTGGGCATCCATCATTGCGTTGATCTTAACGATAAAGATCCACTGCAACCACTCTTCCGGTTGTAACGAATCAATCCCGAAAGGTTCAACGCTCGCCAGAGCTTCATCCGAAGGCGGAAGCGTGCTCCATAGCGAACATTGGCGCATTTGTTCTTCTAGTTGTTGAAGTAAAAGAGGTAACTTTGTGGCTGCTGTCATTTTTCACCAAGTTATTTATCTAGTGACCTTGAAATTGGGGCATAGAGTACCATCTATTTAGGAAAGAAAGTTAGGAGCTTTATTACTATGGAAACGATTCACACGCTCACTCAGTTACTAAAGAATAGCGGTTGCCAGTACGATATCTACGACCTAGGTCGCCGTATTCAGAAGATCGACAACACCTTATTCTCTGATGTTGAGCAAGGGAAACAGCCGTACCCATTTCCACTTCAGAAACAAGCTCACTTAGCGATTAGTTACTGGAACGAACACAAGCAACCTTGGATCTGGTTCCTAAAATTCAAACTGGACGAAAGAGGCCTATTACATCAAGGTGATGTCGGCAATTTCCTTAAGTTTGTTATCGAAGCGATGGGCACACGTTTGAACGGTGAGATCAGCGAAGAGCAACAACAAAAGCTGTCAAACAACCCATATACCTTCAAGCCTTCAGAAGACAAAATGGCCGTGTTCCATAGCCAAGTAAGAGCAGGTTTAGACCTTGCAACGAGCCAATACTACGAACACGCTCAACACTACTTCACAGGCGATCTAGGCTGGGACAACTGGAAAACCGTTGGCCTACAAGGCATCACTGATATGTGTGCTCGTTTAGGCAGCCAACAAAATGGTGTCGCGATTCGCAAAGCATTGAATAAGCTGCCTTCAGAACCTCTATACGCGACTCTCGGGGCGCTTGAGCATACGCAAATCAATGACAAGCTCGCTCAACGCTTACAAGAAATGGCAGAGAATGAGATTAACAGTCAAGAGCCAGATCTGTTCTTACTGTCAGCACTGGTACGTGCCCTTTCTGGCGCAGAGCAAAGCACAACCAACGCCGTAATTAACCAAGTTCTGGCTAGCCCGCGCTTAAGCCACCAAGAAGTATTGATTGGTTTGGCTGGTCGCAGCTGGCACGCACTGCAAGATCCTGCGATTGCTGAGCAGTTCTTGCTGCGTCTCGCACAAACGGGCAACCAAAACTTGTTCAATCAGTTATTTGCAGATTTAGTGATGATTCCGACACTGAGAATGGTATTTTTACCATTATTGAACTCGAACCCATCACCAGAACTCGCCAATGCACTTGTAGAATTACAACAAGCGGCTAAGTCGCAATAGATACCAGACAGAACAGCTCAGTAGCTCATAACAAAAAGCTCAAATCACGAACGGAATAGAGAAATAAAAGGAAGTATGGATTAAATGATAGATAACTTATTGGCTATTTTGATGCTGTGCTTCTTTTGCTTTCTGTTTTGGCAACAGCGCAGGCAATCCGAGCTTGCGAAAGCTGCCATTGCGAGAAAATGTAAAGAGCTCGACTTACAGCTATTAAGTGTTGCCTTTAGTGGTCATAAACTTAAGATGCGCCATGAGCTGACCACCATTTGGCGCTGGCACACCGTGTATCAATTTGAGTTTTCAGCGTTAGGTGATGACCTGTACCAAGGGAAACTGACCATGGTGGGCTTCCGTTCTATGCGGTTTGAGCTACAGCCTCATAGAATGTAACGTCGCAATTCGCGGTATAACTATATTCATGATAAGGGCCAAACTGATCTTGTTTGGTCTCTTTAAATGCAAAGCCTAACTTTTCAAGTAACTTAATTGATGGGTTATGACCAACATTAACGGTCGCGACAACATTCGTTAGGTGTTCTTCAAAACAAACCAAACTAAAGAAAGGTTTTAGCACTTCACTAGCAAGGCCTTGATTCCAAAACTCCTTGTCCAGAATAAATCCCAGTTCATGCTTCCCTTCTTCAGACGAAACAAACAAATGCCCGAGGTATTCGCGGGTTTGGTTGTGGATAATGGCTCGGCAAAAACCAACGTTGTCGTTCAGTATTTCTTGAAATAGGTGTTTTGCAGAGGCAATAGAATGCGGCCCGTTCATTTCAGCACGATTGATGGGGCAGCAATTCAACTTGATAAAGTCATGTTCTAACTGCTCGGTATAAGGTACCAACAGCGTTCTTGAGGTTGCTATCGTCATAAAACACTCCTTGTGTTGACCATTAGCAGAAAAGCAGATGTCGCGTGCTTAGATAAAAGCTCCTGAATTAAAGAGAGCCCCTAGATAGAGAAAAAGCCTTAGGAAAAGAAAAGCCCCGACACCGAAGTGTCAGGGCTAGGGTCTTACTCGCAGCAGTCCGGCTACTAATTAATGCTCCATGCATCATCCATAATAGTGGCTGTAATCCTTCAGCTCTTTCCTTTACTTCGCCGTCCTAGCGGTGTCCAATCATCCTGAAAGCTAACAATCCTAGTTAGCGCACATCACTTGTTCCGTGAGCGGTGTCCTTTACATCGTCCTGATGCTAATCCAACCCTTTAATCCTAAAGGTGTCCATTGTCATTCCGTTGCAGCTAACTTCCTGTTAACTGACTGTATCCCTACAATGTCCTTACGCTCCATGCTTGATCACTCAATCCTAAGTAACCAAATCTTCATCCTGAAGATAACCAAATCCTTGGTGCTTTCCTGTTCCGTGTCAGAATCCTTCCGACAAGGTTTAATTTACGCGATTTAGGATTTCGGACAATAGATTTGCATCACATTTTGAATTCAAGAAAGTTGTTAATTATATAAAACAATTAAAATTCAACACCTTAACCATGTGAACATCAATCTCTCTAGCGATGTATTCGTGTTATCTCACAACCTTTGTAAGAGATCTCTCACAAGCCATGGGCGGTTTTATGATTCGCTATCATTCACCAGAGCGAGTAAAATGACTAAAGACTAAAAATGGAGATCAACATGCTGACAAAAGATGTTTCTGAAGAGTTGAAATCAGTGCTTGAAGGACTGCAAGCGCAAGGGAAAGAGCCGACAGTTGCTTTAGTTAAGGCTCGTATGAGCACATCCGTTCCGATGCCCGCTTTAATCACGACCATCAAGAGCTGGAAAAGCGCAAATCGTGTTCCTAAAGTTGAAGTCGCGACACAAGAAGAGCCAGCACTTGATCGTGTTAGCCAACTGGAAAAGCAAATCCTTGAACTCACTGCTCGCGTTGCCATGCTTGAAGCTAAACTAACTGATCAATAAGGCAACTGAGCAATAAGTTGACCGATAAATAAGCTAACAGAGAAATTAGAACACTATGAAGATATGGGTTGATGCGGACGCTTGTCCAAAGGTTATCCGAGAAACAATCGTACGCGCAGCTGAGCGCACAGGGGTTGAATGTACCTTTGTGGCAAACCATCTGGTTCCCGTTCCTAAACGCAATAACATTCACTCAATTCAAGTGCCAAGCGGGTTTGATATTGCTGATGATGAAATCGTAAAGCGCACTGAACCCGGCGATCTTGTGATTACATCCGATATCCCTCTGGCTGACGAAGTGATCACTAAAGGTGGGCAAGCACTCAGCTCTCGTGGTGAGCTTTACACCAAAGAGACCATTAAAGCGCGTCTGAACATTCGTGACTTTATGGATACCATGCGCTCAAGTGGCATCCAAACGGGTGGACCAAGTGCCCTTTCTCAAACCGACCGTCGTGAGTTTGCCAACCACTTAGATAGAATTCTAGCCAAACGCTAGCTGGCTCATCCGAGCTTAACCTAGTTCTATCTCTCCATAAAAAATCAAAAAACCTGCAAACAATGCAGGTTTTTTTAATATCAATTAGAAGAAGGTTTCCCCTACTCTACAACTAAGGCGTGTAGTACGTTGCAGCACCTGGACCTACTGGTAGGCCAAATACGAATACCCAAACGTAGAACATTAAGCTCCAACCAACCAAGAATACGATTGAGTATGGAAGCATAGTTGCAATCAGAGTACCGATACCTAGGTTCTTCATGTAACGCGTCGCTACAGCTAGGATAAGACCAAAGTAGCTCATCATTGGCGTAATGATGTTGGTTGTTGAATCACCGATACGGTAAGCCGCTTGAATCGTTTCAGGTGCGTAACCTACTAACATTAGCATTGGAACGAAGATTGGCGCTGTTACTGCCCACTGAGCAGAAGCTGAACCGATCATCAGGTTAATGAAGCCACACATTAGGATGAATGCGAAGAACAACATTGGACCCGTTAGGCCGATATCCTGTAGGAAAGTAGCACCTGCAACTGCGAATACTTGACCGAAGTTAGTCCACTTGAAGAAAGCAACAAACTGAGCAGCGAAGAACACAAGTACGATGTACATGCCCATTGAAGACATAGACTTAGACATTGCATTGATTACATCACGGTCTGTTTTCATTGTGCCGGTAACTTTACCGTAAACAAAACCAGGAACTGCGAAGAATACGAAGATGAACGCTACGATACTTTTCAGGAATGGAGAACCTGAAACCGTACCTGCTGCTGAACGTAGAACACCATCAGCTGGAACAATCGTCCAAGCAAGAAGCGCTGAAACCGCTAGCACTGCGATACCCGCAAACTTAAGGCCTTTCTTCTCAACGTCTGTTAGCTTGCCCATTGAATCATTTGATAAATCTTCAGACGCTTCTTCGTCGTTGTATTTACCCAGTTTTGGTTCAACAATCTTCTCAGTTACAAATGCACCTGTAATCGCGATGAAGAAAGTAGAAACAAACATGAAGTACCAGTTTGATTCAGGACCAACGTTGTAAGTCGGGTCAATCATTTGTGCTGCTGTTGTAGTAATACCAGAAAGCAGCGGGTCAACCGTACCGATTAGAAGGTTTGCAGAGTAACCACCAGATACACCAGCAAATGCTGCCGCTAGACCTGCTAATGGGTGACGACCCAAAGAGTGGAAAAGCATTGCTGCAAGCGGGATAAGTACTACATAGCCAAGCTCTGAAGCCGTGTTAGAGATAATACCTGCGAAAACTACGGTTACCGTAACCATGCGCTTAGATGCGCCCATTACCATGCCACGCATCGCCGCAGATAATAGACCTGAGTGCTCAGCAATCGCTACACCTAGCATTGCAACAAGCACGGTACCTAATGGCGCAAAGCCAACAAAGTTTGTCACTAGATTAGTAACAATGAGCTGTAAGCCTTCAGCATTAAGTAAGCTTACAACGTAGATCATGCCGTCAGCAGCACGACCTGGAGCACCTTCTGGACGAGGGTCCATAACAGACACATCAAAATATCCTGCTATACCTGAAGTAACTAGAATAGCGACACAGAAGATTGCGAAAAGAGTGATCGGGTGGGGTAATAGGTTCCCCAAATATTCAACACCATCGAGAAAACGGGTAAAAATAGGTTTTTTTGGTGCGTTGTTTTTTATTGAAGCAGATGAACTCATCTGTTCCCTCCTTGTGTAGTGATTCCTGTGCAATTGTGACAAAGATGTTCAAATTGCCAGCGAAGGGTACGCGACAAAAATATCAATTAGAAATTCAAAATGTTACAAAGTGTGTAACAAACGACGACTTTTAACTCTATTTGAACAATTAATTAGCAAATAAATCTATATTAAATACAAAAACTAGATTTATAATTTACAATAACGCATTCACTAGAAATATAACTCACAATATAACCCATTGATTCACTTGAAAATAAAATACATCGCACGTTAAATGCACACTCGATATCCGGTTAAGTTCCTCTCGAAGGAAAAGAAAAACAGACAAATGAATGAAGTTTGACTTTCCCCTCGTTTTTACACACATGTCACATCATATTGACGGTTATTTTTGAACCGCTTTAAATCTTGGATTGGATTTACAGATCACATAGTGACGCCCTCTACGCTTAACTATCTGGCAATCAGGGTGACGGCTTTTCGCACTTTTAAGTGATTTAACAACTTTCATTATTTAGCTCCCTTACCTAATTGACCAAAACGACGAGTGAAGTTCGCAACGCGTCCCTCTTTATGTAGCACTCGTTGTTTGCCCGTATAGAAAGGATGCGACTTTGGCGACACCTCAATCGTGAAGTAAGGGCAAGTATTGCCGACTTCCCATTCGATAGTACGGTCTGTTTTTAGCGTTGAGCCGATTAAGAAGTACTCATCGACACTGGTATCATGAAAAACCACGGGACGGTAATATGGATGGATATTCGGTTTCATTGTATTCCCCTTAAATAACCAACTTGATATGTTATAACACTACAAGTGACAATTGTTATCAAAAGAAAAACAAGCGATTTTATGATATTTTTCCGTCTTAATCGTAATCAGAGAACACCCAACTATGTACACAATTGAACCTGTTGGCTTTATTGAGTCTCCCTATAAAGAGAAGTTCGCAGTGCCAAGGCAACCTAGATTGGTACCCACATCCACCTCAAGAGTCAGGTTGGTTGATGCAGCAAACTGCCTTGAGTCTGTTCGTGATATAGAGCAATTTAGCCATGTTTGGTTACTATTTCTGTTCGACAAGAACCTTGAAGCAGGCTGGAAACCAACTGTGAGGCCACCTCGCCTTGGCGGGAATGAACGTATTGGTGTATTCGCGTCACGTGCCACATTCAGACCAAATGGAATTGGCATGTCTGCGGTTGAACTAAAAGGTGTGTCTCAAGAGAAAGGACAGACTTGGTTGGATCTCGGCAGCGTCGACTTAGTAGACGGTACACCGATCATCGACATCAAGCCTTATATCCCCTACTCAGATTCGATTCCGGATGCATTGGGAGGGTTCGCCGCCGACGAACCAGAAGTGCTCGACGTTAACTTTTCGCAGCAAGCGCAAAGTAAGCTCGTAAGCCATCCACAAGCGCGCCATATCATTCAGGTGATCAAAGAAGTATTAGGCCAAGATCCTCGCCCTGCCTATAAGAAAGGTAAGCCTGACAACAAGGAATATGCGGTAAATTTGTTCAATCTTAACGTGAAATTCGTGGTTGAAACGCTTTTCATCAATGTAACTGACATTGAACGCTTTTGAGATCCCAAATAGGCTGATATTATATGCGGCTATATCAGATTTGCTGTGGTTACGAACGACAGCAAGTTTTCTTTTATCAATGATGAAACGGATACCATAGAATGCGTACCAGTAACTACCTTCTTTCTACTCTGAAAGAGACTCCAAACGACGCAGAAGTTATCAGCCACCAGCTGATGCTACGTGCAGGTATGATCCGTAAGCTAGCTTCAGGTTTATATACTTGGCTACCTACTGGTCTACGTGTACTGCGTAAAGTCGAAAATATCGTTCGCCAAGAGATCGATAATGCAGGTGCCGTTGAAATCTTGATGCCCGTAGTTCAACCGTTTGAGCTTTGGGAAGAGACTGGCCGTTCTGAAAAGATGGGGCCTGAGCTACTTCGTTTCACAGACCGTCACTCTCGTCCATTTGTTCTTAGCCCAACAGCTGAAGAAGTGGTAACGAGTCTAGTACGTAACGAGATCAGCTCTTACAAACAGCTACCTCTAAATCTGTACCAAATCCAGACTAAATTCCGTGATGAGCGCCGCCCTCGTTTTGGCGTAATGCGTGCACGTGAATTCTCTATGATGGATGCGTACAGCTTTGATATCGACAAAGAAGGCTTAGAAAAGTCTTACCAAGCGATGCACGATGCTTACTGTAAAGCATTCGACCGTATGGGCCTTGAATACCGTCCAGTATTGGCAGACTCTGGCGCAATCGGCGGCAGCGGCTCTCAAGAGTTCCACGTTCTTGCTGAAAGCGGCGAAGACCTAATCGCATTCTCAACTGAGTCAGATTACGCAGCAAACATCGAAAAAGCAGAAGCACTTGCTCCTACTGAAGATGCAGCAGCACCAACTCAAGAGATGGAACTGGTTGATACACCAAATGCGAAAACTATCGCAGAATTGGTAGAGCAACACGGTCTAGCAATCGAGAAGACAGTTAAGACTCTATTCGTTAAAGCTTCTGATGAAGTAGACGCTGATATCATCGCGCTAATCATCCGTGGTGACCACGAACTGAACGAAGTGAAAGCAGAGAACCTTCCACAGGTTGCTTCTCCGCTAGAGATGGCTTCTGAAGAAGAAATCCGCGCACTTGTTGGTGCAGGTCCTGGTTCACTTGGACCTGTTGGCCTAGAGCTACCATTCATCGTTGACCGCTCTGTTGCTGTAATGAGCGACTTTGGCGCTGGTGCAAACGTAGATGGTAAGCACTACTTCGGCATCAACTGGGGTCGTGACGTTGAGCTTGCTCAAGTTGAAGACCTACGTAACGTAGTTGAAGGTGACCTTAGCCCATGTGGTCAAGGTACTATTCAGCTTAAGCGTGGTATCGAAGTTGGTCACATCTTCCAACTAGGTAATACTTACTCTAAAGCAATGAACTGTAACGTGCTTGGTCCTGATGGTAAGAGCGTAATCCTAGAAATGGGTTGTTACGGTATCGGTGTTTCACGTGTTGTTGCATCTGCTATCGAGCAAAACCACGATAAATTCGGTATCACTTGGCCAGACGCACTAGCGCCGTTCCAAGCTGCTATCGTACCAATGAACATGCACAAATCTGAGCGCGTTAAAGAAGCAGCTGAGAAGCTATACGCTGAATTAACAGCTATGGGTATCGAAGTTTTATTCGATGACCGTAAAGAGCGCCCTGGTGTTATGTTTAAAGATATCGAGCTTGTGGGTATCCCTCACACTATCGTTATCGGCGATCGCAGCATGGACGAAGGTAACTTCGAATACAAAAACCGTCGTACTGGTGATAAAGAAGCTATCGCAATGGACACGGTTATCGAGCACCTTAAGGCTCAACTAGCTTAGTAATCCGATTACTGACTAGATAAACATTGAAAGGCTGCCGTTAGGTGGCCTTTTTTGTGCCTGTCATTTCGCTTCAAACTCCCTTCTATTTATCAGTAGAGTAAATAACGTAAGTTAATCCCCTGTTCATCTTTAAATCCGTATATTGGTGTCATCAACTTTTTGGACATGCTCACCATTGGAGGTATCGATGGATATCAAAAGCTTACTGAACCAAGCACTTAAATCAGATCTCGTAAAACAAGGTACTCAGAAACTTTCACAAGGGTCTTCAAGTTTAAGTGGCCTTTCTCAAGGCAGCAATAGCAAGAGTAGCAGTAAAAGTACACTCGGAGCCTTCGGTGCAGGCGCAGTTGGCGGAGGACTGTTAGGTGCGTTAATGGGCTCTAAGAAGACTAAGAAAATGGGTAAGAAAGCGGCTGGGATTGGCGGCGCAGCAGCACTGGGCGCTTTGGCTTATAAAGTCTACAACGACTACCAATCCAAACAAGGCCAGACACCTAACGCCGAACAGGCTCAGTTTGATGAAAATGATGCAAACCACAGCGTGCTGATTCTACGATCGATGATTGCCGCGTCTAAAGCTGATGGCCATGTTGATGAAGAAGAGATGGCTAAGATAGAGCAAGCCGTCGAGAATATGGGCGCTGATTATCAACTGACTAAATTGGTCTCTGAAGAACTGCATAAGCCACTCGACCCAAGCGAAATCGCTCAACTGGCAACGTCACCTCAACAGGCGAGTGAGATCTACTTAGCCTCTTTGATTGTAGCCGACGAACAGAATTTCATGGAAAAGGCGTACCTGAAAGAGCTCGCGAAACAGCTCAATCTTGCTGATGAAGTCACCTATCAACTTGAACAACAAGTCTCTGGCTAATCGGCAAGTACCAAACGAAGCCGTAAAGAACGGCCTAAGCAGCGAGCTAACCAAGTGAGATATTGAGCAAGGACAAACTAACTCTGAACTTGATCAGATCCACTTTGTTTTTGCTTATCTCTATGTGTATATTGAGATCAGTTATCATTTGGTTAGGTATAAAAATGAAAGTATACGATTGTTGTGATTTGGTTCGTGAACTGTATTCTCAAATTGGCAGTGGCGACCAAGGCTATATCCCTAAAGCGATCACCTGCGCAGTAAAAACATTGAATGACCTTGCTGCCGATGAGTCTCTTCCTAAAGAAGCTCGTGAACGTGCAGCCTTTGCCGCTGCTAACTTACTGATTTCAGATTTCGAGGACTAATATGAACCTCGCTAACTTTGAAAAAATGGATCCAGTGATGTTGATGAGCATCGTCAACATGAAGCTTCGTGACGACTTCGGCGGTGATTTAGATCGAGTGGTCAACTTCTACGAAATCGACAAAGCAGCCTTAATCGCTAAGCTCGCGTCTGCTGGTTTTGAGTATCTTCCAGAAGCTAAACAGTTTCGATAGTCGTTTAAAAAATCTTCCTATTTAAAGACCAACCTCTGTGTTGGTCTTTTTTTGTTGGTGATACGTAATAAGGAAACACGCAGCAAACCCATTATAAATTATCTGTATGCACCTATACTTTTATATCTTAGAGTCAACGAACGCGCCTTGAACCAAAGCGTATTGTTGTATAGGCTACCTAAACTAGCATATAAAACTCATCACTCAACTTGATGATAGTGAAGGATTAACAATGAAAAGACTCGGACTTTTAGCCGTTATCGCAGCCGCACTCACCGCAGGTTGCGCTTCAAATACTCAGCAAGACAACTTTCGCGAAGCCTCTTTTGAGCTGTGTAATACTGAAGTCGATATTTACTCTGTAAGCCATGATGAACGAGTTCGCATCGTCTGCTCTGATGGCTCTAAATTCGCTTTGAACAGCGAAGATACGCTAGAAGTAATGCGTGATATCAACATCGACTACTGCGATGGCGAAGGCTTAGGCAAATTCAACGAGAGCCGCCACTATTACTCATTCAAGTGTAAGTCAGGCACCCTACTTAGCATCAAAAAGTAGAATCGACACTACCAAATACCAAAGGGTTAATGTGAAAGCATTAACCCTTTTTAATACCCGCTTTTCTTTACTCTTAATCCCAAATCCACCAGCCATCAGATACAAAAAATAGCTCCTTTAAAGAAGCCTCTAGTATCATTGCTTTTCAAAGTAGTTGTTTGAAATTCTAAGAGAGCACGCAGAGATTACGGGTGTAAGTGAGCATGCTCGACAACAATTTTAAAACTTCCAAGTACAAAAAAGGCCCCTATTAAGGAGCCTCTAGTATCAATATTTTTCAAAGTAGTTGTTTGAAATTCTAGGAGAGCACGCGGAGCTTACGAATGTAAGTGAGCATGCTCGACAACGTAATACCCAAAAAAACAAAAAAAGCTCCCAACAGGAGCCTTTCAAATCGTATTTTTCAATCAAATAGCTTTAGTTCAAGGAAAAGGCGCGGAGTTTACGAATGTAAATGAGCACCTTTGACACAGAAATTAAGCTATTTGAGCCAGAAAAATTAAGCGTAAACCGGTAGACGCTTACAGATCTCTAGTACTTTTGCTTTAGTCGCTTCGATAACAGACTCATCACCCATGTTATCTAGGATGTCACAGATCCAACCTGCTAGCTCTTTCGCGTCTGCTTCTGAGAAACCGCGACGAGTGATAGAAGGAGAACCGATACGGATACCTGAAGTAACGAATGGGCTACGTGGGTCGTTTGGTACTGAGTTCTTGTTTACAGTGATGTTTGCTGCACCTAGTGCTGCATCTGCTTCTTTACCTGTGATGTCTTTGTTGATTAGGTCAACTAGGAACAGGTGGTTCTCTGTAGAACCTGAAACGATGTTGTAACCACGAGCTAGGAATTCAGCAACCATTGCTTTTGCGTTAGCAACAACGCGTGCTTGGTATTCTTTGAACTCTGGCTCTAGAGCTTCTTTGAACGCTACTGCTTTACCAGCGATAACGTGCATTAGAGGACCACCTTGGCCGCCTGGGAATACTGCTGAGTTCAGCTTCTTGTAAAGATCTTCGCCTTCGTTAGAAAGGATTAGACCACCACGAGGACCCGCAAGCGTTTTGTGCGTCGTTGTAGTTACTACGTGAGCGTGTGGCACTGGGTTCGGGTAAACGCCTGCAGCGATTAGACCTGCTACGTGAGCCATATCTACGAACAGGTAAGCACCTACTTTGTCAGCGATTTCACGCATGCGCTTCCAATCACAGATTTGAGAGTAAGCAGAGAAACCACCGATGATCATCTTAGGCTTGTTCTCGATAGCCAGCTTTTCCATCTCTTCGTAATCGATTTGACCCGCTTCATCGATACCGTAAGGGATGATGTTGTAAAGCTTACCAGAGAAGTTTACTGGAGAACCGTGAGTTAGGTGACCACCGTGTGCTAGGCTCATACCTATAACCGTATCGCCTGCATTTAGTAGTGCCATGTATACAGCGTTATTTGCTTGAGAACCTGAGTGAGGCTGTACGTTTGCGTACTCTGCACCAAATAGTTCACATGCACGTTCAATTGCTAGAGTTTCAACTTTGTCTACGTACTCACAACCACCGTAGTAACGCTTGCCTGGGTAGCCTTCAGCGTATTTGTTTGTTAGCTGAGAACCTTGAGCTTCCATTACACGTGGGCTTGTGTAGTTTTCTGAAGCGATAAGTTCGATATGCTCTTCCTGACGAAGAGTTTCTTCTTGGATAGCTGCGAATAGATCCGCATCGTAATCAGCAATGTTCATGTCACGCTTAAGCATCTGTATCTCCTGACTCAGATTGTACTGAAAGTTTCAAAAAAACCACACAACGACCGAAAGCAAACGTTTCCGTCACCGTTTTGATGTGACGCATTCTACATAATTTGATCTAGGTCATAAAGAGCTAATTGCAATTTTATCATGCAGTTTTTTCATAATCACAAATAAGATTCATCATGGTTATTTGGCTTATCCAACCAAAGATGGCGCTTACTGTCAATTTTACGCTTTACACCCTGTAAAACGCAGATTACATAGGTTTACCTTAATTTTGCCCCTCAAGCTACCGAAAGCTAAGGTTTTTCTCTACTATGCACGCCTTTATTGGTTAGGTAATTATAAAAACGATGGAAAAACACTCACGTAAAGAAGATTGGGTAGCGATTCTCACTGGCACGTTTTTAGTGGCGTTAGGCGTCTTCTTTTTACAGTCAGCGAACCTGCTTACCGGGGGCACTACTGGCTTGGCTCTGCTTTTGAGTCAATTCTTGCCTGTAACCTTTGGTATTTTGTACTTTGTTGCCAATTGTCCATTCTATTTATTAGCATGGAAACGATTCGGCCGTAGCTTTGCTATTAGCAGTGCGATTTCTGGTGCTTTAGTATCTGTGTTTGCCGATCATTTATACTTAGTTATCTCGCTAGAAGTTCATAACGAGATCTATTGTGCTGTTGCCGGCGGCTTATTAATGGGCTTAGGTATGCTAATCCTATTCCGTCACCGCTCAAGTCTGGGTGGCTTCAACGTACTGTGCTTGTTTATCCAAGACCGCTACGGTATCTCGGTAGGCAAAACACAAATGGGTATTGATGCGTGTATTCTGTTTGCATCGTTCTTCTTCGTGTCACCTTGGGTGATTGCCGTATCTGTATTAGGCACCGCAGTATTGAACATCGTATTGGCAATGAACCACAAACCAACTCGCTACTCGGTGAATTACGCGTCTTAAAGTTCATTACCTGCTCTGTCGTTGCTGGCACTCGATGCTCAAACTTCTAGCAAGTAGACTCGAGGCACGATATTCCAGCCATCACTAAAACAAAAAAGGCTTTGGGGAGCACTCCAAAGCCTTTTAACAGCCGAATCCTTTAAGGGGAAGAGAATCAAGCCGATTGAAATAAAAACAAGGCTAACCTTCGATCAAAAGAATACGAGTCTCGTAAGGTTGCAAAACTTGATGATGAGACGCCACTAAACTCTCGCTCACTTGATAATTAGACAACAAGCTCTTAGCCTTTGCCATCTCAAAACGTTCAGGTAAAACGCATTCAGCCTCTTCACCATAATAGTTGTTAATGCACAGCAGAGTTTGTCCTTCACTCTCACGAGAGTACGCAAATACCGACGGGTGCTCAGGCAATAGATCTTGATAGCTGCCATCCGTAATCACTGGTACTTGTTTGCGTAACTCAATCAAGCTCTTATAGAAATAAAAAACAGAGTCTTTGTCTTCCAGTGCTTGCTCAGCGTTAATCTCAGAGTAATTATTCGCTACATCAAGCCATGGCTGAGCTTGTGAGAATCCGGCGTAAGGCTCACTATTCCATTGCATTGGTGTACGAGAGTTATCACGAGATTTCTGCGCTAGAATCGCCATCATATCTTGATGAGCCACACCATCACGGTTAACCATGATGTCGTACATATTGGTACTCTCAACATCACGATACTGGCTGATGTCAGTATAGCCAGGGTTGGTCATACCAATCTCTTCACCTTGATAGATATAAGGCGTGCCTTGCATCATGTGCACAGAAGCAGCCAACATCTTGGCCGACTCAACACGATATTGCTGATCATCACCTAAGCGGCTCACGACTCGCGGTTGGTCGTGGTTACACCAAAACAATGCGCCCCAGCCCTTGCCGTTCAAACCCGTTTGCCAATGATTGAAGATCGACTTGAGCTGCAAGAAATCAAACGGCGCATTAGTCCACTTCTCACCATTGGTGTAATCCACCTTAAGGTGGTGGAAGTTAAACACCATCGATAACTCGCTGTTATCAATGTTTGAGTACTGTTGGCAATGCTCGAGTGTCGTTGAAGACATCTCGCCTACTGTCACGCTGCCGTATTTCTGGAATACCGCTTCGCTGATCTCTTTCAGGTATTCGTGCACTCGTGGGCCATCAGTGTAAAAACGACGACCATCACCGATATCATCATTGGGGAAGTCTTGCTGTTTCGAAATCAGGTTGATCACGTCCAAGCGGAAACCATCAACGCCCTTCTCAGCCCAGAAGCTAATGACGTCTTTCACTTCTTCGCGTACAACCGGGTTCTCCCAGTTAAGGTCAGCCTGTTCTTTGGCGAATAGGTGTAGGAAATACTGACCCGTCGCTTCATCCATTTCCCATGCATTACCACCGAACTTAGACTGCCAGTTGGTTGGTGCTTGGCCGTTTACAGGATCTTTCCATATGTAGTAGTCGCGGTATGGGCTGTTTTTATCACCCAATGCTGACTGAAACCACGCATGTTCTGTTGAGGTGTGGTTTACCACGATATCCATCACGATACGAATACCACGTTGGTGCGCTTCAGCCAGCAATAGGTCGAAATCTTCCATGGTGCCGAATTGCGGGTTAATCGCGTAGTAATCTGAAATATCGTAGCCGTTATCGATCATTGGGGATGCGTAAACTGGGGTTAACCAAATGGCATCCACACTCAAGTGTTTAAGATAATCCAGTTTTGAAATGATCCCTTTGATATCGCCAGTACCTTTACTGCCACTGTCACAAAAGCTCTTTGGGTAGATTTGATAGATGGTTGCGGTTTTCCACCAACTTTCATCATGCTCAGTCATCGCCATCTCTAACACTCACTTACCAGAAAATATAAAATAAAAATCACCATGTGAATCATGGTCGAATAGCCGTTATAACTAAAAGAAAAAGCGATGGCTCACTTTGGAGTCATCGCTTATTAAATGCATTACGCGTTGGCGGTTTCTAGTTCGCCTTTCATCTGTGCTCGTTTATAGAAGAACAGTGTTAACGTGACGGGTAGTACAATCGCCACCAGCATCGCAATTAAGTAAACAGACCAATATTGCGGTTGAATCGATAAGATGCCTGGCAAGCCACCAACACCGATACCATTCGCCATCACTCCTGCACTACCACAGATTGCGGCTGCAACAGCACTACCAATCATTGCGCTCAGCATTGGGAATTTGTATTTAAGGTTGATGCCGTACATCGCTGGCTCTGTTACACCTAAGTAAGCAGAGATTGCAGCTGGAACCGAGATATCTCGTTCGCCTTCGCGTTTGCTTAAGATGATGATGCCAACAACCGCTGAAGCTTGTGCAATATTTGATAGCGCAATCAAAGGCCAGATTGGTGTGCCGCCTAAGTCTTGCATCAGTTGTAGGTCGACGGCATTGGTTGTGTGGTGAATACCTGTAATAACCAAAGGTGCGTATAGGAAGCCAAAGACTACTGAACCAAGAATCGCAAAGTCACCCGTCATTGCCGCTTTAGCCGCGAATGCCACGCCATCGCCTAACATACGGCCAAATGGGCCAATGAAAGCGTGCGCTAGAATCACAGACAAAATAATCGATACAAATGGCACCACAACTAGGTACAAGTAAGCAGGGACGATGCGCTTAAGATTGGTTTCAATGAACGCCAAAGCCACACCCGCTAACATTGCTGGGATCACCTGAGCCTGATAACCGACCTTCTCAATCACAAACAGTCCAAAATCCCATACCTCAGGTACCGATTTACCTATCATGTATGCGTTCATGAGTTGTGGTGAAACTAAGGTCACACCGAGCGTGATACCCAAAATTGGGGTTCCGCCAAGCTTCTTAACCGTAGCCCAACACACACCAACCGGTAGGAAGAAGAAAATAGCTTCGCCGATCAACCATAAGAAAGAGTGAACGGTTGCCCAGAATTGACTGATTTCAACTAAGGTTTTGCCGTCGAACATGCGAATGTCGCCAATCACATTACGGAAACCAAGAATCAAACCACCTGTAATGATGGCAGGCAGCAGTGGTACGAAAATTTCGGCTAAATGGGAGATACCACGCTCAAGGAAGTTCATATTTTGACGAGCAGCCAGCTTCGCCTCATCTTTTGATGATGCCTCTTTACCTGTCTGTTCAATCAGAAGTGCGTACACTTCATCAACTTCAGTGCCAATCACAACTTGGAATTGGCCTGCGTTAGTAAAACAGCCTTTTACTAGCTTCAGTTTTTCGAGTTCAGCTTTGTTGGCCTGCTCTGTATCGTTCAATACAAAACGCAGTCGAGTCAGACAGTGGCTGACACTCGCAATGTTTTCTTTACCACCGACTAACTCGATAAGACGCGCAACGTCTTGCTTCGCTATCTTACTCATACTACCCCACCCTGGTTTCATTCAATTACTCTTCTAAACCATGCAGCTATAACCACTTTGATTTAGATTGATGGGAACATTCCCAATCACGGTTATTATAATGCCCACGTGAATGATAAATTAAAATGGGAACAGTCCCATTAATTGAAAGAGATCACACTCTAATTTTAATCTAAGCGGTTCAATTTCGCTTAATTGAGTGGATTATAGAATCGGAGATTGAGTGTGATGAGAGATCTCTGAATTGCCTAAAAGCTGAGAGATCAATAGATTAGCGGCCAATTTACCTGCAGATTGATACCCAGGATCAATGCTAAATACTCGAGGGAACAAGAAAGAGAGAAGATCATTACCACCAACGCCGGTGACGACCACATCTTCACGTTGTCGCTCTTGCAGACGTTTGATCACACCGAGAGCCAATGTGTCACTAGCACAGACTATAGCTTGGGTGTTAGGTGTTAGTACCTCATCCACCAGCTGATAAGCACTTTCGTGATGAAGTTGACCAGTACGATAGTTTGCCACCGAACCTGTGTTTTCACACCAATCGAGATAAGCCTTAAGACGCAGTTCACCGGTTGATTTATCACTAGGATCAACCCCGATAAAGCCAATGTCAGAGATCCCTTGATCCGATAAATGCACCAACGCACTATTGATCACCTGTTGGTTATCATAGTTAATCGACGTCACGTTCTCGGTATCCAGAGCAATCACCACCGCTTTGTGTTCCCAAGCTTCGATTGCCGGAATATCGCAGTCAGTAAAACCAAATACAATAATGCCATCAACGTTACGACGCTTTAGAACTTGCAGGTGCTCATTGGCTTTATCTCTATCAAGTTGGCTTTCCATGATCACGACATCGTAATCCGCTCGATACAACTCGGCCAGCATCGTGCTAACGGCTTTGTTTTCAGAGGGAGAGTCCAAACGAGAGATAATCACGCCGATGACTTTTTGGCTGCCACCGCGCATCGATTGCGCAGATTTTGAAGGCGTGTACCCAGATTCTTGAATTACTCTTTCCACCCTTTCACGGGTTTCAGGTTTCACTTTTGGATCATTGGTCAGAACGCGTGATACGGTTGACTTACCAACACCGGACAGCTTTGCAATATCAAGAATAGTGAGTTTTTTGCTCATAAAAAGTCTAACGTTAAAGGGAAGAGAAGAAAAAGTGAGGGTAGATTCCCTCACTTAACTGTTTGTAAATACTAGCAGTTCTTACTATGACTTACTTTTGGCAATTTCGATAGACTACGCGACCAAGTTCTAGACGCGCATTGTCACCTTTCGTGCGCAAAGTGATGCTGTTAATCATCTCTGAAGTGCCATCATCTAAGATGTATTTGGTTCCTGAGCCCGCTGGAACTTGAGTCAGGCGGTATTCATTATCAGGCAAGCGTAGTACCGCTTTTTCATTATCAAGGTAAGACACATCAAACGAGACGTCAGACTCACATTGATAAGTCGCGAATTGATCATTCGATGTTGCGCTATCAGTCTCAGGGGCTGCTGATTTAGAGCACCCAACCAATGCTACTGTACATAGAGATGCTACCAACATAGCTTTCATACTTCGTTCCTCATCTTTATATAGTCAACGACACTTAGCCTATTCACAGGTTCGAACAAACCTAATGTAAGTGCCTAATGATAGGTCCATACCTTAGTGATAAATAAAACGTTTAGCCTTTTAAGAAAGCGGGTACGTCTTTAATGCTATCAAGTACCACGCTAGCCAACGCTTCACCTTTTTCAGTGATGGGTTTACCCGTTCTTACCAAGACTTTAGTACCAACACCTGCTGCTTCTGCAGCCATCATGTCTTCCGCTTTATCGCCGATCATGACCGAGTTAGCCATATCAATCTTCAGAAAGTCACGAGCAGAAATGAACATGCCTGGCTTTGGCTTACGACATTCACAATCTTGCTTGTAGTCACCAATACCGTGCTCAGCGTGGTGAGGACAGTAATAAATGCCATCGAGCTCGACACCATTATCAACAAAGTTCCAATCCATCCACTGCGTTAAAGAAAGAAAACGGTCTTCACTAAACATGCCGCGAGCAATACCAGATTGGTTGGTCACTAGCACCAATAAATAACCCATATCTTTAAACGCTTTCGCCGCTTCAAACACACCATCGATGTATTCAAAGTCATGCTCATCATGTACGTAGCCGTGATCAACGTTAATCACTCCATCACGATCTAAAAAAACAGCAGGTTTAGACAAAATTTTGTTCTCTATCAACTCTCTATTAATCATTAATTATTACACGCTTTATTTGCTTCATCACTATCTATTTAGTTTTGCGTTCGTTAACGATTTGTTTCTAGCTTAGCCATACAATCGACGTTTAGCCGTCTAGACGTAAAAATATCTATTGACTTAGATCATAGAACACCATAGCATCGTCTGTAAATCGAGCGAGCTATCGACATATTATTCTGTTCTACCTGCACGGGTTTCTCTATGATTAAAGTGAATCAAGTCAATAAGGTTTTTTATCAAGGCACTAAAGAAATCAATGCCTTAATTGATATCAACCTCCACATTCCTCAAGGTCAAATCTTTGGAGTCATCGGCTCTTCAGGTGCAGGCAAAAGTACCCTAATCCGCTGTGTAAATATGTTGGAAGCCCCGACTTCGGGTGAAGTGATTGTTGATGGTATCGACCTAACAAAACTCAGCAAATCAGAGCTTAGCGAAGCGCGCCGTAACATCGGCATGATATTCCAGCACTTCAACCTGCTGTCTTCTCGTACTGTATTTAACAATGTAGCACTGCCTCTAGAACTTGCTGGTAAAGATAAAGCGATTATTGAAGCGAAAGTCAGCGAGTTACTTGAACTGGTTGGCCTTGCTGATAAGCGTGACACCTACCCGGCAAACCTAAGTGGTGGTCAAAAGCAGCGTGTGGCGATTGCTCGCGCACTGGCCTCTGACCCGAAAGTACTGCTATGTGATGAAGCCACCAGCGCATTGGATCCAGCAACAACTCAATCTATCCTTGAGCTGCTGCGTGAAATCAACCGCAAGCTGAACATCACTATCCTGCTTATTACACACGAGATGGATGTGGTTAAAAGCATTTGTCACGAGGTTGCGATCATTGGCGGCGGTGAATTGGTAGAGAAAGGTACAGTCGGTGACATCTTTGCTCATCCGAAGACAGAGCTAGCGCATCAGTTTATTCGCTCAACGTTGGATCTGACGATCCCTGAAGATTACCAAGCACGTTTGCAAGAGACTCGCGTAAACAGCAGCTACCCGCTGGTGCGTCTTGAGTTTACTGGTGCAACGGTTGATGCTCCGCTAATGACGCAAATCGCACGTAAATTCAATATCGATGTCAGCATCTTAAGTTCTGACCTTGATTACGCCGGTGGCGTGAAGTTCGGCATGATGGTCGCTGAACTGTTCGGTAATGAAGCAGATGATAATGCTGCTATCCAATTCCTACGCGACAACAATGTAAAAGTAGAGGTGCTTGGTTATGTCCTTTAGTTTCAACGAGATTGCTGACTGGATCAGCCTTAACGGTAACCTTCTATTAGGCGCAACAGGCGAAACGCTTTACATGGTTGCTGTTGCAGGCATTGTTGGCTTCGCGGTCGGTATTCCACTAGGCGTGATTCTGCATACGACTAAAAAAGGTGGCCTGTTAGAGAACACCAAAGTAAACAAGATTCTAGGTGCGATTGTGAACGTGGGTCGTTCAGTACCTTTCTTAGTTTTGATGGTTGCGATTATTCCACTGACTAAGATGCTGATTGGTACCTTCATCGGTACAACAGCAGCGATTGTTCCACTGACGATTGGCGCTATCCCATTCGTGGCTCGACTTATCGAAAGTGCACTACTTGAAGTACCAACAGGTCTAGTGGAAGCGGCCCAATCAATGGGCGCAACACCAACACAAATCATCAATAAGGTTCTGCTTCCAGAAGCACTACCGACTATCATCAACTCAGTAACGATTACGCTAGTGACTCTGGTGAGCTACTCAGCAATGGCCGGTACTGTAGGCGGTGGTGGCCTAGGTGATGTCGCGATTCGTTACGGATTCCACCGCTACGATGTGACCATCATGGCTGTGACAGTAGTAATGTTGATTGTGCTGGTACAAATTATTCAATCAATCGGTGATTCATTGGTTCGCCGCGTTGACCACAGATAAAGACTCAGCGTTAAAACGCAAACTATCTAAGACAAGAGTCGTCTGAACCAAATTAAATAGATTTATTAAAAGGAGATTATTATGAAATTTAGCCTTAAAGGTTTACTGACTATCGCAGCGGCAGCTTCAGCGCTAGTACTAGCAGGTTGTGGCGAGAAAGAAGTGGATACTTCTAAAATCAAAGTTGGCGTAATGGCAGGTGCTGAAGCACAAGTTGCAGAAGTAGCGGCTAAAGTAGCAAAAGAGCAGTACGGCCTAGATGTTGAGTTAGTGACTTTCACAGATTACGTAACACCTAACGCAGCGCTAGATGACGGTTCGATCGATATCAATGCATTCCAACACGCACCGTACCTAGATCAGCAAGTGGCTGACCGTGGTTATAAGCTAACAATCGCTGGTAACACGTTTGTTTACCCAATTGCGGGTTACTCTAAAGAAGTTAAATCGGTAGACGAAATCCAAGACGGTGCTCGTATTGCTGTACCAAACGACCCTACAAACCTAGGTCGCTCTCTACTTCTTCTTGAGCAACAAGGTCTTCTTGAACTTCGTGAAGGCGCAGGTCTTCTAGCTACAGTTCGCGACATCGTGGGTAACCCTAAGAACCTAACGATTGTTGAACTAGACGCAGCTCAACTGCCACGTTCTCTTGATGATGTTGCTCTATCTATCATCAACACAACTTACGCGAGCTCTATCAACCTGACTCCACAAAAAGATGGCGTATTCGTTGAAGACAAAGATTCTCCTTACGTAAACCTAATCGTTTCTCGTGAAGACAACCTAAACGCTGAAAACGTACAAAACTTCGTTAAAGCTTACCAAACTGAAGAAGTGTACAACGCAGCTTCTGACATCTTCCAAGGTGGCGTCGTTAAAGGTTGGTAATCAACTAAACGACAGCACTGTATAGATACCCGAAGGGGCTGACATAACGTCAGCCCCTTTTTGTTGGTTAGGATTTACCAGAAAGTTCGACTTACCACCAAGCTTCCACTTGCATGCCAACGCTCATTTCACTGTTTTTACCTTCACCGAAGGCATTGTCGTTTTCAGCATCATTCAGGTAAGTGGCGAAGATACGGAATTCAGGACGAGACCAGAAACCCACTTGTGGAACCCAAGCCTGAGCGATGGTGAATTTACCACCTGCCCCATCTTGGTTATCAATCGTTTCTACAAAACCACCAATTTCAAGAATGGTACGCATGCGCTTGTCCCACTTATAAAGCGGACGAATAACTGCACTGAAAGAGTCATCATCACTGTTATTAGCACCCACACCGGTTGACGCGGCATAACGCACAGTATGGCCAAACTCAATGTTCTCACCAATCGCAAGCACGCCCCAGTTAATCAAACGGAAACCCTCGGCGTCGTTGTTGTTTGCATCACGAACAATGCCTTTACCCGTTCCAAAAGTCGTCATCTGCTCGGCATAACCAGAGTTAGCAACCTGTAGAATAGTTTTATTGAAGCCGCCTGATAGGTTTTGATTCAGGCTCGCCGTTAGCATTACGCTGTCATCCGCATCTACCGTTTGACCTTGTTTTTCATTGGCGAAGTTCATATCAATACCGACCTCAAGATCCGCATTGTTCCACAATGGAATGCCTGCATAACGCACATCAGCAATCATGGCTGTGGTTTCTTTGCCATCAAACACATCGCCAGTCACCGTGTCTTGAATCAAAGCCACCGATAATTTACCAGGGCCCATATTGATGTGTTCAACGCCGGCACCAATACCACTTACATCCCAGTAGTAGTTATCAACGATGTGCACATCATGACGTTGGTAGTAGCGCTCACCCGCCCAAATCCCAATGTCCTTATCTTCAAAAAGCCCTACCGCTTGAACATTCAATTGCACCACATCCACGCTTTTATCCGCGGCATTCTCATCTTGGCCTTGCCAGTACGACAACATGGAATCAACTAAAAATGAAACGTCGTCCTCAGCATACACCTCTTTCTTAAAGCCAAACTCACCATACAGGTCATTTTCGTTGCCGAGTCGGCCAACTTTACTCACCTCCCACTTGCTGTTTGAGCCGCCTTCATTACTCAAGCCAACGCCGCCGCGCATGTAGCCATTGAACTCCAATGGCGTGGTTTCATCAGCGTATAAATTAGGGGCAAGTAAAGCAGTAGAGAGTGCAGCAGCAATAGGTAACAGTTTCATCGTCCATTCCTTTCAGATCTAGAATCAGGTTATTATTCACAATGGGAACATTCCCATGGGATCGATCCCATTTATATTGAGCAGAATATAAATTGAAAGAGAACTGATTGATTATTGTGATCAGGCTAACTATTGAGGTAACTAAAAGTTGATGGGAGTTGGATTATCTCAATGAATACATTAGTGCTACAGAAAGAGCTGAATATCACGTTCTGTGCGTATTGAAAGGAGAAGTGGGTAACGATAAGAGAGTAACAAAGATCGAGCTAAGACTGGTAACGAAGTCACTGCATCGGGGATGATACAAGGTGCTAAACATTTAATATAAAAAAAAATATCGGAGCACTAAATAGCACTCCGATATCTAAAGCATGACGCTTAAATAACCACAAGAAGACTACTTCAGGTGATCCCAAGAGATGTTTGACACCAATCGGCAGTCATCACACTTGAAATAGAAAATATCGTGGATAGGCGCATCTAGCAGCCATTCACCACCACATTGCGGGCATTTGCGCTCTTTTTCATCTTTCAGGCTGATCCCACCGACACGGTATAAGTAGTAGTAGGTTGGAACCTTAGTCAGATACTCAATGCGCCCTCTTAGACCCCAACCGCGTTTAAACAGCACACTCTTCGTGTCACTGATCTCGGTTAGCGTTGCATGTTCCGCGCGACAACCACCACCCATTTGTACTTCATCACAGGCTTGCCATTCGGTCTGCCATTTCAACACGGCTTTATGGTCGCCATTGAAGGTAGGTGGATTGCGATACAAAGGGATTGGTAGCAAGCTATCGCCACTACGCAGCGGTGAACAGGTGTGCACGAATGTCGTGTATAACACCTGCCAGCTTGGTGTTTCATCTTCTGCCACTTCTTCTGAGTTCAGATCTCGACCTAGCAAACGCATTTTAGGCGCTAGTAGGCTCGCGTTAGACAAGCGATCAAAACACACTTTCACAAAGTCTGAGTGATTCCGCGGGTGCAAGCTATCTTGCTCCGGGCACACAACGCGAACATAGAATTCCCCATCGCCCATCACGATTGGGAACTCACGACCTAACACTTGTCCGTTATAACGAAGTGCATCCATTAAGCCATTAACCGCCTTGTCGACAGCGCTTACCGTTGTGTTATTAAAACACTCAAATTGAAGTTCTAGTACGTACATCTATTTATACCGCTGGTTGTAGCTTTTCTAAAAATTCTGCCAATGTCTCGGCGAGCACATCACGATTTTTGGTACCTAAGCGCTCCAAAATCACGTTACCCGTTAGGTTACAGATAGAGATAACATCCAGCTCAGCATCGGTCGCGGCAATGAAAACCGTTGGTTTTAGCTTCAAGCGACGCTGAGTTACTAGGTGACCCAAAATGTTTTCTTGTAGGCATTCGAAGTCTTCATCACTCCAAATCTGTAACAGAGTCAATTCGTTACCATCGAAAGTTGCGTTCATATCTGCGCTGAATTGTGCGCCGTAGAAAGTTTTGATGTCTTCATGCAGAGTCAACTCAATACCGGTTTCAACGTTGGTGAAATCCGCGAATTGCTCACGTGGATAGTGCTTCCACAACACGGCATCGCCACTCTTTTCTTCTACGCATGGCGATACTATGTCCACCAACTCCTCATTACGAGGTAAGCTTTGGTGTTTCTGCTGCCACGCGTCAACGTATCGCTGACTAAAAGAAAGTAGTGCGTCTTGAGCACGTTGAGTCATGAAAATCTCCTAAACACAAAATAATAAATAGAATCCGAGCCCTTTCCGCGCCGATTAAGCGATGACTTAATGACAGGGTAAGGGGGATTCAGTAAAATCGACCCCATTCTAATCGAATTTGAAACGAAAGTATGAGCAAATATTCTGACGCAAAAGAGCTAGCGGGTTTAACCCTTGGCCAAAAAACTGAGTACTCTAACCAATACGATGCAAGTTTATTGCAACCAGTGCCTCGTAGCCTTAATCGCGATGATCTTGCGCTAAACGGCGAGCTGCCTTTTGTTGGTCATGATATTTGGACGATGTACGAGCTTTCGTGGCTAAACACCAATGGTCTACCACAAGTGGCTGTCGGTGAAGTTTTCATCCCAGCAACCAGCCCAAATTTAATTGAATCAAAATCTTTCAAGCTGTACCTGAACAGCTACAACCAGACTCAATTTGAAAACTGGGATCAAGTAACCGAGCGCCTGACCCAAGATTTGTCGGCATGTGCAGGCGAAACGGTGATTGTGAATGTAAACTCAGTAACCGACTACACTAACCAACCTATCGTGACGATGGAAGGTGACTGTATCGACAACCAAGACATCCAAATCACTAGCTACGACTTTGAAGCGTCGCTGCTTGAAGGCGCTGCTGGCGAACAAGACGTTGAAGAAACACTGCACAGCCACCTATTGAAGTCGAACTGTTTGATCACCAATCAACCGGATTGGGGCAGCGTTGAGATCGCATATTCTGGTAAGCAAATTGACCGTGAAGCTCTGCTACGCTATTTAGTTTCTTTCCGTGAGCACAATGAATTCCACGAACAATGTGTTGAGCGTATCTTCACTGACATCATGAAATACTGTGCACCTTCGAAGCTAACTGTGTTCGCACGTTACACACGTCGTGGTGGTCTGGATATCAACCCATACCGTTCAACAGAGCAAGATAGACCAAGCCACAATAAGCGTATGGCTCGCCAATAATCAGGCGAGAACCACCCACACTTATTTGAACCTACCAAATCTTTAAAGGGACATTGAAATGCGTTGGTTATACGTTGTTAGTCTATTTATTTTAAGCTTAAGCACATCGGTCAATGCGTCGGTTTATTCGTCGGCGCTACTCAATGAAGCCAATAATTTGGTTGAGATCGATCCGAGCCAAGCAAAACAAATGGCCAACAGCTACCTAACGCTGCGTGTCCTTTCTGATCAACGCGAGAAAAGCCCTTCAGCTATTTCTCGCGAAGAGACAGACTCCTCGATTCGAACACCAAACAGCAGTATCGATGCGTATAAGATCTTAGCCAAAGCGGAATACAACCTTGGCAATATGCGTATTGCGATTCAGCACATCGACAAAGCCTCCGAGCTAGCGCAAACCTATAAGCTTGATTACCTAAAAATAGATCTTCAGATCCTAAAAGTTCGCTTACTTTGGCTGAGTGATAGAAAATCAGCCAAAGCAAAATCAGAGCTCACTAACATTGAAACAAATCTAGAGTCGGTGAATAAAACCTTACGCTTAACGGAAGGCATTACCTATCGCTTGATCATGTTGAAAGCCGACATCGCCTCTTACGACAACAAGATCGATGAAGCCGAAATGTTCTATCAAGAAGCCAAAACCTATCTCGATCAACGTTACTCTGAAAAAGTCACCATCGACTACCATATCTCCGTCGGCGAGTTTTATCTGACTCACAAAGAGTACAACCACGCGTTATCCGAGTTGTTGTATGGCTACTGGAAATCAGTAGAGGGCAATCTTAGTTCACGTTTGGCCAAGGTCAACCGCCTACTTGCGCAGCTTTTCTTTGAGCGCCAAGTGTTGGATAAAGCGTTAGAACACCTATCTCAAGCCGCTGATTTCTATGACAACTTTGAAAACTCGCCTGTCTTAGCACAAGTGCTTAAGAAAATGGGGGATGTGTACTTCTATCAAGGGAAATATAACCTTGCCTTGGTACACTTCTTCAACGTTCTTGATCACGAAAGCACTGACCGAGATATCCACCAAGTCATTGATATCCGACTAAGTCTATCGGCGACCTACTTACGCCTTTATAACTACCCTCTAGCAGAACAGTACCTAACCCGTGCCCTTGAGCTGCTGGAATATACCGACATTCCAAAGCTGGAAGGCCGTGCTGCACTGTTATCTGCAGGGTTAGCGTATCACCTACAAGAAAGCGAAGACGTGATAAAGCATGCGACACGTGCACTTGAGATCTCACGCCAGATAGAGAACATGCGCCTTTCACAACGCTCGTACTACTTACTTTCTTTGGGTTATGAACAGGCAGGTCGTCCACAGCAAGCATTGGCAAACCTCAAGCAATACAACAGCCTTGTCTCTCTAGAGCAGCAAAAACTCAACCGTGTTGGCGAAGACGCGTTCCGTCAACAGAAAGAATTTGCCGAACAAACCCTGCACTACGCAGGCCAAGCGCAAGAGCTAGAGCAATACAAACTGGAGCATCGTAAGTTCCAAAAAATATCGTTCGCCCTATTCCTGTTCAGCATTGTCTTGTTCTTCTTTGTTCTGCGCCGTGGCTATCTCATTCAAACCTTAGCCAAAGAAGTGGACTCACTGCGCACCGACCTATTTACGCACTCACGTTCAAAGCTTCCGAACTTAAGAATGCTCAATGCGAAGCTCTCTAACTCGCTGGAACAAACCAGCCAGACCTTCGAACAGTGGCAACTTGGCGAATTGATTCATGAGCCACTCAACGACCGCTTACGCTTCGTGATGATTGATTTACCGTTCTTACGCAATATGTACACGCAGAACGGTTACAAAGCCGGTCTAGAACTGGAAGACGCTTTCGGTGAATTCCTAAAATCTAAGCTTGAAGGCCCAGCTCGTGTCTACCACTTCTCGGATGCGAACCTGCTTTATATCGAGCCAAACGCGGACCGTGATTTGTCGCCTGAGGACATGTTCAGAAAGATTCAGTCTTGGGTGAATGACTTCGAAACAGAGCGAAACATCAACCGAACGGTCCGTATGGGCATCGCTGACTACCCATTCTTGCCACGCGCTTACACCGCAATTAACGATCAAGAGCTGCTCGACGTATTATTGATGTCGACCAATCTCGCCCGTGAGATCAGTCTCAAAGAGCGCAGTAGCCAATGGGTCTATCTAAAAGCTATCGATAATGCACCAGCAGCGAGCCTTGCAACTGGTAACATAAGAGAAGCGTGTAAACATGCGATTAATCAAGGGTTAATAAAAATACAATCCTCGTACCAGAATGAGGACAACATCAAAAAAATGCTAAAAGATGACTGATTTGCGAGCGGTTAAGAGCAGCAAGTCGTGACCTTATTTTTAGTTTTGTTATTATCGATGTAACGGAATTTCATCAAAATGATCGAGATCGGTCTACGCGGCGCTAATAAATACATCTATGGGCATTCTTGAAAAAGACATTCAGGCGCAACTCCACCAGCTGAAATCTCAGTTGGAGCAGGTCCGTTTGACGCAAAGAGACACCTCGTTCAAGTTTATTAGAGAACAGAAAGTTCTAAAGCGTATCGTCACGTCTTTAAGTGATGCATGTGTTGGTAGTAACAGCCATTTAGATGAAAACCTCATTGCCCTTAGGGAAGAGCTAGAAAAGCAAAAAGACATTAGCTCAATGATCCCAAAACTGGCAGTATTAGAAAGGATGCTTAAGCAGAAAACGTTGGCTATGGATAAACAGAACGGGTATCTGGACGATAGCATTAAGCACAGTGGGGAAACGCTGCAGCGCATAACTGGCCTTCCAGCACAGCTCAAACGCGACCTACGAAACTTACTTAGCTTCTCCGAATGCAATGGCAGTCAGAAAGTCGACCACGCCATGAAACTTCTCGGTATTTATGAGCGTGCCATAAAGATTATGGCGAATAACTCACGCACCCATTTTGCTGACGCTGCGCACTCTCCGGAACAAGAGCTCCTTTCCGACCTATCAAACGAACTACAACATCTGATCACTGAACTCGACTTCGAGGGTGAATCGGGTGATCTGCTTACCGATATTCGAGCGAAGCTGCTGCTTGGTGTTTCCACACAAAACCTACTTGAGCTAACACTTCAGATCCTCAAACTGGTTATTGAAGGCACCAACCTAGAACGTAAGAAGTCTGAACAATTCATCGATCAGCTTAATTCTTCTTTAGCGTCCAGCATCAAAACGGCAGACCAAAATGCCGACCAGAGCCAGAGCTACTTTGAGCACCGACAAGGTCTAAACTCTGAGTTAAATGAACTAGTCACTAGAAGCCAAAGCTCGGTAGATAAAGCGAAAGATATTGATAGTTTAAAGCTGTCGATTAATCCGCTACTCAGTGAAATTGCCTCTCTTTCGGAAAGGCTGAACCACGCAGAGCAAAAAGAACAAGCTCTGATAGAGAGAATGAGTTACGGAAAGACTCAGTTAGATTCACTCTATGAAGTGACGCAAGATTACCGTAAGCGCTTGGAAGATCAGGCTCAGCGTATGCTGCTTGATCCTCTAACCAAGGTTTACAATCGCACTGCCTTTACTGATCGCTTAGAGCTTGAGTATCGCCGCTGGATCCGCGCACAACACTCACTGCGCGTAGTACTTCTGGACATCGACAACTTCAAAGCCATTAACGATAGCTTTGGTTATACCGCCGGCGATAAAGCGCTTAAGATCATCGCAAGAACCATCACCAAAGAAGCAGGCACGACCGATACTGTGGCGCGTTTTTCAGGTGAAGAATTTGTCTTACTATTGCCAGAGCAAACCGATGAATATTGTCACCAAGTGATTCAAAACATTCAAACTCAAGTAAGCCGCTTACCCTTTAAGTTCCGTGACCAACAAATCACGATTACTTTATGCGCGGCAAGTACTCAGTTTAAAGAGTCAGATACACCTGAAGAAGTGTTAGAGCGACTCAATACAACACTAAATAAAGCAAAACAACGCGGTAATAACCAACTTGTTTGGCACTAGGCCAGCCCTAGATTTAATTTATTTCATTTTTTCAAATACTTATCACATACCATTTCCCTCAATGTTTGCTAAGCTAATGATTAACATTCGCTTAACAAGCATTCATGGCAAGCAACGCTGTCGTATCCGTTTCGTCTGGTTAACTCTCTCCTACCTTTAACCAAACACTTTCAACGTTTGCTTCTCACTCTCGAGCCAGAGGGTCACTTCAACGTCCCCTGCTCTTTTCAACAAGGAGGCACTATGATCACTCATATCAGCCCTGCCGGTAGCATGGATTTACTCTCTCAACTTGAGGTTGAGCGTCTTAAGAAAACCGCGTCTAGTGATCTGTACCAACTGTATCGCAACTGTACGTTAGCGGTCCTGAACTCGGGTAGCCATACCGACAACTCCAAAGAGTTGCTCGACAAATATCTGTCGTTCGATGTCGAAGTCGTTCGCCGTGAGCGTGGTATTAAGCTCGAACTAAGCAACCCACCAGAGCATGCCTTTGTCGATGGTGAAATCATCAAGGGTATTCAAGAGCACCTATTTTCAGTGCTGCGTGACATTGTTTACGTCAACATGCACTTAGCCGATAACCAAAGGCTCAACCTGACTAATGCCACTCACATTACTAACCTTGTGTTTGGTATCTTGAGAAATGCAGGTGCGTTGACGCCAGGCATCGAGCCTAACCTGATTGTATGTTGGGGTGGTCACTCTATTAATGCCAGCGAATACCAATACACTCGTGAAGTCGGTAATGAGCTCGGCCTCCGTGAACTGAATATCTGTACCGGTTGTGGACCGGGTGCAATGGAAGGCCCAATGAAAGGGGCTGCCATTGGTCACGCGAAGCAGCGTTACACCGATCATCGTTATCTTGGGCTTACCGAGCCTTCGATCATTGCGGCTGAGCCACCAAACCCAATCGTCAACGAACTGGTGATCATGCCAGATATTGAGAAGCGTCTTGAGGCGTTTGTTCGTATGGCACATGGCATCATCATTTTCCCAGGCGGCCCCGGCACGGCCGAAGAGCTGCTGTACATCTTAGGGATCATGATGCACCCGAATAACGCCGAACAGCCAATGCCGATTGTGTTAACGGGCTCGAAAGAGAGTGAGGCTTACTTCCGCTCAATCGATAAGTTCATTGGGGAAACTCTAGGGCCTGATGCTCAGAAACATTACGAGATCGTGATTGATGACCCAGCACGCGCTGCGAAAATCATGAAACAAGCGATGCCAGATGTGCGTTCTCACCGTAAAGAGACCGGTGATGCCTACAGCTACAACTGGTCACTGCATATTGAGCCTGAGTTCCAACTGCCATTCGACCCAACACACGAATCTATGGCGGCGCTTGATCTTCATATGGACCAAAAAACAGAAAGCCTAGCCGCTAATTTACGTAAAGCGTTCTCAGGCATTGTGGCTGGTAACGTCAAAGCAGAGGGTATTCTGGAGATCGAGAAGCACGGCCCATTCCTAATTGATGGCGACAAAGAGCTAATGACCAAGATGGACCAACTGCTGAATGACTTTGTTGAGCAACATCGAATGAAGTTACCGGGAGGGACCGACTACGTGCCTTGCTATAAAATCGCCTCACGTGATTAAGGCGTTTACGTTACCAACGTTTCAACTCACCAAGTGATACGTTACTATAAGGGGCTAGCAGCCCCTTTTTTTATTGCCTATTTAGTGGAAACTTATGTCTATCCATCTTGTTATTATCGATGCCTTAAACCTCATCCGACGCGTGCACTCTGTTCAGCCGGATCCAACCGATATAGCAAGAACCATTACCACCACAATTCGCACTCTCAATAAGATTCTGAATGAATCAAAGCCCACCCACATCATCGCGGTATTTGATCACCATTTACAAGACCGTGGCTGGCGCGCAGATGTGCTTCCTGCTTATAAGCAGAATCGTAAACCCATGCCAGAACCATTGATGAAAGGCCTTGATGCTATTCAACAAGCTTGGTGGGAGTTAGGCATTGATTCACTGCTGTCTGATGGCGATGAAGCGGATGATCTCGTCGCAACACTGGCAAAGAAAGTGGCTGACCACGGAGAAACCGTCACCATCGTCTCGACGGATAAGGGCTACTGCCAACTGTTGTCACCAACGCTTCAGATCCGAGATTACTTCCAGCACCGCTGGTTAGATAAACCCTTTATCGAAGCTGAGTTTGGCGTTAAACCTGAACAACTGGCGGATTACTGGGGATTAACGGGCGTAAGCTCAAGCCAAGTACCGGGCATCCCAGGTATCGGGCCAAAAGCAGCCAAAGAGATATTGACCACTTACCCAGATATCGAAGCGGCCTATCAAGCAGAAGATCTGCCGAAAAAATATCGTAAGAAGTTCGACGAACACATCGAATCCGCTCGTGTATGTAAGCAAGTATCGGCACTCAAAACCGATATTGATTTAGGGTTCAACCTGCAAGATATTCGTTACGAAGCAAGCTCTTAAGTCGCTGTGACTCGATAATATTGATACAAAAAATGCCCCTTAAATGAGCATTTTTTATCACTGACACACTAACGTAAATATTAGTGCGGTGAGATGTTTGAAAGCGCCTGAATGTGGACCGTGATCTCTTCGCGATCGTGGTAAAGGTGCTTAGCCTGCATCTTGAACTTCACTTTGTTCTCAATCAGGAACACTTTTAGGTTCTCGATATCTTGCAGTACTTCATCGTAACGGCCTTTCATAGGCAGTTTAAGGTTGAACAGTGCTTCTTTCGCCCAGCCTTTGATGATCCACTCACCCATAAGGTGAGCAACACGAGCTGGCTTCTCAACCATGTCACAGATAATCCAAGTTACGTTCTTACGGTCTGGTTCAAACTTAAAGCCATCCACCATGTGGTGCTTAATTTGACCTGTTTCCATTAGGCTGTCTGCCATCATGCCGTTATCAACACAGTGAACGAACATCGAGCGCTTAACCAATTGGTAAGTCCAACCACCTGGACATGCACCTAAATCAACACCCCACATACCTGGAGCCAAACGCTCGTCCCACTCATCACGAGGGATGAATACGTGGAATGCTTCTTCTAGCTTCAATGTAGAACGGCTTGGCGCATCTGATGGGAACTTCAGACGAGGGATACCCATAAAGAACTGGGAGTTGTTCGTTGGGTAAGAGTAACCAACAAAACAGTGGCCCGGAGCGATGAAGCATAAATGAAGCACAGGCTTCTTAGCGTTATCTTTCGCTGTCATCAGGCCTTTACCACGCATCGCTTGACGCATCGGCACGGTAAATTTACGGCAGAACTTCAAAAGCTCTTTTGCTTCGTTAGTATCTGGCGTTTCAATACGGATATCACCACAACGAGGGAAACCTTCTTTCTCAGAAAGCGCCTCAAGAATTGGAGAAATACGGTCATCGGTTGGCAGGTCTTTAATTTCAACAGCCACTGCCAACATTTGACGAGCAAAGATCAGTGATTGGAAATCGATCTCTTTGATCAACTTGTCCGCTTCACCTGCTTGGTAACATTCAAACAATACAAAACCTGTATTGTTCTTTAGGCGAGGAAAACCAAACACTTCCAGTTGTGTTGCCTTGTCTTGAATTTCGCCAGCACATTCTTTTTCAAAACCAGAGCGACAATAAAGTAGTACGTGTTTCACTGAGTTACCTCTTTTATATTCAAAGCAGCGAAGGAGAAGACTCCCCAACCAATGATAAATAGTAGACCACCAAACGGAGTGATAGGGCCAAACCATTTTATTCCTGTCAGTGCCAAGCCATAAAGGCTGCCACTAAAACAAAGGATGCCGATGATAAAGCAAATTGCCGCAATGAAAAAATATTTTTGTGATTTAGCGCCAAGTTTCATCTGCAGCAGAGCGCCACACGCCAATATCGCTAGAGTATGGATAAATTGGTACTGAACACCCGTCTCAAACACGCCTAGCAGATATTCAGACAAGATAGCTTTCAAACCGTGAGCTGCAAAGGCGCCAAGCATCACAGCAACCGCACCAGAGATGCCAGCAAACGTGAGTAAATACTTACTTCTCATTGAGTACCTCTTTGATAAACGCTGATAACTTCTCAACGGTTAACGCAATATTCTGCTGCTCGGTGTAACCAGAACTCTTACGAGGTTTAAAGCTGTGGTCGCCATCGGGAATAAATTCAACACGAATAGAATCAGACAGATCAAAATCAGCAAACTCTTCACGCTTACCAAAGGTATCGCGCTCACCTTGTAAAATGAGGCATGGCTTTGCTAACTCAGCCAGATGCTCACCTTTGTATTTCTCGGGTTTACCTGGTGGGTGGAAAGGAAAGCCTAAACACGCCATTGCGGCCACCTTATCAAGTTCAGACAAATGGCTCGCCATACGCCCTCCCATCGACTTACCACCAATCACAAGCTTATCGGCATCAACCTGCTCAATAATCTCTTGATAGGCTTCAAGTAGCTTAGGCGCTCTGTCAGGTGGACGACGCTTACCATCTTCAGCACGTTTAATCATGTAAGGGAAGTTGAAACGAATCACTCGTATCCCTTTAAAGGCTAACCCTTTGGCTACCGACTGCATGAACTCATGCTCCATGCCTGCGCCAGCACCATGGGCAAAGATAAAGGTGATGGGATTGTCTTCACCATCAATGATGACGTTATTCATCGAGTAAGTCCTCTTGTTCACTTTGCGCTTTCGCTAGCATCCAGTCGCGGAAGGTAGCAATACGACCCATGTCAGCTTGTTTCTCATGACACACTACATAGAAGGCGTTCTTACTTACCAACACTTCATCAAAAGGTGCAATCAAACGACCTGCTTCGATTTCAGGTTGCGCCAACACATTATTACCCAAAGCAATACCTTGCCCGTGAGCGGCCGCCTGCAATACCATGGTTGAGTGACTGAAGATAGGGCCATGATTAACGTTTACCCCATCGATGCCATTTTGCTTAGCGAACTGTTTCCAATCCTTTCGAGAAGTATCATGCAATAGCGTATGACATGCTAAATCACTGAGAGATTCTAATGGTTTTACTCCTAGCAGCACGGAAGGTGAGCAAAGAGGAATTAAGTATTCTTGGTAAAGTTTATCGGCTCTGAGCCCCGACCAATTCCCTCGGCCATAGTAAATAGCCACGTCTACATCATCGGTCAACGAGCCTTCATCCATATCAACGGCTTTGATTCTTACATCAATATCAGGTTCTTGCTGATTAAAGTCAGCGAGCCTTGGTACCAACCATTGAATAGCAAAACTCGGCGGTAAACTGATGGTCAATGCGCCCTTCTCACTTCGCTCCAGCACTTTGTCTGTCGCTTCTGCTAGTGATGTGAAAATATCTTTGATATCTAAGAAGTAGCTTTGACCTTCTTCAGTTAGCAGCAAAGAGCGGTTTCTTCGGCGAAACAGCTTCAAAGATAAGAATTCTTCAAGCGCTTTGATCTGATGACTGACTGCCGCTTGAGTAACAAACAACTCTTCTGCAGCACGCGTAAAACTCAAGTGTCGAGCTGCAGCTTCAAACACTCTTAGCGAGTTTAATGGGGGTAATCGACGAGACATAGTTACTCTCTAAATAAGCATTAGTTTTTTTTATCTGAAACATTATAATTTGTCCATTGCCTAGCAGCCAGAGAAATTCTATATTTCATCCCGCAGCAGCTAGCCTGAACGGCTTGATTCTCTCTAGAATCAATTGGCTTAGCTCCTGTGATGTTGTGTTTGCAAACTCGTTCTTTTCGAGTTGGGTAGAGTTCTACCAAATGTTTTGTTGCAGTTTATACTGAAACGAGGCATGTACTTCCTGTATTTATTTTGACCTGTCTGTCAAATTTGTTTACACCGCCTTATGGGCGGTGTTTTTTTATGTGCAAAGAAATGTAACAACAAGTTTATCAATAGCTGTGCTAATTAATCTTTATTATTTTTCATCGCCAATCACAGAATCAGACACCCACTCAAATAATCAACTGAACACATACAAATAGCACCATTGAGTTGCACTAAAAAGTAACAGAATACTTCAAGATACTCACACTTCTTCGGTACTTATAAACCCGTTTAGAACACACTCTTTCTATCAATCAAAAATTTCAAAGCTGAGCATGACGATAGCACGCCCAAACTCACGCCTCTGTCTGACTACTGTAAATCATTCACAATAGAAAATAAAAAAGCCGCTTACTTTTCAGTAAACGGCTTTGCAAAATGATTAACGCTTGGTCAACACACCACTATGGGCGGTAAACCTTAACGTTATGGAAGCCCTGCTCTTGTAGGTAAAGTGCCTGTAGACGGCTCATTACACCACGGTCACAGTACAGCAAGTACTCTTTCGCTTGGTCTAGGTCGCCAAACTGAGTCGAAAGCTTGAAGAATGGGATGTGTTTAATTTCAACACCCTCGATCTCTAATGGGCTTTCGTCTTCTTCTTCTGGGCTACGGATATCAAGAACGATAGCGTGCTCAGCAACAGCTTGAACTTGTTCAACTTCAGGCGCTTGCTCTTGGCTCTCTTTCTCGATGTCACGGATATCCATAACACGAGCGTTCTCGATCACTTGATCCAGCACTTCAAAGTTAAACTTAGCTTCTTCTGCTTCCAGTTTGCCTTTCTTCGCTTTCACTGTTGGCTTCTTAGAAATAACACCACAGTACTCAGGCATTACCTTAGCGAAGTCTTCAGTACCGATGATACGAGAAAGGTCGATGATGTCTTCTTTATCCCAGTTGATAAGCGGACGAAGAATCAAAGTATCTGTCACGTTGTCGATGTGACGCAGGTTAGTTAGCGTTTGGCTTGATACCTGACCTAGTGCTTCACCAGTAACCAACGCTTCGATCTTGAACTTGTCTGCAACCATACCACCAGCACGCATGAACATACGCTTAAGAACAACGCCCATTTGGCCGTCTTCTACGTTCTCAAGGATTTCAGCAACCACAGGTTCAAAGTCTACAGAAATGAACTTCACCTTTGCAGATGAGCCGTATTTATTCCATAGGTAGTGAGCCACTTGTTTAACACCAATCTCGTGCGCTGGGCCACCAAGGTTGAAGAAACAGTAGTGAACCTTAGAGCCGCGTTTGATGTGCAGGTAGCTTGAAACACCAGAATCAAAGCCGCCAGAGATCAAGCTCAGTAGATCTTCTTGAGTACCAAGAGGGAAGCCACCGAGGCCTTTGTGACGAGCTAGAACTTGGTTTAGCTTGTCGTTAGCCACTTCAACCTTAACGGTTACATCAGGGTTCTTAAGTCGAACTTTCGCTGACTCAACTGCTTGGTTTAGACCGCCGCCTACGTAGCGCTCAAGTTCAATAGAGGTAAAGTCATGCTTACCACGACGCTTAGCACGTACAGAGAAAGTCTTGCCTTCAATGTCAGCACGGCTGCGTTCTAGTACTTGCTCGTAAATATCGTGCAAGTCTTTGAATTCAGACTGTTGAACTTCAAGAGAGTGGTGAATACCTGGAGTGTGAGTCAGAGCCTCTAACACTTCTGCGTAGTACTGGTCACTCTCAGACGTCACTTCAATATGATCGCGACGATTGAATACCGCAACACTTTCACAGCGACGTTGAATAACGTTACGAATGTTGCACTCTAGAATCCTTGTGAAGCGCTTACGCACCGATTCACTTTTTACAAAAATTTCCGGATGGGGCTTAACAATAAATTTCATAGTACTTTCACAACATTAATGTTCAAAATTTTGAAAACGCTCATCGCCAAGTAAATTAGAGAATTTACACAGCACTTGAAGCAAGAATAGATCATATCTAAATCTAAGGGCGCGAATTATACATGAGAAAGTGAAGCAAGGAAAAGAGTGCTTGCTGTAACACCATCATTAAACCGCTTGTTATTAACAGTAGCAGGTTTCGAAACGACATAAATGCCGCAGAGAGAACCATTGAAGACCAGCAAACAAAAAGCCCAACCTCATTATAAGGTTGGGCTTTCGATGCTATCTGCATGCTACCGTGTGTACACGTATCGGCTATTCATTAATAACAGGCACTTCGTCACTGTAAAGCGGCTCGCCCTGCATGATGCTGATTTCAACGCGGCGGTTGAGGCTACGTTGCCATTCAGTATCGTTCGGCTCGACTGGCTCGGTATCCGCCATGCCGCGTACTCTCAAGCGTTGATGAGAGAAACCACGCACCTTTTCCATCTCTTGAGCAACAGACACTGCTCGCTGTGATGACAAGTCCCAATTAGATCGATAAAGCTCGGAATCAAGACGTTGATTATCGGTGTGCCCTGAGATTCGAACGATACCCGGAACATCTTTCACCAACTCAGCAACCTGTCTCACCAAAGGTCGGAACTTAGGCTGTAGGAAAGCAGAACCCGATGGGAATGCACCCTTCTCACGAATTCGAATCACAATCTGCTGGCCAAGGTTTTCAACTTCAATCGCGCCTTGGTCTATCTCTCGCTCCAACGCCTTCTTGATGCTTTCCATCAAGGTTTCCATCTCTTGCGATTGAGCTTCAGCTTGTTGTTGCTGTTGGTCTGACTCAGAGTTTTGATTGTCGTGAGTCGAAACCTCTGGCGACTTGCCTCCGGTCATCTTGCCTTGATCACGCATGGTACCGCCAGCACGCTCAGATTCACCTTCATGAAACTCAAGCGTTTGCTGCGTAATATCAATCGTCTGCTGCATGATCACATCAATCGGTGTCGGCTCTGGACGACCAGGTCGAAACTCTTGTGCAATGATGCTGGTGCCTTTAGGAATGTCTTTCACTTCCAAGCGGTTTTGTACACCAAACGCAAATTTCATCGAGCCAGCGATCTGTTTGAACTTCAGTACGTCCATCTCAGAGAATGAGAGCAGCAGTACGAAGAAACACATCAGCAGTGACATCAAGTCAGCAAATGTCCCCATCCATTGAGGCAATCCCGGAGGAGGACATTTACATGGATTTTCTTCATCCATCTTCAACTCCTCTTACGCAGGTTCACCATCAATCGTACGCTTACCTTCGTTTAGGTAGCTCTTCAGGTAACCATCGATTACTCGTGGGTTCTGACCATCTTGAATCGCGAGTACGCCATCCATAACCAAACGACGGTTGAGTGTCTCTTGGTCACGACGCAGCGCAAGCTTGTCGGCAATTGGGAAGAACACCATGTTCGAAAGAATCGCACCATATAGGGTGGTTAAAAGTGCCACCGCCATCGCAGGGCCGATCGCTTTTGGATCATCCATGTTAGAAAGCATGGCAACCAAGCCAACCAAGGTACCAATCATACCCATCGCGGGTGCTACATCACCAAATGCAGAGAACACCTTCGCGCCCTGCTCATGACGCTCTGTGGTTAATGCGATGTCTTTTTGCAGTGCAGCACGAACTACATCTCCATCATGGCCATCCACCAAAAGATCGATGCCCTTTTGCATGAAACTGTTGTTAATTTCCATCTCTTCCAGTGCTAAAAAACCACCTTTACGAGCCGCATCAGCCATCTCTACAACTTTCGCAATAAGATCTTCAGGCTCATCCGCTTTAAACATAAAAGCTTTGCCGGCAATCTTAGTCGCGCCAAAGAACTGTCCCATGGTGAACTTCATCAGAACAACAAACGTTGAACCACCAACCACGATCAATATGGATGTCGTGTCATAGAACATCCCGAGGCTTCCACCTAGGATCATTGCCATGATTACAAAGGCAAATCCACCAATCAAACCTATTAGGGTTGCTAAATCCACTGAGCACTCCTCATGCTTTTTTGTAGCTCTATGTCGACGATAATCTTTTTATCGGCAAGACTATAAGATCTTTTAGTAAATTCTTGGCCTAAGTATCACACTTTTGCTTTTTGTATCACAACTATTACCCGCTTCCCCGTTCTCGAGCAGTCATAAACTCGATAAAGGTGAGGTTATTAGATGAAAGTGGCTTCAAGCCTCTTAAAAACGAACTTTCTAGCAAAATTTATTGGTTACATTTGACCATCTCAACGCCCTAAGGTAACGTTCGTTCATCTTTCCAAACGCAGATTTATTATGGCTACTAAGAAACCTGAAAATATGAGCTTTGAAGCAGCAATCGAAGAGCTTGATGGCTTGGTTGATCAACTAGAAAATGGTGATCTAGCTTTAGATGATGCGCTGAAAAAGTTCGAACGAGGCGTCTCCCTCGCTCGTGCCGGTCAAAGCAAACTAAACGATGCTGAACAGCGTGTTAGCATCTTACTGCAAAATGATGAAAATGCAGAACTTAGTGACTTTAACCCACAACCAGAATAACGAATTGTATGAGATCCCCTATGATCGAGACTTTATTGTCTTATCAAGCACGTAATAACGAGCAACTGAACCTTTGGCTTGATCGCCTGCCACACCAAAATCAGAACCTTATCAACGCGATGCGTTATGGGTTACTTTTAGGCGGCAAACGCGCACGTCCATTTCTTGTCTACATTACAGGGGAAATGCTCGGCTGTACCGCTGAAGAACTCGACACTCCAGCTTCTGCAATCGAATGTATTCATGCCTATTCTCTGATTCACGACGACCTTCCAGCAATGGATGACGATGAACTTCGTCGTGGCCATCAGACTTGTCACATCAAATACGATGAAGCAACGGCAATTTTAACTGGCGATGCCCTACAAACTCTCGCGTTTACTATACTTGCGGAAGGCACATTAAGTGCTGACGGGGAAAGCAATCGCGTTCGAATGATTCAACGCCTAGCTGAAGCGTCTGGTGCACAAGGTATGTGCATTGGACAAGCTCTTGATATTGAAGCTGAAAACCGCTCTGTCACGCTAGAAGAGTTAGAAGAAGTTCACCGTAACAAGACTGGCGCTCTAATGAAGAGTGCGATTCGTTTAGGTGCTCTCGCTGCTGGCGACAAAGCGTTTGAAGTGATGCCTCAATTAGATAAGTACGCCGATGCAATCGGGTTAGCCTTCCAAGTTCAGGATGATATTTTAGATATCATTAGCGATACCGAAACTTTGGGTAAACCACAGGGCTCTGACCAAGATTTGAACAAAAGCACCTACCCTTCTTTGTTAGGTTTAGAGGGCGCTCAAGAAAAAGCGCAAACTCTGCTACAGGAAGCGCTTCAAGCTTTGGCTGCAATCCCATACAATACCCAGTCACTCGAAGAGTTCGCCCGATACGTCATCGAGCGCAAGAACTAAGACAATAAGCGCGCATTACCTATGACTCTTGATATATCAAAGTACCCAACTCTTGCTTTGGCTGATAAGCCAGAGGATTTGCGTCTACTTCCAAAAGAGACGCTTACACAGCTTTGTGATGAATTACGTACCTATCTTCTTAACTCGGTGAGCCAGTCAAGTGGTCACTTAGCGTCAGGCTTAGGTACAGTAGAGCTGACAGTTGCTCTGCATTACGTGTACAACACGCCTTTTGACCAGTTGGTTTGGGATGTTGGCCACCAAGCATACCCGCACAAAATTCTTACAGGTCGTCGCGACCGCTTGTCGACTATCCGTCAAAAAGATGGACTGCACCCATTCCCATGGCGTCAAGAGAGCGAATACGACACCCTTTCTGTTGGTCACTCTTCAACATCGATCAGCGCCGGACTTGGTATGGCGATCAGTGCGAAGAAAGAAGGTAAGAATCGTAAAGTCGTGAGTGTCATTGGTGATGGCGCGATTACCGCAGGTATGGCCTTCGAAGCCATGAACCACGCGGGCGATATTCACAATGACATGCTGGTTATCCTTAACGATAACGAGATGTCGATCTCTGAAAACGTAGGTGCTCTAAACAACCACCTCGCTCAAGTTCTTTCTGGCAGTCTTTACACGTCAATTCGTGAGGGTGGCAAGAAAGTGCTATCAGGCGTTCCGCCGATTAAAGAGCTGGTTCGTCGTACAGAAGAACATTTAAAAGGCATGGTTGTCCCTGGCACCATGTTCGAAGAGTTAGGCTTTAACTACATTGGCCCAATTGATGGTCACGATGTCAATGAGCTGATTAAAACGCTTAAGAACATGAGAGACCTTAAAGGCCCTCAGTTCCTGCATATCATGACTAAGAAAGGCAAAGGCTACGAGCCAGCTGAGAAAGATCCAATCGGTTACCACGGCGTACCGAAATTCGATCCAGCACACTCAAGTCTGCCTAAGAGCACCAGCTCTAAACCAACTTTCTCTAAGATTTTTGGTGACTTCCTGTGTGATATGGCGGCGCAAGATCCTAAGCTAATGGCGATCACGCCTGCAATGCGTGAAGGTTCTGGCATGGTGCGTTTCTCGAAAGAGTACCCAGAACAATACTTCGACGTAGCAATTGCTGAGCAGCATGCTGTGACCCTAGCAACGGGTATGGCGATTGCGGGTGATAAGCCGATTGTCGCTATCTACTCGACGTTCCTACAACGTGGCTACGATCAACTGATCCACGATGTGGCTATCATGGACTTACCGGTCATGTTCGCTATTGACCGTGCAGGTCTTGTCGGTGCCGATGGTCAAACACACCAAGGTGCGTTCGACTTAAGTTTCATGCGCTGTATTCCAAACATGGTGATCATGGCACCAAGCGACGAGAACGAATGTCGCCAAATGCTTTACACAGGCCACCAGCACACTGGTCCTAGTGCAGTACGTTACCCTCGCGGTAATGGTATGGGCACTGAGATACAAAGTGAATTTACCGCGCTTGAGATTGGCAAAGGCCGTATCGTTCGCGAAAGTGAAAAAGCAAAAGATGGCTCGAAAGTCGCTATCCTGAGCTTTGGTACTTTCCTTGAAAGTGCACTTCAAACCGCAGATGCTATCGATGCGACAGTTGCAGACATGCGTTTTGTGAAACCGCTAGATGAAGCTCTGATCAAACAACTTGCTGCTGACCACGATGTACTAGTGACTATCGAAGAAAACGCGATTGCAGGTGGTGCGGGTGCTGGTGTGATTGAATTCTTGATGCAAGAGAAACTGCTAATGCCAGTATTGAACCTTGGCCTACCAGACAAGTTTATTGCTCAAGGTACTCAAGGCGAACTGCATGAAGAGCTTGGTTTGGATGCGAAAGGCATTGAGAAGTCTATCTCGGACTACCTTGCTAAATAGCCTTAATACGTAAGCTCGTAAGCTCGTAAGCTCGTAAGCTCGTAAGCTCGTAAGCTCGTAAGCAATAAAAACAAAAAGGTTGGCCCTAGGGTCAACCTTTTTAGTATCAATTAGTTAGTTTGATGTATCGACTGCGAAACCTTAGCCCTTCAGTTAACTCACACTAACCAACCAGCGAAATGTGCTACAGCATACAACGAAATAGCCGCCATAATACCCGCTACAATATCGTCAATCATGATACCTAAGCCGCCGTGAATTCGCGCATCTAACCAACCAATCGGCCATGGTTTTACCATGTCAAAGAAGCGGAAAAGCACAAAACCAGTCAGCAGCCATTTCCAGTCATCGGCAGGAATATTCAGCATAGGCACTAAGCTCATGGTGATCCAAAAGCCTGCAAACTCATCCCAAACGATAGAACCGTGGTCATGCACGCCCATATCGTCAGACGTTACTTGGCAGATCTTAATACCAATAATGCAGCTTACCACCACCACAGCTACGTAAGCAGGAAACGGTAACTGAACCAACAACAGGTACAACGGAATAGACGCGAGCGTGCCCATTGTGCCGGGAATGATAGGCGATAAGCCACTGCCAAAACCCGTTGCTAAGAAATGCCAAGGGTTTTTAAGAGAAATAAGAGAAAGTGGGTTTGTCATCAATTAACCTTAAAGTGATCGTAACCAGTTAAGTTCCAGCTTAGTGGTTCACCATTATTGTGTAATTCAAAATATTCTACAGGTCTTATCTGGCCAATGCAGGTGACTTTTGTACCTGTGTGTGACAAAGCACTTTCCAGCGACCCTTTATTCTCTTCCGGTACAGTAAAGCACAGTTCGTACTCTTCACCACTCGTTAGCGCATACTGCTGAGCTGAAGTGATATCAGAAGCGAACTGACGTAACTCTGGAGAGATAGGCAGCGTGCTTACATCAATACTCGCGCCAACTTGAGAACGCTTAAGGATATGTTTTAAATCAGCAATAACGCCATCAGAGATATCAATCGCCGATGAAGCAAGATTCACTAGCGCCTGACCCGCTAACACTCGTGGAGCGCTCACATAATGTCTCTCTTCTAGCTCAGCTGCATAGGGCTTCGCTCTGTTCTGCTCAGGGTTAAGTAACACTTCTAAGCCAGCTTTGCTGTCACCTAGATTACCTGTCACGTAAATCCAGTCACCCACTTTCGCGCCATCTCTGCGCAGCGCTCGCCCTTCAGGAACAAAGCCTTGTACAGTCAGTGTCAGGCTTAGTGGGCCTTTGGTTGTGTCGCCACCAATTAACTGAATACCAAAGTAATCTGCGAGTTTAAAAAAGGAATCACAGAAAGGAGTAAGCCATGCTTCATCGATTTCAGGCATGGTTAAAGCAAAAGAGACCCACGCCGGCGTTGCGCCCATAGCGGCAAGATCACTGATATTGGAAGCCAACGCTTTGTGCGCCACCCAAGCCGGATTCGCCTCAGCTAAGAAATGGGTACCAGCCACTAAGGTGTCCGTGCTGATCGCTATCTCAACATTGCCCGGCGCTTTGACCAAAGCACAATCATCGCCAGCAGCTAGAAGAACGTCTTTACGTTGTGGTTGTCGATTTACAAAATATTTTTCAATCAGGTTAAATTCGCCAGACATCACATGCCCTATCTTTAGTCTCATAAAAATCGCCGTAATCATGGATATTACAGAAATTTAGTTACAAAAAAGGCCAGCATAAAAGCTGACCTTTAGATTCAATATACGAACGTCTTATTTCTTACGAACGTGCGGTGCAGCTTTATCAAGCACACCGTTAACAAACTTATGGCTGTCTTCTGCTGCAAATACTTTTGCAAGCTCGATAGCTTCGTTGATAACCACTTTGTATGGTACATCTTCGCGACGAGTCATCTCGTACATAGCTAAACGTAGAAGCGCTAGTTCCATCAGATCCAGATCTTGCATAGGGCGAGATACGAATGGACGAAGCTTGCTATCAAGTTCCATGTGGCTAAGAGCAACACCAGTTAGTAGGTCGCGGAAGTATGCAACGTCTGTTTCTGGCATAGCAAGAGCAGGCTCTGCAGCATGATGCTCTTCTTCATCATACTTACCACCAGATAAGAACTGTTCTTCAACGGTAGCAATATTTTCTTTAGTAATTTGCCAAGAATAAATTGCTTGTAGAGCAAATTGACGTGCGTTACGACGTGCGGCTGGTTTCACACTGGCCCCCATTAGGAATCGATTTCAGAAAGAACGTTGATCATCTCAAGTGCGCTAAGTGCTGCTTCTGCACCCTTATTACCAGCCTTGGTTCCTGCGCGTTCAATAGCTTGATCGATCGTATCAACAGTAAGAACACCAAACGCTACTGGAAGAGAATATTCCAGAGACACTTGTGCCAAACCTTTATTACATTCACTACAAACATAGTCAAAGTGAGGTGTACCGCCACGAATTACTGTACCAAGAGATACAATCGCATCGAACTTACCTGTTTTTGCAACGCGCTGCGCTACAAGTGGAAGTTCTACTGCACCAGGGCAACGAACAACAGTGATGTTGTCTTCGCTTACTTGTCCATGACGCTTTAAAGTATCGATTGCACCAGAAAGTAAACTTTCGTTAATAAAACTGTTGAAACGAGCAATAACGATAGCAATTTTTGCATTTGGCGCTGGGAAGCCACCCTCGATCACTTTCATAAGCCTTCCTTTAACTATTTTCATCAAGTGAGAATCGCCGGATTCTAGCACAAAACTGTGAGCAATATCTAATGGTAATTTAGAAGAACAGACACCGGCAATGTAAAGATGATAATGCAGCGCTGATCCCAAGCATATAGGAACAGCGAGTAACCAAGTTTGTGTATTGAACGCGTATTGAGTCGAACTTGGCTACTTTGCTCTTTTGGCTAGATTTATCACCAAAAGAGCCACTGAAATCATCGGTAAATTATGTCGCTACAAACGGAGAAACGTCTGCTTGCTAACGCATGGTTTATTCGCAAACGTACTCAACAACGTTAAGGCCAAAACCACCCAATGCGTGGTAACGCTTAGTGCTTGAAGAAAGCAGACGCATATCGTGCACACCTAGATCTTGAAGAATCTGAGAACCGACACCAACACGACGCGAGGTACCCTGCTTCTTCGCCATAGTTGGCTGCTCGTTCTTGTCTTGCGCTTCGAATGTCTTCACTTTGTGAATCAAAGAATCAGACGACTCTTCGTTGCCAAGAATAACCAACACACCGCCTTCGTCGCCAATACGCTTCATCGCTTTATCTAGCGACCAGCTGCGTTCAGTACCACGGTCTGAATGAAGCAGATCGGTGAACGTGTCATGCAGGTGAACACGTACCAAAGGAGCACCTTCAGATAGGTCGCCTTTTTGCATCGCGTAGTGGATCTGGTTATCAATTGTATCGCGGTAAGTCACCAGCTCGAAATCACCAAACTCTGTTGGTAAATGGCATTGTGCTACACGCTCAATCGTTGTTTCTGTGTTGTTGCGGTATTCAATCAAGTCAGCAATCGTGCCTAGCTTGATGTCGTGTTTTTCAGCAAACACTTCAAGGTCAGGGCGACGAGCCATAGTACCGTCGTCGTTAAGGATCTCAACGATAACCGATGCTGGCTCGCAGCCTGCAAGACGTGCTAAATCACAACCTGCTTCTGTGTGTCCTGCGCGAGTCAGAACACCGCCATCTTGCGCTGTCAGTGGGAAAATATGACCAGGTTGAACAAGATCAGCCGCTTTCGCATCTTTCGCCACTGCCGCTTGAACCGTCACTGCACGGTCTGATGCAGAGATACCCGTTGTTACGCCCTCTGCCGCTTCAATCGAAACAGTAAAGTTAGTGGTGTACTGTGCGTTGTTATCTTGAACCATAGGCGCTAGACCCATGCGGTTTGAACGCTCTTTGGTTAGCGTCAGACAAATTAAACCACGGCCGTACATCGCCATGAAGTTAATCGCTTCTGGCGTCACATGTTCTGCTGCCATGATCAGATCGCCTTCATTTTCGCGATCTTCATCATCCATCAGGATAACCATTTTTCCTAGGCGAATGTCTTCAATAATTTCTTGAGGAGTACTAATTGGCATTGTTCTATATCCTTTGAAATGGTTCTGCTTCCTAGAACCGACACTATTTAAACCTGATGATATTGCTTCGCTTTACAAAGTCTCGCTTAACGCACTTTGTATCAACGGTTAGGCAAAACCATTCTGCTGTAAGAATTCCATCGTTAATCGAGATTCAGGCTCAGATTCTTGTTGCTGACCTTGCAGTAAACGCTCCATGTAACGTGCTAATACATCAACTTCTAGATTCACTTTACGACCGACATTGAATTGGTCGATGGTGGTTTCTGAAGAAGTATGAGGAACGATAGTCAGCTTGAATGCGTTCTTACGTAAATCGTTCACAGTCAGGCTAATGCCATCAACTGTTACTGAGCCTTTTTGAGCCACGTATTTTGAGATTTCTGCTGGCATTTCTACCCAGAATTCAACCGCACGGCCAACTTGGTTACGTTCAACAATCTCACCCACGCCATCAACGTGACCAGACACTATATGTCCACCGAAACGCGTGGTTGGTAACATTGCTTTCTCAAGGTTAACTTTATCGCCCGCTTGGTAATCGACAAAACCCGTTTTTTTCAGGGTCTCAAGCGAAAGATCTGCACTGTAGCTGTGGTCGTTATATTCAACAACTGTCAAACACACACCATTGGTAGCGATACTGTCGCCTAACTTAACGTCAGCCATATCAAGCTTACCAACATTAACCGTTACGGTGATGTCTTCTCCGCGGGGAGTGATTGCACTCAATGTACCTACGGCTTCTACAATTCCTGTAAACATTTTAAAACTCTTTTTGTTGTCAACGACACGTATGTAGTTGGAGTAACTATTTCCACTGTGGTTTCGTTACTATCTGTTTCGAAATACGGGTTTCGCAACGATGCGAATATCCACACCAACCTGTCGAACATCTTTAATTTCTAGGTCAATAACGTCAGACATTGAAGTGAGCCCTAATGCACCCATCAAACCTCGTCCGTCACTGCCCATAAGTTTAGGTGCTAAATAAAGGATTAGCTCATCCACCAGCTGCTCTTCAATCAAGCTTTTTGCCAATGTTGCGCCCGCTTCGACCCAAATATGGTCGATATGATTGGCAGGTAATTGACGCATCAGATCGTGCAAATCGAGCTGACCTGCATCTGTGGTTGCGACTTCAATATCAGCAGATGCTTCGGCAACTCTCAACACCGATGTTGGAGTCTGGAATAACTTGAGTTCAGGACGCAGTTGGTTTTGACGATCAAGAATCACGCGAATCGGCTGACGCAGCTCGTCTTCAGCGTAATGACCTTTGATACTGCTTGGCAACTCTGCCCAACGAACATTCAACGACGCGTTGTCTTCAATCACCGTCTGGCTAGTTGACAACACAGCGCCTGATTTTGCTCGGTAGTTCTGAACATCACGACGTGCTTCTGGCGATGTGATCCACTGGCTTTGGCCATTTTCCAATGCCGTTTGCCCATCAAGGCTAGCGGCCATCTTTAACTGAACGAATGGCATGCCAGTTTGCATACGCTTGATAAATGCAGGGTTCAAGTCGAGAGCGTCTTGCTCTAGCAAACCGATTTCAACCTCAATACCCGCATCGCGTAGCATTTTGATACCACGACCTGCGACTTTTGGGTTTGGGTCCTGCATGGCACAAATCACTTTGGCTACTTGAGCCTTAATCAAACCTTCAGCACAAGGCGGCGTTCGACCGTAATGAGAACAAGGCTCTAGCGTGACATAAGCCGTCGCACCTTTTGCTTTGTCGCCTGCCATTCGCATGGCATGTACTTCAGCATGAGGTTCGCCAGCTTTGGCATGAAAACCTTCACCAACGATCTGACCGTCGGTTTGTACAATGACACAACCCACATTAGGGTTTGGCGCAGTAGTGTAAATGCCGCGTTTTGCTAACTGAATAGCACGCGACATCATTTGAAAATCTAGGGGAGTAAAGTTTGACATGATTGAGGAGTTAATCCTCTAATTTAGCGATTTCTTCGCCAAACTCTCGGATGTCTTCAAAGCTGCGGTAAACAGAGGCAAAACGAATGTACGCCACTTTATCCAATTCTTTCAATTGGCCCATCACAAGATTACCAATCATCTCGCTTGGTACTTCACGCTCACCAGTTGCACGGAGTTGTGACTTAATCGTACTGATCGCAAGTTCAATCGCGTCAGCACTCACTGGGCGTTTTTCTAGGGCGCGCTGTACACCACCCACCATTTTATCTTCATTAAATGGTTCGCGGTTTCCATTCGACTTTATGACTTTAGGCATCACAAGTTCTGCCGATTCGAACGTAGTAAAACGTTCACTACATGCAAGGCATTGACGGCGACGACGAACCTGATGGCCATCGGCTACCAGTCTTGAATCGATTACTTTAGTGTCGTTCTCTGAACAAAAAGGACAATGCATATCACCTCCAAATAATTGAATATCAGTGTAACGGAATTGCCAAACGTTAGGAAAGAAAAAGGGCCAATTAAGGCCCTTTTGTGTGGTGATTCATTGATTATTGCTACTCGACCGCCATTTCAAAAATGAGCTGAGGAGTAAAATTAACGACCAGCGTTAACCGCGGACTAAATAGTTCGCTTTACCTACCCATTTGTAGCTTGTCAGCTCTTCTAAGCCCATTGGGCCGCGAGCATGCAATTTCTGAGTAGACACGGCAACTTCAGCACCTAAACCAAACTGTGCTCCATCAGTGAAACGTGTTGATGCATTCACATAAACCGCTGCAGAACCAACAGAGTTAATGAAACGCTCTGAGCTCTCTAAGCTATTGGTCATGATCGCATCTGAATGACTCGCGTTGTGTACACGCATGTGGTCAATCGCTTCTGCCACATCCGCTACCACTTTCACGCCTAGCGTGTAGCTTAGCCATTCAGTGTCAAAGTCGCCTTCAACCGCATCACGTTGGTCTTCAAAACCCGCTAGCAGCGATTTTGCACTGGTATCAGCGACTAAGGTTACCTTGCCGGCTAAACGCTGTTTCAGCTTAGTTAGGAAAGCTTCAGCAACCGCTTCATGCACTAGCAGTGTATCTAACGAGTTACACGCCGATGGACGTTGAACTTTTGAGTTTTCGACCACATCGACAGATTTCTCAAGATCAGCGCTTTCATCAACGAAGATATGGCTGATACCAAAGCCGCCGATGATTACTGGGATGGTGCTGTTCTCTTTACACATCTTGTGCAGACCAGCGCCGCCACGAGGAATGATCATATCCACGTAGTCGTCCAGTTTAAGCAGTTGAGAAACGAGTTCACGATCAGGCTTCTCGATGTACTGAACAGAAGCGGCTGGAAGCTCCGCTTTCTCTAATGCAGACTGGATAACCTTAACCAGTTCCATGTTCGAGAAAAACGTCTCTTTACCACCACGTAGAATGCTTGCGTTACCTGTCTTCAGACACAGAGCTGCAATATCGATGGTTACGTTCGGACGCGCTTCATAGATAACACCCACCACACCAAGTGGCACGCGGCGGCGAGACAGTGACATACCGTTTTCTAGTACTTTGCTGTCAATTTCGCTGCCAACTGGGTCATTCAGGCTAATCACGTTACGAACATCGTTAGCGATACCGGTTAAGCGCTCTTCGTTAAGAAGTAGACGATCGAGCAGTGCGTCAGTTAAACCCGCTTCACGACCCAGTTCGATGTCTTTCGCGTTCGCTTCTAAAATCGTTGTTGCGTTTGCTTCTAGCTCATCAGCGATAATCGCCAATGCTTTATTCTTTTGCGCCGTAGATGCGGTCGCTAGGTGGAAAGCAGCGTCTTTTGCTGCGATACCCATGTTAGTTAAATCCACGTTTAACTCTCCCTAAATTCTGTCTGTCTTTGGATGCAAAAAGGTGATTCACCTTATCATCACGAGCTACTCTTGGATTACAACTAGGTCGTCACGGTGAATGACTTCTGACCCATAATCGTATCCAAGGATGTCGCCAATATCTTTACTGTGCTTGCCTGCAATTTTTGCTAGGTCTTGGCTTGAATAACTGGCGATACCACGCGCAATTACTTTGCCTTTGCTGTCTGTGACTTGGGTAACTTCACCACGAGAGAATTCGCCTTTAACTCGAACAACCCCTTTCGCCAACAAGCTGCTGCCTTTGGTGTTGACTGCGTTTACTGCGCCGTCGTCAACCACGATGTCACCTGCTGAAGCAGGGCCCGCTAAAATCCAACGTTTACGGTTTTCAAGCGCTTCCGCTAAAGGCAAGAAACGTGTGCCTTGTGGGTTATCACTCAGTGAATCAAACACCACATTTTCAGCACTGCCCGCAGCAATAATCACTTCGATGCCTGCGCGACGAGCAATGTCAGCCGCCTGCAGTTTTGTCGCCATGCCGCCAGTACCCAACGTAGTACCGCTGCCACCTGCGATCTTACGCAGCGTGTCATCAATGGTTTTCACTTCTTTGATGAGCTCAGCATTTGGATCTTTACGAGGGTCAGCCGTAAACAGGCCTTTTTGGTCTGTTAGTAGCAAAAGCTTATCAGCACCGCACAAAATACCCACTAAGGCCGACAAGTTATCATTGTCGCCCACTTTAATTTCGTTGGTTGCTACTGCGTCGTTTTCGTTTACTACCGGAATAATATCGTGCTCAACCAGTGCGTTGATCGTGTCACGTGCATTAAGAAAACGCTCGCGATCATCGAGATCAGCACGAGTCAGTAGCATCTGGCCAATCTTAAGGCCATAGATAGCAAACAAAGACTCCCAAACTTGAATCAACTGACTTTGCCCAACTGCCGCAAGCAACTGTTTGCTCGCCATTGAGTTGGGAAGTGCGGGGTAACCTAGGTGCTCACGTCCTGCTGCAATTGCACCAGACGAAACCATAACCACAGAGTGGCCTTGTTTTTTTAATTCAGCACATTGACGAACCAGCTCAACCATATGAGCGCGGTCTAATGCCAATGTTCCACCAGTTAAGACACTGGTACCCAGTTTAACAACGACAGTTTTACGCTGTGTTGTTGTCCCGCTTTGATGATTTGTTGTCATGAAGTCTTTTATGGATAAAACAAATAAGAGGTGATGTTTTAGCAATCAAAAGGGGAATTCACAAGCAGAAAAGGTGCGAAATCGCACCTTTTTGCTTTATATAGAAGAGTAACCTTTAAAATTAGACGAATTCGACAGACTCTTCGTCTAATTGGATACTGATTTCAAACTTACTTTGAAGTTCATCAACCAGTTTCTTGTGGAAGGCTTCTTGAGTTCGAGAGACCTCAGCGACCGCCTTTTTAGGTAACGGCAAAGAATCCCAGTTACCATCGATGTTGTACTTGCCGATATTGTACTTCGCCGAATATCCCTCTTCCGACTTATCCAATTCCAGCCACCAGCCCCAGAACTCGCGTTCTTCTGGTGATTTTTTATCGTTCACACATACAGACAAGCAATCAAAGATATAGTGGCCTTCTTCTGATTGCGGTTCCCTTAAGTAAGGCCCGATCGCCTTTAAAACATTCAACAAGCGGTAATGCGTAGGTTGTTGTGTCACTTCTGACATATTGAATCTCCATTTTCAATGTTAAGAATGACGTTACTCAGACTGTTATACGTAGAAACTACGCATTTGGATTTTATAAATGACCTCTGAGTATCAGGTACTTAGTTTGTACATTTTTCATGCTTAACTAATTTAGGAGAAATGTCATCTAAATAATTCATCCTCAAGCCACTTTATCGCCAATTCGAGGGATTGCTCATAACCTTGTGTAATTGACTTAGCTTTGATTTTCTTCGCTTTTCCGTAATCACTGTAAATAGCAACCAGTTGATTATCCATTGGCGGTGAAACCGGGTCGCCTTCCAGAGCCAATGCCAAGATAGGAACACTGGTTTTACTGTTTGACAGCAAACCTTGTACCTTGAGTGACCACGCCATCAACTGCCCAGAAAGGCTATTGATATCGACCGCCCCTTTACCAAGGCGCGAAGCCAACACATCTAGATGCATTTTAGGCATCTGCTTAAGTTTGTCTGCATGAACAAAGATATCGTGAATTGGCGCGCCTAAAGAAATACACGCTTTAATCTTATGTTGCTCGAGGAAAGATAATCTCACCATCGCATTGCCACCGAAGCGGAAACCAAACAAGCCGACTTTGTGGTGATCGACCCATGGGATGTTAGGCAGTTCATTGAGCACAGCTTGGTGAAGGCAAGACGAGTCTTCAGTTAAAGGCCAATGCGCACTGTGCCCTATCGACGGCATATCGACCGTCAACATAGCAATGTTTTTAGGGGCTAGGTAATCTCTAAACAAGCGCCACATATCGGTTTGCAAACTGTCTAGTCCAGCGCTCACAATCACAACAGGCTGAGGTTTATCTGTTTTGGTTAGATGCAAGTTCGCTTTGATCTTCTTGTTTTGGTATGGAATATCAATCTGCTTGACGATCAACTTAGTGTGCTTGATCGCTTCAGAATACGCTGCGTTGGCCAACACTTGAGCCTGAGCTGCCAAGTTGTCGTTCTTGAGGTGTGGGTAACCCGCAATACTGAAGCACAACGATGCGGAAAATAGCTCTTCAGCCACCTCTTCACCATTCTTCTCATTAGAACGATTTTGATGCTGCATACCCAGCTTGGTCCATTCGTATGCCCAGTTACCACTTCGGTAACCCATGACCGTATCAAGCCACTCATCGGTTGTACGAGAGTTATCTGATGACGCGATGCGAGCCAATACCGCTTCCTGCTCTATTGGATTAACGCCTTGCCATACCCACTGAAGACGTCTTAGGTTTCGATACCATGATGAGTTTTGCTGTTCACGTTTCTCATCCAATAGCGCTTCAGAGCTTGGCATGTATTGTGTCAACATTGAGGTCTCTTTCGCTTGCTTGTGCTTTACAAACAAAGTTTCCGAAAGGTTCGAGCTCGTTTCTTCTGGTTCAGACATTGGGATACTTAATAAGAAATGGTTGTCACTAATAATATAAAAAAAAATGACCCTATAAAGGGTCATTTCTCAAAAAACTAAGTTTACGCTTATTTTGACTTGCGATTTACTGGCTCTACGTAGCTTAGGCTAGTATCCCAAGGTTGCTCAATCCATGTGTCTTGAGCGATATCAACAATGTACTCGTCTAGCAAATCAGCGCCAGATGGTTTTGCACATACAGCGATCAGTTTCGCTTTAGGGTACATTTCGCGAAGCTTACGTGCAGTGTCACCACTATCAACCAAGTCTTCAACGATTAGGAAGCCTTCGCCGTCACCTTCAGGTGCTTTAACTACTGTCATATCACGTTGGTGATCGTGGTCGTAGCTAGAAATACAAATCGTATCTACGTGACGAATACCTAGCTCACGAGCCAAGATTGCACCAGGAACCAAACCACCACGGCTTACTGCCCAGATGCCTTTCCACTGCTCTGCTGGCATTTGCTTTTCAGCAAGTTGACGGCAGTAAGTCTGCATGTTGTCCCAAGTGATAACGAATTTGTTGCTCATAGTATAAAACCTAATAATTTTGTCATGTTATTAGAGGCTATTTCAAACATAGCCTCTTCAGCGATTAAGCAGAAATCTAGACGATTAAGCGAAAATGTATTTAAGAATAAAGATAGCCGACATTACCCACACAGCAGGTGAAACGTCGCGACCTTTACCACTTAGCAGCTTAATTGCAGCGTAAGCGATGAAACCTAGTGAGATACCCTCAGCGATAGAGTACGTCAGCGGCATAAGCAGACATGTTACCACGACTGGTGCTGCTTCCGTAAGATCACGCCAATCAATGCCAACTAGGCCAGACATCATCAGAATTGCTACATAGAAAAGTGCACCTGATGTTGCGTAAGCCGGAATCATACCTGCAAGTGGCGAGAAGAAAAGAGCCAGTAGGAATAAGATACCAACAACAACAGCCGTTAGACCGGTACGGCCGCCTTCAGCAACACCCGCAACACTCTCAACATAAGAAGTAGTATTTGATGTACCTAGCAGTGCACCAATAGATGTTGCTGTAGAGTCAGCAAGCAGTGCTTTGTTCAAGCGAGGTAGTTTGCCGTCTTCTTTGATTAGGTTTGCTTTCGTTGCAACACCAACCAGAGTACCCGCTGTATCGAACAAATCGACGAACAAGAACGCGAATACCACTGAAATCATACCGATTTCAAATACAGCAGAGAAATCAAGCTGCATGAATGTAGGAGCAAGGCTTGGTGGTGTAGACATGATGCCGCCGTATTGAACGTCACCAATAACAATGCCAAGAGCTGTGATAGCTAGAATCGCAATCATTACTGCCCCTTTCACGCCACGGTGAACAAGAGCAATCGTTAGGAAGAAACCAAGTGAGCCTAGGATAGGAGCAATCGCGGTAATGTCGCCCAGTGAGACTTTAGTTGCTGGGTTAGAAACAACGATGCCTGCATTGCTAAGCGCAATAAACGCTAGGAAAAGACCGATACCTGCAGAGATACCAACACGCAGAGACATAGGGATCGAGTTGATAATCCATTCACGGATCTTAAAGATGCTTAAGAAGATGAAGATTACGCCTGATACGAAAACCGCTGCCAGAGCAACTTGCCACGTATAACCCATACCCATTACAACAGCGTAGGTAAAGAATGCGTTCAAACCCATGCCTGGAGCTTGAGCAATTGGGTAGTTAGCAACAAAGCCCATGATGAAACAGCCAATAGCAGCCGCTAAACAGGTTGCTACAAATACAGCGCCATGGTCCATACCAGCATCAGCTAGAATCATTGGGTTTACAAAAATGATGTAAGCCATTGTTAGGAAGGTTGTTAGACCTGCGATGATTTCAGTGCGCACATTGGTGCCATTTTCACTGAGTTTGAATAGCTTTTCGAACATTATCGAATCCTATAAGGGTAAAAAGTAAACGGTTGCGTAATCGATTGGCTGTGGATTATAAAGTTATCAAATAACAAATTCCAGATAGAATTAAGGCTCTAATCGATATTTATCAGAATGCCGTATGAAACAAAGCGATTAAAAATGAAGATATCATCGATAAATAACCATTAAAAACAAACAATTAACAACAATAGACTCACTAAAACTAGTTGGTTGTTTTTTCTACCATCGGTTATTTTCATTGATAATCTAGCCAGTAAATTCTGAATTCAAACTCACAATAGTTATGTATTTTTCAACAGGATCAGTAATAAGGCGCAAATTGATATTTCGGCGTTTAAAAAACAACCACGCAGAACAGCAAGGAAAGTGACAAGCGAAAGCGGTTTGGAAAAGTAGCAGGCAAAAAAAACGCCACTCAAAACTGAGTGGCGGTAGAATCTGTCAACCAAAAGGGCTGTAAAAGAATTCCAATATATAGGGGTGAACAAAACTGTTCGAGTTACATGCTTACGGTATTAGTAACCAAAGCTTGTAGGGTATGCAAAGTTGCTAGTGTAAACAGAGCTGTTAATCCAGAACATTGCAGATGGTAAACCTTTCATAACTATCACCTTAATAAATCAATAAAAAACGAATTTGATTTCTCGGTTCCTTGGAGGCGATAAAACGGACTCATCCTTTGAGCATTTACTCTTCATCTCAGAAGTTGGTTATTAATATACCCTAAAGAAAAAAGATTACAAGTATTTTTTGCTATACGTCACATTTTTGGCCATTTACGGTTATTTTACAAACTTATTTTGTAATAAAACTACAAAATAGAATTAAACAAACGTTTGCCTGCTCCATTTATAAGCATCAAGGCGCTTATCTGTGATCAGATGGACAAGATCGCTTTCAAAATTTGAGCTATTTGAGGTTTAGAACCGCTACTCGTCAAAACGCTCAAGTGGTATGCTGTTGCCATCAAAACAGACCCATATTTTAGATTTTTGTTCTAGGTTTTTCCCCATACAAAACCTAAATATATGGTTATTAAATAAAAAAGGAGTCATCCGTGTCTGAATTCCATTCTGAGATCAGTAAATTATCCCCTGCCCCTATCTGGCAGTTCTTCGATAAGATTTGCTCAATCCCACACCCTTCTAAGCATGAAGAAGAGCTTGCTCAATACATTATTGCTTGGGCAACAGAGCAAGGCCTAGATGTACGTCGTGACCCAACGGGTAACGTATTCATCAAAAAGCCAGCAACGGCGGGTATGGAAAACAAAAAAGGTGTAGTGCTACAAGCTCACATCGATATGGTTCCACAAAAGAACGAAGACACAGTTCATGACTTTGCTAAAGATCCAATTCAACCATACATTGATGGTGAGTGGGTTACAGCTAAAGGCACAACGCTTGGCGCTGATAACGGCATGGGCATGGCTTCTTGCCTAGCGGTTCTTGCTTCAAACGAAATCCAGCACGGCCCTATCGAAGTTCTACTAACAGTAGATGAAGAAGCAGGCATGACTGGTGCTTTCGGTCTTGAAGCGGGTTGGTTAGAAGGCGATATCCTTCTTAACACCGATTCAGAGCAAGAAGGCGAAGTGTACATGGGTTGTGCTGGCGGTATCGACGGCGCAATGACATTTGAAATTGCTCGTAATGCGATTCCAGCTGACTTCGTAACACGTAAGCTAACGCTAAAAGGCCTAAAAGGCGGTCACTCTGGTTGTGACATCCACACAGGTCGTGCAAACGCAAACAAACTGCTTGCTCGCTTCCTAGCGGGTCACGCAAAAGAGCTAGACCTTCGCATCGTCGAATTCAAAGGTGGTAGCCTTCGTAACGCGATCCCTCGTGAAGGTTTCGTAACGGTTGCTGTTCCTGCGGCAAACCAAGAAAAACTGGCTTCACTATACAACTACTACACTGAGCTGCTTTCAACAGAGCTAGGTAAAGTAGAAGACAGCATCGTGACTTTCAATGAAGAAGCTTCTGTAGAAATGGGCGCACTTGCGTCAGCAGACCAAGCTCGCTTTATCGCGGCACTTAACGCATGTCCAAACGGCGTGATTCGTATGAGTGACGAGATTGAAGGTGTTGTGGAAACGTCTCTAAACGTAGGTGTTATCACAACAGAAGAGAACTCAATCACAGTACTTTGCCTGATCCGCTCTCTTATCGATTCAGGTCGTAGCCAAGTAGAAAGCATGCTTCACTCTGTTGCTGAACTAGCAGGCGCTAACATCGCGTTCTCTGGTGCTTACCCAGGTTGGAAACCAGACGCAGATTCAGAAATCATGCATATCTTCCGTGACATGTACGAAGGTATCTACGGTCACAAGCCAAACATCATGGTTATCCATGCTGGTCTTGAGTGTGGTCTATTCAAAGAACCTTACCCGAACATGGATATGGTTTCTTTCGGCCCAACCATCAAGTTTCCGCACTCTCCTGATGAGAAAGTGAAGATCGACACCGTTGAGCTATTCTGGAACCAAATGGTTGCATTGCTTGAAGCGATCCCAGAAAAAGCTTAATTCGATAAGCTATGTTTGTTCAGTAAATGGTGTTTTACAGTAAACACCGTTTATCTGAGACAAAATAAAACAGGTACTCAATGAGTACCTGTTTTTGTATCTAATCTTTGTAGCTACTACTTGTGACTAAATAAACAATTAAGCGCGTGAAGCCGCGTAGCTTTCTAGCTCATCAATTGAAGTTTGTGCCACAACTTCGCCATCGATGAAGTACGTCACCATCTCGCCATCACGAACACCGATTAACGTCGCACGCTCACCAGACTGGTAAGTAATGTCCATTTGGATCGTGTTTTCATCAATCTGCTGCATTTGACCTTTTTCGATCACATCTGCACTCGTGATAGGACCCACTGGCGCTTCCGTTAGAGACGGATCAAGTTGGTGGTTGATGTCTAGGTAAGTATCAGTCTTAGTATCAAAGATGTGCGGAGCACCTGTTAGTGGGTTGCTACCAGTCCAGAACTCTAGTGAGTTGAATACTAGGTAATCGGCAGCAACTGTTAGACCGTATGCAGGTGCAAATAGCATGTTCAAACCACCACGAGCGTAACGGTTATCAACAGCCTTGATGTTGAACTTCATTAGGTAACCCGTTACTGCGTTGCTACCAACACAGCCAGATAAAGCAACAGATACCACCGCTAGTGCTACAACTTTTGAAATTGTTTTTTTCATTTTGATCTCAATATTTGAATTTGGCCGCCAAAAAATGGCGGTGGATAATACCAACGAACTGAATGACAAATATCAGCTCTAAGTTAATGTATTGTCAGAAAATTCAAAATTTTAAACACCCTTCAATTAGCCAGATAAAAAACTGAAACCAATTCAGAAGCCCCTTCATAAAAAACTTTTGTCGTCACCGTAAAGCGATTGATTCGTACTAAAAATCAACGATTGCTACATTCCGTGTTAACGAATTATCACCATGTTGAGAACAACCTAAATGGCAAGACTAAAACCTAATCAACCATTCGAATTACTTGGTTATACTGTTCAGCCAGGACAGCGAATGGAGATTGAACTGCAAGCGGCTCAGCTTTACACGCATTCTCCACTTTCGATCCCGATTGAAATTATTCACGGTCGCCAAGCAGGCCCAACACTGATGGTAAATGCGGCTATCCACGGCGATGAGCTAAACGGTGTTGAGATTGCACGACAACTGACCAATGCGATTGATCCAAAGAAACTGAAAGGGACATTAATTGTTGTGCCTATCGTTAACGTATTTGGCTTTATCCATAAATCTCGTTACCTACCAGACCGTCGTGACCTAAACCGTTGCTTCCCTGGCAGTGAGAAAGGATCGTTAACATCACGTATCGCTTACACCTTCTTTGAGAACGTGGCAAAGCACTGTGATTACATTCTGGATCTACACACGGGCGCGATTCACCGTACCAATCTGCCACAGATTCGTGCAAACCTATCGAACCCTGAGACACTGCGCATCGCAAAAGCGTTCGCAACACCCGTGATTATTGATTCTCCACTGCGCGACGGTTCACTGCGTAGCGAAGCGGAAAAACTGGGTATTCCTGTATTAACTTACGAAGGTGGTGAAGCGCTGCGTTTTGATCACCTCGCGATTCGTGCGGGTTACCTTGGCGTGCATCAAGTGATGAAAGAAATCGGCATGCTGCGCCCTAACCGTAAGAAGTTACCAGAGCCAGTATTGAGTAAATCCACCAGCTGGATCCGCGCTGAATCAGACGGTATTTTGCGTAACATGGTAAGACTTGGCGAACAGGTTGAAGCAGGACAAACCCTTGCTTACATCAGCTCTCCATTGGGTCACCAAGAAGGCCAAGTGATCACAACCAAAGGCGGTATCGTGATTGGTCAGCAAACTCTGCCTTTGGTCAACGAAGGTGATGCTGTGTTCCACATCGCTTACTTCAAGCAAGACGATGAAGAAGTAGGACAATCAGTAGAAAGCTACATTGAAGAAGTGGCAGAAGACGATTGGCTAACTGCACTGAATAACTGATAAGACAATGCTTAACAGTTTAAGAGCTCGACGTTAAAAGCGAGAAGCCAAACCGAGCTCTTAAACACAATAAAACAGAACTCCACAAACTAAAAAGCCCCAAAACACTTTTAACTCGAAAGAAAAAAGTTGTATCGGGGCTTTTTTTCACAAATCCCTTATCTTAAAATTAAGGGATCTATAAATTAGTCATGCACTGAATTATTCAGCGTCTTGTTGCTCTTCTGCACGAGCTTTAGCGCGCGCTTCACGTGCTTGCTCAGCTTTAAGCTCTTTAGTGTGACGTAGTTCGTCACGCTCTTTACGTTGCTCTGATTTACGCTCGTTACGTTCAGCTTGGTTAGCGATGAAAGATGCTAGCTCTTTCTCTGCCCACTCTTGTGCTAGAGCTTCAGTTTCGAAACCAGACTCACGCTTAGATACTGTAGTGTTGCGAGACGTTACTTGACGAGTAATCTCTGCACACCAACCGTTGCGTTTTTCTGTAAGGCGGATATCAAATTTTTTGTTCTTAGACATGTTCTATTTTTTCCTAAGGGAGATCATTAAGGGATCGGTCAACTTTGATAACTCCATCTAAGTGAGCATCTTTTAACACCATCCCTTGGTAAGCGCGGTATTAGAGCACAAATCAATGAATATTGCTGCAAATATTTGCAGCGGATCACACTCCAATGCTGCAAATCGTTTGCGCCTAATTTCAATCGGTTCATAACTCTCGGTTCACCATCAACTTCTATCCTATTTTATCGATAACAATGAAATGAACTATGCTCAAACAGAGATAAATGAAAGAGATACCTGCTTGCTCAGGTTTATAGACTCTACTGTCTCACCTACTCCGCTCATAATTAAAATAGCTAAGGAGTTGCTATGGATAGCTTCATCAAAAATTTACCCAAAGTTGAGCTGCACTTACATATAGAAGGCACATTAGAGCCAGAGCTGATGTTCCAACTCGCCAAGCGTAATAACCTGTCGATTCCCTTTGAGACCCCAGACCAAGTTCGAGACGCGTACCAGTTCCACAATCTTCAATCCTTTCTCGATATCTATTACCAAGGTGCAAACGTACTGATTCATGAACAAGATTTCTACGACCTGACGTGGGCTTATCTGTTGAAGTGTCAGCAAGATAATGTGGTTCATACTGAGATCTTCTTCGACCCTCAGACTCACACTGAACGCGGCATTGACTTTGAAGTCATCGTTGGCGGGATTACTCGAGCTTTGAATCAAGTGGAGCAAGAGCTTGGTATCAGCAGCCAACTGATCATGTGCTTTCTGCGTCATCTCGATGAAGACAGCGCTTTTGAAACACTCAAACAAGCCCTTCCTTATAAAGATAAGATCATTGCCGTTGGGTTAGATTCATCAGAACAGGGCAATCCACCAGAGAAGTTTAAACATGTATTCCAAGAAGCGATCAACCAAGGCTTTCTGACTGTCGCGCACGCCGGAGAAGAAGGCCCAGCACAAAATATTAGCGACGCACTGAGCTTGCTAGGCATTACCCGAATTGATCATGGCGTTCGCTGTGTAGAAGATGAAGAGTTGATGGAACAACTAATAGCAAAACGTACACCACTGACCGTCTGCCCGCTGTCGAATACCAAGCTCAAGGTGTTTGAGACCATGCAAGAGCACAACATCGTCGAGTTGCTGAGAAAAGGGCTGTGCGTCACCATCAACTCCGATGATCCGGCTTACTTCGGCGGCTATATGAATGATAACTTCCTCGCCGTCGCCAATGCTCACCCAGTGACCAAAAACGAATTGGCGCAGTTCAGTATTAATGCCATCGAAGCCAGTTTTATCTCGCCTCACGCCAAGGAAGATCTCATCACACAGGTACGCCAATACCTTGCTGCGAGTACTTAATGAGTTATCAAGATCAAAAAGGGAAGCTCTGAGCTTCCCTATCTATATCAATAGATAACTAATTGGCTTAGCCCGGGTGACCATCCACTCTTGGCGTTAACAGCATCATCCCAAATTTCCAGATAAATAGACCGAACGCTAACGTCCATAAACCCGCGCTGATATTGACCATCTCAAATAAATACGCCGGGAAGAATGTCACACCTAAACTACGAACGAGTGCCGCGATAAATATAGCCGAGAACGCCAAAGCCATACTTGGCCCTTTATAGATAGCACGGCCAGTATGTCCCATTGTCACGCGCGTGATCATCGCCAGAATTAACCCACTCAAACCGCCAATCGCAAACAGGTGCAGCATGTTATGGCTCGCGAACGGGTTATCTAGCAAACCGCGTAACAGCAAGCTGAGAGGGATACATAGGTAAGCCGCATGCAGCGACCACACCAAGGGTTCTGATAGTGTTGTCCAAGGCTTCCAGCGGATAAAGCGCACCAACTGTGTCACACCTGCAAATACCATCAACTCATTGCCGACTTGAGCAAAGGTCAATGGGAAGAAGCTCAACACAAATAAGCCAACCAAAGGTAGATTGGCTAACCATTCCAACCAAACCAAGGGCTGCGCTTTTTCGAAATCAAAACGACGCGCTGTAAAGAATGGGAGCACTCGCCCACCCATCACTGATAACAGCAAGGTAAACCACCACAACATAGCCTGCCAAACTGCAGACGATGGGAATGGAGGCATCCCCTTAATGGTCGCGTAACAAGCAAAATTCGCCACGATAGCCAATATAAACAGTGGCACAAAGAATAGATTCTTCCAGCCTTTCGACTTCACGACTCGGAAACCAATTTCGTAGGCGGCGAAGATTAAGAACAGCGCCTCAACCGACGAGATCAGCCATAACGGAGCGGGTGTCCAAAACAGAATACGAGGTGCGAGCCACAAACCGACTAGCGCAGCTAATCGATAATGCTTGGTGCCATTGACACCCGTCCACGTTTGTACTGCCGTTAACACAAAACCGACCACTATCGCCATTGAGAAACCAAACAGCATCTCATGCACGTGCCACCACAGTGCGGGAACTTTTAAAATCTCAGGCTGACCGTTTTGGAACATGATGACCCAAGCGACAATCGCGATCACTGCATAGAGACTGCCTAAAAAGAAGAAAGGTCGAAAGCCTAAACGCAGGTAGGCTGGAATCGCGTCTTCTACACTTTTATCTGTGATATTTAACAAACTCGCTCCTAATTCTCAGATAAGCGGCCAAGGTATTACCTAAACCAAATTTTGTGTGCATCAAATCCGATGCAATATGCAGATCACATTGCATGAAACGCGCCAATTAGATAAAACCAGTAAAAACAGCGACTCACGAGATTCAATAGCCAATAAATAAGTCAAAAAAACACAACTAAAAGAGTCATAAAGACACATGCATGTATAAATAGAAACTTACTGACTTTTGGTATCTCGCCACATATAGTAAGACTAGACTTAAATGGAACAACTCAGACAAGGAATGCGATGTATATTTTTGGTTATGGCAGTTTAATCAACTCATCTTCACGTCAGCTTACCGGTCAGACAGGGCAAGCGATCCCTGCGATTGTTCATGGCTTGATTCGCCATTGGAGCAAGATCGATGACAGCTATGTCTTATCCCCTTTGATCGTCAATCTCGGCGAAGGACAAGTGAATGGTGTGTTGCTTGAGGTGGATGATATTGCACTGGCTGAGTTTGATCGCCGTGAGCGTGGTTATCACCGTATCGAATTAAAGGCCTCTCAGATAGAAAGCCAAGATGAATTCAAACAGGATCAACCGATCTGGGTTTACATCAAAGACGAGATTGAAGCACCTTGCGAAAACAGCCCTATCGTTCAAACCTACGTCGATACTGTATTAGCAGGATGTTTAGAGGTGTCTGAAAGCTTTGCGGCGCACTTCGTTAAACACACACAAGGTTGGCATCACCCATTAGAAAATGATCGCCACCAGCCTAAATACGGCAACCTTGCTGGGGTTTCCGATCACCATCACAGTGTGATTGATGGCTTGATACTAACTGTACGCAGCTAGTTGATTTAGGTTGGTGAACACATTGACTCACCAACCTAAAGTGAGCTTAAACGACACGAATACCTGCTGGCATCGCACGTTCAGGTGTTAGCAATACACTTTCAGATTCATCTTCCGTTTCTGCACAAAGCAACATGCACTCAGAAGTGGTGTCTCTCATCTTCGCCTTCGCTAGATTGCACAAAACAACAACCTGCTTACCCATCAACTCTTCTTCTGTGTAGTAAGGGACTAGGCTGGTCACCGTTTGCAGTGTCTTGTCACCAACATCCACTTGCACTATGTAAAGCTTGTCGGCGTTTTCATGACGCACAACCTCAATGATCTTACCCACACGCATTTCTAACTTAGCAAAGTCACCATAAGAGACAGTATCCATTTCTCACTTCCTATATTGGTTTATTTTCACTCATTAAATCATTTACTAAAATTAAGTAAAATGTAAATGTTTACACTAGCATTAAGCCTAATAATTACAAGCGGTAAAGATCTCATTACTGGAAGTAAAATGAGAGTTTCGTTGCCTTACTATCATTGTCGGTGTTAAATAGATGAAGCAATGTATAGAGGTTAAAAATGGCAACAATTAAAGATGTAGCAAAGGAAGCTGGTGTTTCTGTTGCAACCGTATCTCGAGTGATCAACAAGTCTCCCAAGGCGAGTGCAAGCTCGGTAGAGTCTGTAACTAAAGCGATGTCTAAACTTGGCTATCGACCGAATGCCAATGCTCGAGCGCTGGTAAGCCAAAGCACGAACACTGTTGGTGTATTGGTCGGTGACATCTCCGATCCCTTTTTTGGCACGCTGGTTAAGGCTGTCGACAATGTCGCTCGTGAGAACGGAAAACATATCCTTGTCGGTAATGGCTCGCACGATCGTGAAGAAGAGAGACAAGCGATTGAATTGCTGATTAACAGCCGTTGTGACGCCCTGGTGATCCACTCTAAAGGCCTCACCGACGAAGAACTGATTGCCTATGCAAAAGAGGTCAAAGGCTTAGTACTGATCAACCGTTATATTGCTGAGATTGCCAACCACTGTATTTTCTTAGACAACAAAAAAGGTGCGTATCTTGCGACGGAATATCTGATCCGCCATGGCCATAAGAACATTGCCTGTATCGCCTCATCGCATAGCATTGAAGATGCCGATGAGCGTATCCAAGGTTACTTAGCGGCACTCTCAGATTACAAAATAGCGCTCTCTGACAGCTATATTGAATACTCAGCGCCGACCAGTGACGGTGGCGAATACGCCATGACTAACCTTCTGACTAAGTCACTGCCAATCACTGGCATTGTGGCGTACAACGATTACATGGCAGCTGGTGCTTTGTCTGTCCTTGATGAAAACGGTATTCAAGCGCCAGACAAAATGTCGATCATCGGTTTCGATGATGGTTTGATTGCCCGCTATGTTCATCCAAAGCTCACCACTATTCGCTACCCGATTCAGATGATGGCAGAGAAAGCGACACGACTCGCGTTGCACTTAGCCAAAGGTGAAAACACCTCAACTGAACCAATGATGTTCTCTCCAACTCTGGTACGCCGTAATTCGGTAGAGAAAGTCTAGGTTCTGGTCGACTCATCAAGCAATAAACAAAAAAAAGCCCTAACAGAATCGCTTCTGTTAGGGCTTTCCTACCTTACTCAGATACTCAACAATCGCGCTTAATAAACCGCACTCTTGTTGAGCGCCACTTTTGCTCATCCCCCAAGAACAACGCGATAATTCACATCGTCCTATTCACAAACAAAAGATATTGACGTAACCGCTTTGAGCTAGAGCGTACTAGTTTGAAGAATCCCCCGAAAATTCAAACTGGTAACAGGTACTGTAGTTATATTCTTGTTCAGGCTTGAGAATACAACTGTCCTGCTTCCACTCTGGGTGGTTAGGAGAGTCAGGTAAGAACTGGGTTTCTAGCGCCAAACCAGCGTAGTCTTCATAGCTGCCACCACTTCGGTTTGGTGTGCCACCAAGCCAGTTTCCGGTGTATAGCTGCATCGCAGGTTTGGTTGAAAATACTTTTAGTGTGACGAGCGCATCCGGTGAGGTTACGGTCGCGGCGCATTGAGTGCGTTTGCAGCCATCAGCCAATAAGAAAGAGTGGTCGTAACCCTTTGCTGCTTTCTGCTGTTCATCGCCCAACAAACGCTCTGAGATCATCATAGGCTGATTGAAGTCAAAGCTGGTCGATTTCACTGATTTAAGGTTACCTAACGGAATACCCACCGAATTGGTCGGTAAGAACTGATTAGCATTGATACTGACAATGTGTGACAAACAATCGTGTCCAGCTTCAGCGCCAAGTAGATTGAAGTACGCATGATTCGTTAGGTTGACTACAGTCGGCTTGTCTGTGGTTGCAGAGTAATTAATGGAAACTCGATTGTCTTCGGTGATGTCATAACGCACCGACACATTCAAATTCCCCGGGAATCCTTGGTCGCCATCAGCAGACTCTAGAGTGAACACCACTGACGTTTCGGTTTGCTCGGCAATATTCCAACGGCGTTTATCAAATCCGTTCGGGCCACCATGTAAGGTATTGCCCGCTTGGTTGGTTTCCAGCTTGTAATTCTGACCATCAATTTTGAAACGACCATTAGCAATGCGGTTAGCATAACGGCCAACGGTTGTGCCCATATAGCTGGCTTGTTTATCGAAGTTCTCCATTGAGTTAACACCCAACAACACTTCTCTTTTGTTTCCCTTTACTGGCAGGATACAGCTCAACCATGTTGCACCAATATCCATGAATGTCACTTGAATGCCATGCGTATTTGATAGCGTCACTAACTGAGCGGGTTGGCCATCATAGGCTGGAGTCTGCGCCATGGATTGATGCAGGTTTTGCTCTTGTGTCATTCTAAATTCCTTCTAGTGCCAGTAAAAAGCCTCTACCTGAAGTAAAGGCTTTAGCATTTGGCCTACCATGATCTTTTTACTTGGTAAGCTCTATATTAAGTCTCGAAGCCGTTAGATTACTTCAACTAAGCCTGCTCCGTCTTTCGCTTGGCACACATAAATAGATTCTTTTAGCCCCGTCGCCGCTTGATATTTCTGTTCAACGGTTGTTTTGATTTCATCAACCAATGCAGGTGGAACCAATGCCACAATACAACCACCGAAACCACCGCCAGTCATACGCACGCCACCTTGTTCACCGATCACTTCTTTGACCATATCAACCAGCGCATCAATCTCTTTCACCGTGATTTCAAAATCATCACGCATTGATGCATGCGATTCAGCCATCAACTCGCCCATACGCTTCATATCATGAGTGCGTAGAGCTTGAGCCGCTTCAACAGTACGGTCATTTTCAGTAATCACGTGACGAGCACGTTTCGCGACCATTTCATCCAATTCAGACTCTTTCGCTTTGAATTGCTCAATGGTCACATCACGAAGTGCCGGAACACCAAAGATGCGCGCCGCTTCTTCACACTGTTCACGACGTGTGTTGTATTCGCTGTCGACTAAGCCGCGTTTCTTGTTTGAGTTAATGATAACCACAGCCATATCTTCTGGCATTGAAACCGCTTGAGTTTCTAGGCTACGGCAATCCAAAAGCATCGCGTGATTCGCTTGACCTTCCGCCGAGATCATTTGATCCATAATGCCGCAGTTACAGCCAACGAACTCGTTCTCTGCTTGCTGGCCGTTCAATGCTACTTCTGCTTGAGTGATCTCTAAGTTGTAAAGCACCTTAAATGTCTGACCAATCACCACTTCAAGTGCCGCAGAAGAACTTAAACCTGCACCTTGAGGTACGTTACCCGTTACAGAGATGTCTGCACCTGTAAATTCAAAGCCGCGACCTTTTAAGCACTTCACCACACCACGAATGTAGTTCGCCCACATTTTGTCTTGTTGGAAGGTGATCTCTTGAGTTAAATCGAACTCATCGACTGCATTACCGTAGTCCACTGATACTACACGAACAATGTTGTCGTCACGCTTAGCCGCGGCGACTACCGTTTGGTAGTTAATGGCACACGGTAGAACAAAACCATCGTTGTAGTCAGTGTGCTCGCCGATCAGGTTCACACGACCTGGTGCTTGGATAATATGAGTCGCTTGGTAACCAAGGACTTGCTCAAAAGATGCTTTCACGTTTTGGATTAGGTCAGACATAAGTAAACTCTTTGTTCAATTGGTTATGGCCCCTTCACGGCACCACTTTAATTCTTTTAGATTCCCTATCTCATTCGTCTCTCACGGTAGGGAATGACAACATCAGCCTTTCACCTGCCGTCATTCCAGAATCGAGGGACGAGATATCAGGAATCTCGCTTGTTATCTACGAAGCAACGTATTACTGCTCTTTATAGTGAACGTCACTCAAATCACGCAGACGCTGCGCTGCTTGTTCTGCGGTTAAATCACGCTGAGACTCAGCCAACATTTCGTAGCCGACCATGAACTTGCGAACCGAAGCACTACGTAGCAATGGCGGGTAGAACAACGCATGCAGTTGCCAGTGATCGATGTCGGTGCCTTCTTCAAAGAACGGCGCATAGTGCCAACCCATTGAGTACGGGAATGAGCATTGGAACAAGTTGTCGTAACGACTGGTCAGCTTCTTAATCGCAAGCGCTAAATCATCACGCTGCTCGTCAGTCAGTTCGCTCATACGGCGAATGTGCGTTTTTGGTAGCAACATGGTTTCAAATGGCCACGCCGCCCAGTAAGGCACCACCGCAATCCAATGTTCAGTTTCAACCACAGTGCGAGAGCCGTCTTTCATTTCAGCTTCAACGTAATCCACTAAAAGATTCGAACCTTGTTGTTCGAAGTACTCTTTTAACAATTTCTCTTTGCGTTCAATCTCGTTGGGCAAAAAGCTGTTTGCCCATATCTGACCGTGCGGATGAGGCTGAGAACAGCCCATGGTCTCGCCTTTGTTTTCAAACGCTTGAACCCATAGGTAGTCTTTACCTAGCTCTTCAATCTGTTCATTCCATGTGTCGATAACACCGCGAATCTTGTTTACTGGTAACTCTGGCAGCGTTTTGCTGTGGTCCGGAGAAAAACAGATCACGCGGCTCAACCCGCGAACACCTTGAGTCTTGAATAGAGGGTTATCAGACTCTGGAGCGTCAGGTGAATCAGGCATCAACGCCGCGAAGTCATTACTGAATACATAAGTGCCGTCGTAATCTGGGTTTTCGTCGCCCGAGATACGCGTATTGGTTGGGCACAAGAAACACTCTTTCTCATACGCTGGAAGTTGCGCAGTCGATGGCTTTTCATCTTGGCCACTCCAAGGACGCTTCGCTCGGTGCGGTGATACTAAAATCCACTGACCTGTTAATGGGTTATAACGACGGTGTGGATGGTCTACTGGGTTAAATTCAACTTTTGACATGCTTAGATTGCTCTCAAATTTTGTGTCTTGGTCAATTCACCAAGATGAATAATTCTTCTACAAGGAGATTCCCTTTCACGCTCGTTCCTCGCTGTAGGGAATGACGTTCAGAAATCGTAGTTTTAAAATTCGTCATTCCAGAATCGAAGGACGAGATATCTGGAATCTCTCTTAACCTGCCTTCCCCAAAGAAATTGGAGTTGCAGCTTTCAATTACATAAAGTTAGTAACCATTGGGATTATTCGACTGCCAATTCCAGGTATCCGCCGTCATTTCCATCACGCTACGCGTCGCCTTCCAGCCAAGTTCGCGCTCCGCTTTTTCTGTGCTTGCCCAACATTCGGCAATGTCACCAGCGCGACGTGGGCAAAGTTCATAAGGAACCGGTTTGCCCGATGCTTGTGCGAAGGCTTCAACCATCTCAAGTACACTTGAGCCTTTACCCGTACCTAGGTTGTAAATGTGTAAGCCCGCTTTCTCGCCCACGGCTTTTAATGCTGCTACGTGGCCATCAGCTAAATCCATCACGTGGATGTAGTCACGAACGCCTGTGCCATCGACTGTTGGGTAATCGTTTCCAAAAACAGCCAGTTTTTCACGGCGACCAACGGCTACTTGAGCAATAAACGGCATTAAATTATTTGGGATACCTTGTGGGTCTTCACCCATAGTGCCCGATGGATGTGCACCTACTGGGTTGAAGTAACGTAATAAAGTCACGCTCCAATCGTTCTCCGCGTTGAATAGATCGCTTAAGCACTCTTCCACCATATACTTGCTGCGACCATAAGGGTTGGTGGTCGCACCAGTTGGTGAAGTTTCAGTAATTGGCACTACTTCTGGATCACCGTAAACAGTAGCCGAAGAGCTAAATACGATGCTTTTCACACCCGCTTTCTTCATGCTTCGAGCTAACACCAGTGAACCATTGACGTTGTTATCGTAGTATTCCAAAGGCTTAGCCACCGACTCCCCTACCGCTTTCAGACCAGCAAAGTGAATCACCGCTTGGATATCATTTTCTGAAAACACGCTATCTAGAAAAGATTGGTCACGAATGTCACCAAGATAAAACGTTGGTCGCTTGCCTGTTAACGATTCGATTCGTTCCAGCACTAGCTCTTTGCTGTTGCAAAGGTTATCAACAATGATCGGTTCCATACCTGCCTGTATCATTTGAATGCATGTATGACTTCCGATGTAACCCATGCCGCCCGTAACCAGTACTTTCACAATCAACCTCTCTTTGTCGTCATTCGTGGGCTAACTCGAACTGACATTAAGCTCAGTAGCACCGTATGCCAGAAATAGTAGCAGCCATTTTGACTATAATTCTGTGATCAAAACCACGAAGTGTAAACGTTTACACTAACTTTCATCATTAGTGCTGATCATGACATAGATGAAATGTATAACCGCCAACCTCTAATTCATTGAATTTTAATAAGATAATTATAGATAGTTAGATTTGAGACATCACAGAGGAGTTGAGCATTTATTTTACTAAAAGTTAATGCAATGACTTCCAGTTTGATTACAATAGGTCTGTAGAATAAAGAGGTGCATTGCTTTTTTACTAAATACCAATTTCAAAGCAGCGCAATGTTCCAATAACAGGAAGTGAGTATGGCAACGTTAAAAGATATCGCGACTGAAGCGAATGTATCATTGGCTACAGTTTCAAGGGTTCTCAATGAAGATCCAACATTAAGCGTCAAGGAAGAGACCAAAAGGCGTATCTTTGAAATTGCAGAGAAGTTGGAATACAAAACCAGCAGCTCACGAAAAACCGTTAGCAGTAAAAAACAAAACCATCACTTCCTAGCACTGTATAACTACAAGCAAGAAGCGGAAGTTAACGACCCTTACTATCTATCGATTCGCCACGGGATTGAAACCCAATGTGAAAAGATGGAAGTTAAGCTAACCAACTGTTATGAAAGTAAAATACAGATCAATTCAGCACCAATCACAGGTGTTTTGTTGGTGGGTAGAATGACACCAGAGGTTATCGAGCAAGCTAAAAAGCTGAGCGATAATATCTGTTATGTCGATTTTACCGATCACTCAGAACCTTATGACTCTGTCGATATCGACCTGGCTTTGATCAGCAAAGAGATCACCAACTTCTTTATCAACCAAGGCTATGAGCGCATCGGCTTTATTGGTGGCCAAGACGACGTCAATACCCCTGATATTCGTGAAGTCGCTTTTGCTGAATATGGTGGCCTCAAGAACGTTGTCAGTGAGCAAGACATCTACCGTGGTGACTTCTCTAGCTCATCAGGTTACAAGCTTGCAAAACAGATGCTCGCGACGGGCGACTACCCTAAAGCCATGTTTATTGCGTCAGATTCCATCGCAATTGGCGTTTTACGAGCAGTTCATGAGCACGGATTAAACATCCCTGAAGATATTGCGCTGATCAGTGTAAACGACATCCCAACAGCTAAATTTACCTTCCCATCTTTATCAACTGTTCGTATTCACTCTGAATTGATGGGAATTCAAGGCGTTAATCTGCTGATTGAGAAAGTACGCGACGGCCGAACCATCCCACTACGTGTCTATGTACCAAGCAAACTCAAGCTGCGCGATACAACAAAATAATTAAATATATCAAGTAGATAAATAAAGGCTACCTTTGTTGAAGGTGGCCTTTTTTGTGCCCGTCACATACATCAATCTCCACGTATCCCCCTCTTTAATCTGCTACATAAATCAGCCAATAGCATTCTTTTAAGTGGATCACACAGCACCGTAAAAAGACCATAAAAAACGTGATGAAGTTAAAGTAAAACGTTTTCACCATTTTCATTTAGTAAAACTTTTACTAATAATTACCTCAATCCAAAAATACTCGTATTCACTACGACCCAATTACGCATAAGAACGTCGGTCAGCAAACTGCATTCAGACCGAGAGAGAGGCAACGTGAACAACTGGGAAAACTTCCTGAACTTACATGAGAACCGTATGGCACCACGTGCTTACTTCTTCTCATACGCATCAGAAAAAACCGCTAAAACATTTCAACGTGAACTAAGCAGCCACTTCCAACTACTAAGTGGTCAATGGAATTTCAGCTACTTCACTAACCCGCTCTTGGTTCCTGAAGATTTTTACTCTCAAGAGATGAGCGATTGGGGCCACATTACGGTGCCAAATATGTGGCAGATGGAAGGCCACGGCGATCTTCAGTACACAGATGAAGGTTTCCCATTCCCAATTGATGTACCTTTCGTACCGTCAGATAACCCGACAGGCGCATACCAACGTTCGTTCTTCCTTGGCGACAGCTGGAACGAGAAACAAACCATTATTAAATTCGATGGCGTAGAGACCTACTTCGAAGTTTACGTAAATGGTGAGTACGTTGGTTTCAGCAAGGGCAGCCGCCTAACCGCTGAATTCGATATCTCTAGCCAGGTAAAAGCAGGCAACAACCTACTTTCTATTCGCGTGATGCAGTGGGCAGACTCCACCTACATTGAAGACCAAGACATGTGGTGGACAGGCGGCATCTTCCGTGATGTTTACCTTGTTGGTAAAGAACAACTTCACGTTCAAGACCTAATGGTTCGTACTGATTTTGACAACGCTTACCAAAGCGCGACCCTTTCGTGCAACGTTGCTCTAGAAAACCTAGCAGCAGCGACTAACGCAACTCTTGAGTACGCATTGCTTGATGGCAGCCAAGTTATCTCCCAAGGCTCAGTAGATAACTTAACTGTTCCTAACCAACAGACTGGCGGCAATGCGAACACTCAATTCTCTATCGATGTCGTGAACCCTGTTCAATGGAATGCTGAAAACCCATACCTTTACCAACTGTTGCTGACGCTAAAAGACACAGACGGCGAAGTGCTAGAAGTGATTCCACAGCGCGTTGGTTTCCGAGACATTAAAGTTCGCGATGGTCTGTTCTACATCAACAACAAATACGTGATGCTGCATGGTGTAAACCGTCACGACAACGACCACCTGAAAGGTCGTGCTGTGGGCATGGATCGCGTTGAGAAAGACTTGGTGTTGATGAAGCAACACAACATCAACTCAGTACGTACTGCGCACTACCCGAATGACCCACGTTTCTACGAACTGTGTGACATCTACGGCCTGTTCGTGATGGGTGAAACCGATGTCGAAACTCACGGCTTTGCTAACGTTGGCGACCTAAGCCGCATCACTAACGATGCAGCATGGGAAGCGGTGTTTGTTGAACGTATCGAACGTCATATCCACGCTCAAAAGAACCACCCTTCTATCATCATGTGGTCTTTAGGTAACGAATCAGGCTACGGCTGCAATATCCGCTCTATGTACGATGCGGCAAAAGCGATTGATGACACCCGCTTAGTTCACTATGAAGAAGACCGCGATGCTGAAGTGGTCGACATCATTTCAACCATGTACTCACGTGCTCAACTGATGAATGCCTTCGGTGAATTCCCACACGAAAAACCACGCATTATCTGTGAATACGCACACGCAATGGGTAATGGCCCAGGTGGCTTAACCGAATACCAAAACGTGTTCTACAAGCACGATGCAATTCAAGGTCACTACGTTTGGGAATGGTGTGACCACGGCATTCTAGCGCGTGATGAAGCGGGTACTGAGTTCTATAAGTACGGCGGTGACTACGGTGACTACCCGAACAACTACAACTTCTGCATGGACGGTTTGATCTACCCAGACCAAACACCGGGGCCAGGCTTAAAAGAGTACAAGCAGGTTATCGCACCAGTGAAGATCCGTGACTTCAATGCTGAAGACGGCACCTTCACAGTAGACAACAAACTTTGGTTCTCAAACATCGATGACTACACCATCACTGCGGAAATCCGTGCTGAAGGTGAAACCATTGCTGTGCAACACATCAAGATTGAAGAACTGGCAGAAAACTCGAGCCATGAACTGACACTTAACTTGCCACAACTTGATGAGCGCGAAGTGTTTGTGAACTTTACCGTGCGCAAGGATTCTCGTACGCCTTACAGCGAAGCGAACCACGACATCGCGGTGTATCAATTCCAAGTGAAAGAGAACACAGCACAGCTAGAAGCCTTCACTAACAACAATGCGACAGCACTGAATGTGGAAGAGTCTCGTTTAGCTTACCTAATCAAAGGCCACAACTTCGCACTGAACTTCTCGAAAGTGAACGGCAAGCTGACGTCATGGTTGGTCAATGGCGAAGAGATGATTAAGTCAGAACCACGAATCAACTTCTTCAAGCCAATGATCGATAACCATAAACAAGAGCACGATGGTTACTGGGAGCCTGCACACTTGCAAATTATGCAGGAGCACTTCCGTAGCATTGACCTTGAATGCGTTAACGTTGAACAGGTAAATGGCAAGGTAGAGATCACCACCACCAGCATCATTGCTCCACCAGTATTCGATTTCGGCATGCGTTGTGAATATCGCTACCAAGTTAATGCTGAAGGCCAATTGAACGTTGAGCTAAGCGGCGAACGTTACGGTGAGTACCCTCATGTAATTCCTGTGATTGGTTTTGATATGGGCATCAACGGCGACTTCGACCAAGTCCAATATTACGGACGCGGCCCTGAAGAGAACTACCAAGACAGCAAGCAAGCCAACATGATTGATGTGTACCAATCAACCGTTGCAGACATGTTCGAGAACTACCCGTTCCCACAGAACAACGGCAACCGCCAACACGTTCGTTGGGCTGCGCTTTCAAGCCGCGCGGGTAATGGTATTGCAGTAAAACCACAGCAAGAAATCAACTTCAGCGCATGGTTCTACACCAACCAAAACCTGCATCAAGCACAGCACACCATTGAACTAGAGAAGAGTGGCTACATCACCCTAAATCTAGACCACCAAGTGATGGGCTTAGGCTCAAACTCTTGGGGCAGCGAAGTGTTGGATTCTTACCGCGTGTACATGGACGAGTTCCGCTACGGCTTAACTCTGATTCCATTCAAAGCAGGCGATTGCGACGCACAACACCTAGTCAATCACAACTTTGGTGACGAGTTCTTCACGGCAAATACGCCAACAACTCAACCACAACAGAACGAGGCATAAGCGATGATCGTTTTAGACAACCTAGAGCAATTTAAAGTCGTTTACCGCGACGGTCGTAAATGGCAACGCTGTGTAGAAGCGATTGAAAACATCGGAAACATCAAAGATGGCGTGATGTACTCCATTGGTGACTCACTGGCTTACATGATTGAAGACGGCGTGGCTCATAACACAGAAAACTTCACCGGTAACCGCCGTTACTTTGATGTGCACTACTACTTGGAAGGTCGTGAAACGGTTGAGTTCGCTGATAAGTCTCAACTTGAACAGACCCAAGCTTACAGCGATGAAACCGACCGTGAACACCTAATGGGGAACGGTGAAACTCGTGAGTTAGTTGAAGGCCAAGTGGCAATCTTTGATAACAGCAAAGCCTACCGCTTTCACGGTGACAAACGAGTTCGCAAAGTGGTGCTGAAAGTGACCATTGAAGACGGCTACTTCCTTAATAAGTAAGTAACGGAAGCTAAATAAGTAACCGACATTAAGCTACCGAAGCCAAACAGCTGAAAGTAGTAACCACAAGATCTATTCACAGTGTGACTGAGGCTTGCCGTTCAAGACTCAGCCACACTGCAAACGCCTTTATGCTTCTTCCCTACAAGGAAGCTTAAAGATATAACGACTATAATTACGTGACCCTTGGAGGACACTATGTCTGAATCTGTACGCGGTAAGTTAGGCAAATTTGCCCTACTCTCCATGACATTTGCAGCGGTATTTAACGTTCGCAACATTGTAAACAACAACATCGAATTGGGATTGAGTTCCGCTCCTATCTTTTTGCTTGCGACCCTTATTTACTTCATTCCGTTCGTATTCATTATTGCTGAATTCGTATCAGCAAATAAAAATTCCGAGTCAGGCATGTACGACTGGCTTAAAAAACCGCTAGGCTCAAAAGCAGCCTACCTAGGTTCGTTCCTATACTGGTTCGTAAACCTTTTCTGGTTTGTATCCCTGCTACCAAACGTAATCGCCTATGCGTCTTACGCGATGTTGGGCTATGAATACGCCTTCTCGCCAGTCGTCACATCGGCTATCTCGATTGCTCTATTTGCGGCAGCAACTCACATCTCAACTAAAGGCGCGAGCTGGCTAGGTAAGATTGCCGAGATCGTGGCATACGGTGTATTTGCTCTGTTCGCGATTTACGTTATCGGTGCACTTATGGCGCTAGGCGGTAATCACGAACCGGTTGAACCAATCACGCTAGAAGCGATGACACCAACCATCAACTGGGCAACGCTAGGTATTATGTGTTGGATCTTCCAAGCAGCTGGCGGTGCAGAAACCGCAGCCGCTTACCTAAACGATGTTAAGGGCGGTCACAAGTCTTTCATCAAGGTTATCATTGGTGCAGGTATCGCAATCGGCGCAATGTACGCAGTTGGCTCTCTACTTGTTAACGTATTCGTTGCTCGTGATGAACTGACCTACGCTGGCGGCATGGTTGAAATCTTCACAGGTATGGCGAACTACTTCGACATTTCACAATCTCTAACGGGTCGCTTCGTCGGTATTATCCTATTCGTTGCTATGTTCGGTTCGATGATGATGTGGACAGCAGCTCCAGTAAAAATTCACTTCTCTGAAATTCCTAAAGGTGTTTACGGCGAGAAGACAACAGAGCTTAACGAACACGGTGTGCCAGTACGTGCAGCTTGGTGGCAGTTCGCGTTTGTATTCGTGATGCTTGTGGTGAACGGCTTCGGCTCTGAATCTGTACAAGACATGATGAATACAGCAATCAATCTAACAGCAGGTACCGCAATGCTACCGCCAATCTTCATCATGGTGGCCTACTTTGTATTCCGCTTGAAACACGACGACACACCGCGTGATTTCCGCATGGGTACTCGAGTTCAAGGTATGGCAGTGGTATCGGTACTGATTGGTATCTTCATTGTGAGCATGACAGCATCGGCATTCCCGACAGGTGTTGACCTTGTTCAAGCCTTCTTCATCAACGTCTTCATGACAGCGGTATTCTCTGGTATTGCATGGTGGTGGATCTCTCGCTTTGAAAAGAAGCAAGCAGGTAAAGAAGCAAAGCTAGAAACCGCTAAGCAATCGTAGCACTCTGCATCCCCCCAACTTTAAAAGCGCCTAACAAGGCGCTTTTTTTGTTTTAAATCAGACAATTAAAATCAATCCCGAGAAATAAAAACGGCGTTCCGTCAAGGTTTCAGTTCACGAAAAACACCAATTAATAGGTAATAAAACTCGAATAAAAACCAAGGTAAAATATTAACTAAATTTATTTACTCAAGGTCACATATTTGATCAATTTCGATTAACTTCCCGCCGCTTAATCTTTAATCTTCTTGCTGAAGAGACAAACTGATTCATATAAAAAAAGTGGCAAAAAACCCCTACAAGCCCTATAAATCGTCGCTCATGAAACAAGCAATCTCTTCAATGAACTTCTTAATCTTTAACTCTTTATTTTGGTAATAACTTTACTGAAACACCAGAGAGAAAAAGCCCAAAGAAGTCCGATCGTAAATCTATAAAAACAACAATGAGCCAACCCTGACAAAACAAAGCGGGTGTTTGCCAAACCAACATAACAATAAAAGTGCGGCCTAGAGCTTCCCTCTCTAGGACCAAGTTATAACGATCATCAACGTGATTCACCGGAGAACATCATGTCCGAAAATAAACGCAGTACGATAGGCAAATTTGCCCTACTGTCTATGACCTTCGCGGCGGTATACAGCTTCAATAACATCATTAATAACAACATCGAGATCGGCCTTTCCTCGGCTCCGATGTTCTTTCTAGCAACCATCTTTTACTTTGTGCCATTTTGTTTGATCGTTGCAGAGTTTGTGTCACTGAATAAAGACTCTGAAGCGGGTGTTTACTCTTGGGTTAAAAGCTCTCTAGGCGGCCGCTGGGCGTTTATTTCAGCTTACACCTACTGGTTTGTTAACCTGTTCTTCTTCACCTCTCTGCTCCCTAGAATCATCGCTTACGCGTCGTATGCGTTCTTAGGTTTTGAGTACATATTCACGCCAATGACCACCGCAATTCTAAGTACTATTTTGTTTGCGGTCGCGACTCATATCTCGAATAACGGTGCGAAATTATTGGGCCCTATCACCTCACTAACATCATCACTGATGCTGCTGCTAACGATGTCTTACATCTTGCTATCTGGCGGTGCTTTGGTAGGCGGTATCGAGCCAGCTGACCCAATCACCATTGAAGCCATGACACCAAGCTTCAACTGGGCATTCCTTGGCGTAATCACTTGGATCTTCATGGCGGCAGGCGGTGCAGAATCGGTCGCGGTTTACGTTAACGACATCAAAGGCGGTCACAAGTCTTTCGTTAAAGTCATCATCATTGCCGGTATCTTCATCGGTGCGCTTTACTCGGTAGGATCTGTGTTAGCAAACGTGTTTGTTTCGCGTGAAGAGCTTAAATTCACAGGCGGCTCAGTTCAGGTATTTGAAGGGCTAGCAAGACACTTTGGCCTGTCTGAAATCTTGATGAACCGTTTCGTTGGTGTGGTTTCATTCACGGCGATGCTGGGCTCTCTGCTGATGTGGACGGCAACACCCGTTAAGATTTTCTTCTCTGAAATCCCTAAAGGTATCTTCGGTGAGAAAACGGTCGCTCTAAACAAACAAGGCGTTCCAGAGCGTGCGGCTTGGATTCAGTTCTTGATTGTGATTCCACTGATGTTCATTCCGACACTGGCGTCCGATACGGTTCAAGATCTGATGAGTACCATTATCAACATGACAGCTGCAGCATCGATGTTGCCACCGCTATTCATCATGATCGCGTACCTTAATTTACGTTTGAAGTTGGATCACTTACCTCGTGATTTCAGAATGGGCTCACGTATGACAGGCATTACCGTGGTCTCGATTCTGATCGGCATTTTCACTGTTGGCTTCTTTGCGTCAACCTTCCCAACAGGTGCTGACATCATGACCATCATCTTCTACAACGTGGGCGGGATTGTTATCTTCCTTGGCTACGCGTGGTGGAAGTACGGAAAATATGAAAAAAGCTTATCTCCAGAAGAGAAAAAACTAGAAGCAAAACCTGAACCGGCGAACGCTTAGTTTACCCTGCACTCTGATTTAAACTTCAGGCACTCACATTTGGTGAGTGCCTTTTTATTTGTCGGTACATTTCCACTAACCATCTCGATTAAATCAAAGCCATTCAAGAATCAAAACATTCGAACCAACAATCTAACCACCCATCAAACAATTCACCTCCCGAATACTTACAACCCTAGCCATACCTCTGCAAATTCAACTGAAAGTCAAAATAAAAACAAAGTAAATATTTACTAAAAATAGATCACACTTTTAAACTTAATTAATTTTAAACATCAAAATTATCATTAATATTGGTTTTGCGATCGTAAGTAACCTGACCAATACGCCTTGAAGAGCACCCCATATTAGAAGTCAGAACTGCTTGCGAACCTTCATTTATAACCCCGACACAGAAGTGATTAAAATGAAAAGTAGTTTTACTAAAAACACTCTTATTACAAGCTGTATTCTTGCTGCCTTAAGTACCACTGCCCACGCGGAAGAGTCCGCAGCAAACCACAGTGATACTCAGCCTCCTCAGACAGAAACTGAAACCCTATTTAACTTTTATGGTGAGCTTGGCCTTGGTGGTCACGTGGCACTCGAAGGTGATGATAAAGGCCGCTACGCAGACGGTACTTACATTGAAGCTGGCTTGGCTATCGAGCACGGTAATTGGTTTGGTCTTGCTTATATGGAGGGCTGGACAGTACAAGCCGATGACGAAGGCAATGCTTGGGCAACGGGCCACGGCTGGGGCGGTTTTGAAGGTGGTTTCAACCGCTTTTACGCTGGCTACCGCACAGATAACAAAACAGAATTCATGATTGGTCGTATGGACTCTTCATTAGATGACGTTCAATGGTGGGGTGACCCTACGGTTGAATACGGCTACGCGATCTCAAACACGCGAGACGTGCACCTTGGTGTGAAGATTCAAAACCTAGAAGGCAAGCTTCGCTACAGCGTTTCTTTCGCGCCAGAGTCTGACTTCTCGGAAGACGATGCTCTTGTTCACTTCGGTAAATACGACAGCTTCGCAGACCAATGGAAAGATAAGCACGCCATGGTCAATGGTTACCTTCAATACGATCTGACCGACGACTTAACCCTAATGGGTGGTGGTGAAGTTCGTAACAACGATGGTGGTGAACTATTGCTATTGGGTGCTGAGTACAAAAACTTCGCCACTCGTGTTTGGCACGATACAGATAAAGGCAACCAAGAGTCTTTCGGTAGCGAGTCTGGTATTCAAACCAGTGCATGGTACGAAGCGGCACAAGGCGTTTACCTATCTGCAGCCTACAACTACGCAAACTTTGACGGTGACAATGGCGACAAAGAAATCACCTCTTACATCAATGCTGGCGTTTGGTATGAATACGGCAACGGCGCGTTTGCGACTGCTTTCGATAGCCGCTTTGGCGTAGGCAGCGACACTGAAATCGGCGACGCTCAGGTGTTCGCAATGCAATACTTCTACTGGTAATAACAGGAATTGATCATGAAACTGAATAAATCATTCGCAGCTCTCGCTATCGGTGCAGCCCTTGTCGTTACTGGTTGTGCTTCAAACTCAATCTCTGGCTCAGGCTCTGACACAGAGCAACTGCAAGCCAACGAATTTAAGAACGTTATCGACCGTACTGGCTCACCTGAATACATGCGTGACTACGACTTCGATGACCACCAACGCTTTAACCCATTCTTCGACCTAGGTGCATGGCACGGTCATCTGCTGCCAGACAGTGCAGAAGGCATGGGCGGATTCCCAGGTACAGCACTGCTTACCGAAGAATATATCAACTTCATGGCTGATAACTTCGACCGCCTAAGCGTGTTCAAAGACGGCAAAAAAGTGGCTTTCACTATGGAAGCTTATAGCCTACCGGGCGCATTGGTTCAGACGCTAAAATCTGACGATGTGACCGTAGAAATGACGATGCGTTTTGCTTCAAACCGTACCTCTCTGCTAGAAACAAAAATCACTACCGACTCACCGGTTGAATTAGTGTGGGATGGTGAACTGCTAGAAAAGACGCACGCCAAAGAAGGCGTGGCACAAACCGACAAAACAATCGCTGAAACTTACCCTGAGTATGACCGTCAAATCGTCGCAACCGACGATGGCCTAAAGGTGACCTTCGGTAAGGTTCGTTCGACATGGGATCTACTGACTTCTGGTGAGTCTGAATACCAAGTTCACAAGTCGATTCCAACGAAAACCACGGTTGATGGTTTAGCGTTTACTTCAACGGCAAACATTGAAGCATCGACGACTATCTACACCACATACTCGCATGTTCTAACGGCAGAAGAAGCGCAAGCGGAACAGCCTGAAATCAAAAAGATCATGGCAAACCCTACCGACTTCTTAGCCGCATCAGCAGAACGTTGGGAAGGCTATCTTGAGATGGGTTTAACCAACCCGAACGCGACACCAGAGCAAGAGCGTGTTGCGGTTAAAGCGATGGAAACCCTAAACGGTAACTGGCGTGGCGCTGCAGGTGCGATGGAGTTTGACTCTGTGACACCATCCGTGACGGCGCGTTGGTTCTCGGGCAACCAAACTTGGCCTTGGGACACATGGAAGCAAGCCTACGCAATGGCTCACTTCAACCCAGATGTAGCGAAAGATAACATCCGCGCGATGTTTGCCTACCAAATTCAAGCTGACGATCCTGTTCGCCCTTGGGATGAAGGTTACGTGCCAGATCTATTGGCTTACAACCTAAGCCCAGAACGTGGCGGCGACGGCGGTAACTGGAACGAACGTAATACCAAACCAAGCCTAGCTGCATGGGCCGTGATGGAAGTCTACAAGACCACCAGCGATGAAGCTTGGCTAGAAGAGATGTATCCAAAGCTAGTGGCTTACCACGACTGGTGGCTACGCAACCGTGATAACAACGGCAACGGTGTTCCAGAATACGGCGCAGCACGCGACAAAGCACACAACACACCTGAAGGTGAAATGTACTTCACCGTGGTTCGTGGCGATAAACACGAAACAGTCGTAGGCCAAGCTGAACTGGATAAAGTGGTAGCCGAAGGCAACTACGATTACATCGAGAGCCCAGCTCAAACCGCTGCGTCTTGGGAATCAGGTCGTGATGATGCAGCAGCCTTCGGTTTCATCGATAAAGACCAGCTAGACGCGTACGTTGCTAACGGTGGCAAGCGCAGTGATTGGGATGTTGAATTCGCTCAAAACCGCGCTGAAGACGGCACTTTGCTTGGCTATTCATTGCTGCAAGAGTCCGTTGACCAAGCAAGCTACATGTACAGCGATAACAAGTACCTAGCAGAAATGGCTGACATTCTAGGTAAAGACGCAAAAGCGAAAGAGTTCCGTGAAAAAGCAGAGCACCTATCGAACTACATCAACACCTGTATGTTCGACGAAGGCACTAACTTCTTCTATGACATTCGTATTGAAGACAAGCCTTTAGCCAATGGCTGCGCAGGCAAACCGATTGTCGAGCGTGGTAAAGGCCCTGAGGGTTGGTCACCACTGTTCAACGGTGCAGCAACACAAGCTCACGCTGATGCCGTGGTCTCTGTGATGAAAGATACCTCAGAGTTCAACACCTACGTTCCACTGGGCACAGCAGCGCTTTCTAGCCCAGCATTTGGCCCAGATATTTACTGGCGTGGACGTGTATGGGTAGACCAGTTCTACTTCGGCCTAAAAGGCATGGACAGCTACGGCTACCGTGACGATGCGATTGAAATGGCAGGCGCATTCTTCGACCACGCCGATGGCTTGGTACAAGACGGTCCTATCCGTGAGAACTACAACCCGCTAAACGGTGAACAACAAGGTGCTCCAAACTTCTCTTGGAGTGCTGCCCACCTATACATGTTATACAACGATTTCTTTACTGACGCAGAGTAAGTAAAAACCTATACCTGTCTTCTGAAATTCAATGAAAATCTAACCTCATAAATTTCAGACTTTGGCACTCAGTTTCTCGCTGAGTGCCTTTTTTATATCTGAAGTAACGTAAGCGAAAAACAAGCACTTAGACCATTTGGTCTACCATGATCCTTTTACTCTGTTCGTTGTACTCAGCTAACACAGGCAAGCTTTTACTCACAAAAAGCAAAGAGTGCTCTTGCTATGAAATCCCATTCAAAAATTTCATCACCCTCACTGAAATATTGAATTCTGAAGACTTATTCGAATTTTATTTATCCTTATTAGCCTTCCGGACATTAATTTGATAGTCGTTTACTAAATAATAGCTAAACTATAGTGTCGCCTACCCCTTTTTTGAGAAAACCTAAATGCCTAATGCTGATTCCACCCTAAACAAACGTATGGGAATCGTTGCGCTCACCTGGCCAATTTTTATCGAAGTTCTTTTAAGAACCGCACTCAACACCAGTGATGTATTCATGTTATCGGGATACTCGGACAAAGCCGTGTCTGCCGTTGGTGTTATTTCTCAGATATCCTTTTTCCTGATCATTGTCTCGACCATGGTCAGCAGTGGTACGGGTATTCTAATCGCGCAATACAATGGTGCTTCCCGCACTCAAGAGAGCGCTCACGTGGGTGTAGCAAGTATCATTCTGGCCATTATTGCCGGTGTGCTACTGAGTGTGATTGCCGTTCTTGTTGCTGAATATTTTATCCCGCTTTATCAACTCGAACCTCAAGTCGAACAGTACGCGCAAGAATACCTGTTCATCAGTGGTGCTCTCACCTTCAATGTAACCATAGGTGTGGTTCTCACCACTATTTTGCGCAGTCATGGCTATTCAAAGTCACCGATGGTGATCAATATGATTGCAGGTGTCATCAACGTATTCGGTAACTACTGTGCCTTATATCAACCTTTTGGTTTGCCTGTATACGGCGTGCAAGGGGTTGCGACCGCGACCGTCATTAGCCAAGTAATCGGAATGTTGATCTTGATTGGTGTGGTCAGAAGCAAAGGGATTTATCTACCAGTGAAGCAGTTTAAATCTGTGCCGAAAGCCATCTATCAAAAAATCATGAAGATCGGCTCGATGAACGCTGGAGAAGTGCTCTCTTATAACATGGCTCAGATCAGCATTACCTTCTTTGTAGTGCAGATGGGTACGTCTTCACTGGCTGCGTTTACTTACGCACAAAACATCGCTCGCCTCTCTTTTGCGTTTGCACTGGCAATTGGTCAAGGCAGCCAAATCCAAACAGGCTATTACATTGGTAAGGGTTGGATCGACGAGATTACCAAGCGCGTGCAACGTTACTTTGTGGTTGGCTTTATCGCGTCAACCGCGATCACCTGCATGGTGTATGTGTTCCGTTTCGAAATTCTCGATCTGTTCACGCAAGATCCAGAGATCATTGCGCTAACGGCGGCACTGATTGCAGGTTCCATCATTCTTGAAGCTGGACGAGTATTTAACCTTATCTTTATCTCTTGTCTAAAGGCTGCTGGCGACATTAAATTCCCGATCAAAATGGGCATTGTCAGCATGTGGGGCATTGGGGTTGCCATGAGCTATTTGCTTGGCGTGCATTGGGGTTATGGCGTATTGGGTGCTTGGATGGCAATCGCGATGGACGAGTGGTTCCGTGGAATCATCATGGCCTATCGCTGGCGAGCTAAGAAATGGACTCGATTCTCTTTTTAGGTTGTTGATACGTCGAAATTTATCTCGACCAAAAGAAAAAAGCGCTAGGGGGAGCTAGCGCTTTTAAGACCAACTAAGTCCGTTTAGCCTGGTAGATTTTTAAGCTATATCATGAGGATATAACCAATTTTTTTACTTAGGTAAATCAAAAAGCCTATTCTTTACGACTGCTTTAAGTCGTAAATTAAGTATAGTCGGGTTCTTATAATAAACCGGATTTTTCTAAAATTAATTCATATGAATTTGACGATTAACCGACACAATAAACTATTCGGAAATCACAGATGAGATCGCATTAGTAATCAGCTTTCTAAGTAGTTTATTTTTATCATCTAAATGCTTTGCCTTTCTATAAACAAGCTGGATATCAAAATCTGGAACATCAATTGGTGGCTTCACAGCTAGTAAGGTTTCTTCACTATCCATATCCTTGCGCGCGACTAGCTTGGGGACAATACACAATAGTTCTCTGCCACGAATGAGTCGTTTAACAGTTAAAAAGTTACTGGAAGATATCGCGACTTTCCGGCTTAAACCGAGTTCACCTAAACGAGTGTCCACTCCCGTCTTTAAAGCCCCTGCAGGGGAAACAAGCGCGTGCTCGACAGCAACAAATTGTTCTAGCGACATCGGCTCCTCAATGGATAGAACCGATTGATCAAGTAAACAAACATGTCGCTCCGTATACAAATGCTTTGTTCGATATTGCTTTGGTACCTCACCAAAGCTGCCTATCGTCATATCAAGCTTGGCATCGTCAAAGACTTGCTGGTAGTTACTCCGGTTTACATTGAACAACGCTACTTGGGAATAAGGAGAGGATTGCTTAATCAGGTCAAACAATATTGGAGCGAACATCTGCTCGGCATAATCAGTGAGACCAATCTTCCAAGTCCCTTTATAAGTCTCTGCATCAAACGATTTAGATAACAGAACTTCAGACTGGATGGTATTCAGTAGCGCGTCCACGGTACTTGATAGTTCAATGGCTCGGTCGGTTGCCTCCATCTTGCTACCCACCCGCTCAAACAAAGGGTCATCAAACAACTTTCGTAGCCTTTGTAAGCTATGGCTCATCGCAGATTGGCTGACATAACAACGCTCAGCCGCTTTACTTACACTGTTCGTTTTGTATAACGCTTGCAGAGCTATCAATAAGTTAAGATCGATACCTTTCCAGTTAAAATCAGCCATCCAGAAGAACCTATTTCATTAATAGTTATAATTAAAACAATTAATTTGAATCATAGTGCAAGTCACCATAAATTACGCTAAACATTTATCTGGAATCGATCATGCTTTCAATTTTTAAAACATTTTTCTGGCTTGGCTGGATTAGCTTTGGTGGGCCAGCTGCGCACATTGGCTACTTCCGTAAAACCTTTGTTGAGAAACTGAATTGGTTATCCGACGAAGAGTACGGGCAAATTGTCGCCCTCAGTCAATTTCTGCCGGGTCCAGGCTCAAGTCAGGTTGGCTTCACGGTTGGTTACAAAAAAGGTGGCTTAACCGGTGCGATTGCCGCATTTGTAGGCTTCACCTCCCCTTCTGTCATCCTAATGTTGATATTGGCCTTAGTGAGCAATCAGTTGTTGGAAGCACCGCTTTTCATTTCTATCATCCACGGACTTAAGCTACTCGCGGTCGTGGTTGTGGCTGACGCCACTTTCGGCATGTACAAAAACTTTTGCCAATCAAAGATAGCAACAGCACTGTGTGTGATCACCGCGATTGTTCTGCTTTTAATTCCTGGGATCTGGCCTCAGGTATTAGTTCTATTGTTTGCTGCTATGGTTGGCAGTAAGTTCTTAACCTCACACGAATTAAAAACAGTACCTTCGACGCACAAGATATCGTTAACACCACTCGTGATTTTCGTTGCTTTACTGGTTGGTCTGCCTCTATTCAGTGCATACTCTCAAGGTATTGAAGTATTTGGTCTGTTCTATCAAGCTGGCAGCTTAGTATTCGGTGGCGGTCATGTGGTACTTCCATTGTTGCAGAATGGTATTAGTGACCAACTATCCCAAGATGCGTTCCTAACGGGCTATGCTGCAGCACAGGCTGTACCTGGTCCTATGTTTACCTTAGCGACATACCTAGGCTATGTATTAATGCCATCGGCACCGATCACAGGCGCACTACTCGCAACGATTGCTGTGTTCTTACCGGGCTTCTTATTGCTACTCGGTATATTGAAAAACTGGCAGGCGATTGCAAGCAAACCTTTGGTGGCAGGCGCTCTTACTGGTGTGAATGCGGCGGTTGTCGGTTTATTGTTGGCAGCGCTATATCAACCGATCTTCACAAGCGCAGTAAGCAGCGGCATAGACTTCGCTCTGATCATTGTTGGTGTGTGGTTATTGAAAACAATTAAGATGCCGATTGTAGGTTTAGTGGGTACCTTTATCGCCGCTGGTGCGATGCTTAACTATTTATAATTAAGCACTTAGATACCCAACTTTAGATACTAAACTGAGTTACAAATAATAGCCCCTGATCAGGAAACTCATCAGGGGCTATCTTATTTAGAATGACTTAACTTGATAGGGCGTTATATCGGGGTGCTGGCTTTCATTTCCCTTACCTCTGCCAACGCTCTATTTAGGTTCTCATTAGCAATTTTGTAGTAAGACGGCTTTTTATCGATCGCTTGTTGAAGATAAGGAATCGCTTCATCAGGTCGACCTTGGAGAATTAAAAAATACCCGACATTATTCAACGCTTCGGGAGCATCCATATGACGCATAAAAACGTTGATCGCCTTTTTCACATCGCCGGAAGCTAAGTAAATAAGGGCAAGGTTATTCTGAGCTTTCTCATTGTTAGGCTCAATCTCTAACGCCGAACGAGTGTATTGATACGCTTCTTTGTAGTTGCCATACATGTAATGGGAGTAGCCCATGTTCAACAAGGCTTTTACTGAGGTTTTATCGATAGTGAGCGACTTTTTAAAATACTCTTGAGCTATTTGATGCTTACCTTCAACATCCTCCAATACCCCAATTCCCATATAAGCGAGTGCTGGCGACATGCTATCCACCTTCAAGCCAGCAACTTCACTTTGGCTTAACGCTTGGTAATTTTTAGTCGTTTCACTGCTTTTCAAGCGAACTTGGTCTGAATTAATCGCTTTAAAGAAATAACTCCGTCCTTCATCTGTACGACGTTGTTTGGTGTATAGAACGCCTAACTGCTCCAAAACTTCAGTGTGAGCGGGGTTAAAATCTAGCGCTGCAAGGTAAGCTTTCTCGGCCAACGCATAGTTACCGCGAGACGAATGTATTTGGCCAATAGTGAACAGAGTTTTATCGTGAAACTCTTTTTCAGGGAAAGACAAAGAGCGTATGTATTCATACAACGCCAAGTCTATATTGTTGTCTCGCAGAGCAATGTCACCGCGCATAATTGCTTCTTTTTCATTTAGCGGTGGATCATCACTAGTCAAACTATCGATTGGTTTACCCGAATACAATTCGGCATCAAATTGGTTGGTTGGTTCGTCAGAAGATGCACAACCAAGTAGCAAAATGGGCAATAGTAGTAGAAGAAACTTATTGTATAACATCATAAACTTGCTCCCGGCGCACTTAATGCGTCCATTACGATCAAGAGTCCAGGGCCAAGTGCAACAATGAAAAAACAAGGCCAAATAAATATCAACATGGGGAATAACATTTTAGTCGGTATTTTCGCCGCGATTTCTTCAGCGGCTTGCTGACGCTTATCTCTAAAATCTTCAGTATAGTCACGGAGCGTTTGCGCTAAACTTCCGCCCATTCTCGATGCATGAGAAAGCAAAGAAACCAAGCCTTCCAATTCAACTAAACCAGTTCGTTCGATAAGCTGCCTAAGCGCATCAGGCATAGTGACGCCCGCTTGAATTTTAGCAAACACAGTCTCTAGTTCATCCGCAAGTTCAGGCTGAGAGATATAAAGCTCTGATGCAACACGTCCAAGAGCTGCATTAAAGCCAAGCCCTGATTCAGTACATACAACAAGAAGATCAAGCGCATCAGGGACGCCGTTTCTGATTTTTTTCTGACGCTCTTTTTGCAGCTTACTTAGAATAATATTAGGTGTGAATGTGCCAAGAAAAACACAGGTCATGATGAGTAATTTATTATACTCTCCGCCTAACGCTATGTAATAAACCATAAAGCCCGCGACGATACCTATTAAGCTAGATAAAACCTTCAACGCATAGAAAACCGATAACGAGCTCTTCTCATGAAACCCTGCATGCATCAACTTTTCTGAGTAAGTTTCATTATCTTTTTTATTACCTTTACTTATAAAAGGGCTTAATGATTCTAACGTATTCGAGAAGTCGTATGGTTTTCTGCCGGTAGGTGCCCCATCTTCTGATATCTGTCTCAGTTTTTTGTCCAAGGGAGAACGAGCTCCTAAAAAAAGAAATCCAAGCGTTAGCGTTAACAAGACTGTTGTAAGCAAAATCATCGAATAGATAACCATCTGAGAGCTAACTCCAAAGTCTGCTAACATCTGCTTCCAAACTTCAATATTTAATAATTCCATAGGTTATATCTCTATGCTGATGATCTTTTTAATCCACAAGGCTCCGATAGCCAAAAGAACAATACCGACACTCACCATGGATAGGCCGCGGGGATCTTTATAGAGTGGCTCGATATACTCAGGACTAGCGACCCTTAATGCGAAAAACAAACCAAAAGGAGATAACGTTAAGATCCATGCTGATAAACGACTTTCAGCAGAGAGCGTTCTGACTTTCCTTTCCAGTTTAAAACGTGCTCTAAGTACTTCAGATACCTTTTGCAGATTCTCAGAGAGGTTACCCCCAGTCTCTTTTTGCAACATTACAGCACTAGAAAATGCCAACATTGAGACGGTTGGTACTCGTTCTGTCATTTGTAGAATCGCCAAACGTAAGTCATAACCATAATTAAGCAGGTTATAGGTATTTTTAAATTCAACACCGATTGGATCTGGAAGTTCTTCGCCAACCTCGTTAAATGATTGAACGAGGGGTTGTCCTGCTTGTAATGCACGTCGAATAATATCTAAAGCCTCAGGAAGCTGTTCTTCAAATCGAGCCATTCGGTAGGTCACTCGATTTTGCACAAATAGATAGGCGATAACCCAAACAAAAATGAATGCCGCGACAGTAAGGAACCATACTTGGTTGGTCATTATCGATATCAACGTGAGTGACACACCACAAAGAGAAACAATAAGTAAGAACCGGCTTAACGTCACTTTCATACCGGCAAGTTCCAACATTTTTTTCAAGCCAGCGAAGAAAGGAATAACGATGAGCTTACGATCCAGCGGAGAAAGCTCTTTGTTATAGTGTTCCTTAAGTAATGACAAACTCTCTGCATCGATATTACGCTGCGTTTCTTTTAAGCGGCGAGACAACTCTTTATGTTTCGCTTTCTTACCGGCAGCAGGTAATAACAACGCCTGTGAAATAAAAAGTACTGCGATAAATAATAGGGCTAATGAAACGCTTACATTGTCCATATTCCCTCCTTAACCTTTGGTCTCACTAAAGAGCTCGAAAGGCAAATCGAGTCCACGTTTGACTAACTGGTCATGGTATTGAGGCACAACCCCCGTTGCTGTGAAATAACCGATAATATTGCCGCTTTCATCAATACCTTTACGCTGAAAACGGAATATTTCAGACATCGTAATCACTTCACCTTCCATGCCGTTGATCTCTTGGATACTCACCATACGACGCTTACCATCTTCTTGTCGTTCCATTTGAACAACAAGGTGGATAGCCGAAGCTATTTGAGCTCGTAAGTTTTTGGTTGATATGTTCCACCCAGCCATCGAGAACATGTTTTCGACACGACTCAAGGCATCACGAGGGGTATTCGCATGAATGGTAGCAAGTGAGCCGTCATGGCCCGTGTTCATCGCAGCTAGCATATCAACCGCTTCGCTACCACGAACCTCACCAACCACGATTCGGTCGGGGCGCATACGCAGGGTATTTTTTACGAGCTCTCGCTGGCTGATTTCGCCTTTACCTTCTAGGTTTGCAGGGCGAGTTTCTAAACGAATGACATGAGGTTGTTGAAGTTGTAATTCCGCCGAGTCTTCTATGGTAATAATTCGTTGATCACGTGGAATAAAGCCAGAGAATATGTTTAACGTGGTGGTTTTTCCTGAACCTGTACCACCTGAAATCAATATATTGAGCTCGCCTTTTACTGCAGCCTCCACAAATTTAGCCATCTGAGGCGAGACTGAGTCGTAACCAATTAAGTTATCCATGGTCAGACGATCGACAGCAAAACGACGGATCGAAACGGAAGGGCCATCGAGTGCGAGAGGCGGGATAATCGCATTAACACGGGAACCATCAACTAAGCGGGCATCTACCATAGGTGATGCTTCATCGATACGACGACCAACCTGACTGACGATACGGTCAATAATGTTTCTTAAATGGCGATCATCAAGAAAAGTATAGGGCGTTTTTTCGAGTTTACCCCGTCGCTCCACATAAACACTTTTAGGGCCGTTGACCAATATATCCGATACAGTTTGATCAGCTAATAAGGGCTCCAACGGACCAAGACCAAAAACTTCATCTTCTATCTGTTTGATGACCCGCTTACGACCTTCTGCGCTGAGTGCATGACTACCATCATCAGCCATCAACTGAACGATAGCTTCATGCAAATCTAGCTTGGCGCGCTCTTTCTCCAAGCTAGAAAGTAACCCTAAGTCTAACGTTTCAAGCAACTGCTTGTGAAAGAAGTGTTTGATTGATAATTCTTGCTCCAGTACTTTTCGAGCTTCATCGATCGCTTTCTCCTTTTCAACGCTCGCTTCTGTCCGAGAGTGACTGGACGTCTCAACACTTGATAAACGTTCAACAGGATTGGCATCTTCTGAATCATGCGAAATCTGTTCTACTTTTTTTTCAAACTCTGGATTTACATTTTTTCGTTTAAAGAACATCACAATCCCTCGTGTTTACTTTTCATCAACTCATTATGAAAACAACTTTTTCAGCCACCCTTTCTCTTCCTGCTCCGGTGGTGAAAGAACATGAGATAAGTCGATGATAGAGCGAGTAATAGAGCTTTTTTTTCTCGACTGAACTAACGGCTGCCCCAAGTTGGCACTCTCTAGCGCGACTTTAAAATCATTTGGCATAAGGTGTATGTCGTGGTTACCCACTGCTTGCTCAATGTCTTTCAACTTAATTGAATGTCGCTTTTCATAACGGTTGAGAATGACCTCTATTGAGTCACTTTGTAAGCCGTACTCAAACTTCAGAGATTTAATTAGTCGGCTTGTGTTTTTTACTGACACTAAGCTCTGTTGCAAAACCAAAAGTACTTTAGTCGCGGGTGATATTGCTGATGCAAATACGTGATCTAAGCCTCTAGACAGGTCAATGATCACATAAGGGTAGAAACGACGCAGAATTGGAAGTAATCTGCCAATTTTCTGAGCCTGCTCGAAATCATCAGCGTTATTTTCATGTTTAAAGCTTAGAACATGGAGACCTGATTCGTGTTTATTTACCAAAGATCCCAAAGACATTTCATCCAAATCATTAGAACTGTTGATCGCATCAGAAACGCTATAAGTCGGAACTATGTTCAAATAGTCTGGAATCACGCCAAACTGGAGATCGATATCAAGTAAAAGAACTTCATTAGGATGTTGAGTCGCCATCTCAATGGCAGTATTTAAAGCCAAGGTAGTTGCCCCCATCCCTCCTTTGGTATTCAAAAACAAGATAAACTCTCCGTAACTGGAGTTCTCAAGTTTTTCGGAAGCGGTTTTCTTCAATAATGGAAGTAAGTCCGATAGAGTCACATTATGAGACAAAAAATCTGATGCCCCTAAACGAAGTGCTATTTTTAGTGATCCGTTATCACTTTCATCACCAAGCACAACTAAAGACAAATCCTTGTCTTCTAAAGACAAATCATACCCTTGCAACTCAACCATTTTTTGAGCCCAATTCCCATTAGCTTCAACGAAAATAAGCTCTGGGACATCTGCACTTTTTAGGTATTCCTCACTCATTGCCGCAAGAGAAAACGACGTTACATGAACATTTCGGCATTTTTTTAGTTCTTTACTCATATGCGAATGAAAGCCGTCAGTACTGTAGACTAACCAAACCTTTAGATTCGTTCTTAAACGCGTCATATCTTTATCGTTTTCATTCGGCGTTATTTTGATCGCTTCCCCCATACCGCTACTCCCGTAATAAATAACTTATGGACACCGATTCCTTTTTTCAGAGTCCGCCCTAACCACACCTAAGCTTTCAGCTGGTAATATTGTTTCAAACGCAGGGGCAGCAAGAAATCCATTCACTCCTAGAAAGCTTAGGTTACTGATTAACTGAATGCCATAACCCGTAGCCCTAGCACGCACAAACTTAATGGTGCCAAAGTTCGCTTCAAAATCAGAAGCAACCTCTCCCCCGCTCGCGTCTAAGTAAGCCACTTCTAAGTTCGCATTAGTAAATCCAACAAGAGGAATATCATCCACCACCATTCCTGCAATATTGTCTCTATCTAGGACGTAACATACCGTCGCTAACCGAGCCGCCTTCCTAGTCGCTTCACTAACCATTTGTAGCGAAAATATATAGGCACCCAACGCTAAAATGAGAAAGAGAAGTAGAAAAATTAGCGATGAGACCAGAGTGAACTCAATAATGGCCAGCCCTTCAATTCGTCTTTTAAGCCTTGTCATCACAGCACCCTCATCACTGAAGTCACACTTAATGGAACAGCAAAACTCTCATTCGAAAAAGGAATAGACAAGAAAAGTGGAACATAATCATACGTCACACTAACTCGTACATAACTGTCGCCTGAAGGCGGGGTTACCGTCACATCCGATGTCGTCAATGAAGATAGTACAGCTGTCCCCGCGCTGTTCTGACCATAGACCACGACATTCTGAATTTCAGACGTCGGTGCGATGGTTCCACCAATGGTTCCATATACTTCACTAACCGCATAACGAGCGCCATTTTGTACTGACTTCGATATCACATTGTAGTGAACCAGAACATTGCCAAGCTCTAGAACTAAAACTAGAAAAAACAATAAGACGGGAGTCACAATGACCATCTCTACAGCAGCAAACCCCTGTTGAAATTGATTAGATTGCTTCATGATCAAGACTCCCCACTATTGGGGTCCTTATACAAAACAATCTTATAAGTCCCTTCCGTTGTCGACGTTGTACTACCAGAACCACCAGCAACACTGCAAGAGTGGATAAACTCACCAAAAACGGCGGGTGTACCTGAGTTATTAGTTGGTGCTTTTTGCAACAAGAAAAAACAGCCAATTTTGTTTACGGTAAAGTCGGTTGCACCACCACTTTTACCTGAGCAATCAACCATAGGAATCGGTAAAATTCTTCGCCAAGCCACACCATTAGATGCACACCCTGAACCTCCGCTTGCTATACAGGCGTTAGTCTCTGACTCATATTGAGCGTAGGTATAACTTCCGTCAGAGTCGATCTCTCCCGTACCGGCATCAATCGTTATTTCGTTGGTAGGTTCTGTGGTTACATAATCTGAAGGATAATCTGATGCAGATAAGCCACCACCATAATCACCAAAACGAGTATTCAGGCCATCGCCTGTGGGACCAACCGTGCCACCTGGTTTAGTGGTTATATTATCACCAATCGCTACAGGATAACTATAATTCCCACCTAAGCCCTCTTTGACGGTTTTACCACCAGAGCCAAAGTCTAATAGGTGATAATTACCATTACCCATTTCAGATAGTTTGTTATCCCCTACCTTAAGAGCATGAACGGTACCGACCTCATAACCAAACACATTGGTTATTACCTCACCGGTGTCATCGTGAAAACCATCTTCAGGATCAATATCGTTATCCGAAGTGCCATCACCAATACATACGCCAATGGGTACAACGTTATTAACGACTTCTTGCCCTGAGCTTGGCCCAGCAACGGCACTTGCCGATACTGCCTTATCAAGACCAAACATATGAATGAAAAATTCATCCATCTCTAGTGCATCCACGCGAACTCGCACATAAACATCATCACTTGCACCGAACGTCGCCGTGCCAGTAAAATCCTGTGGGTCATTCGAATAATCAATGCTTATAGAAGCGGTCGAAAAATCAATTTCTTGGTTCCCTGTTGAAGCCGCCATAGCATTGAGCGCCGTACCGACTTCCGCGTCTACCGCGTCTTTATCTTTGCTATTGTCTAATATGGTTGCGGCAGCCAGCGCTGCAGAATCAACTGCATTTTGTAAGCGCGTTTTATTTACAACCATATGGTTTATGTCTATAGCTAGCGCTGAGACAGCTAGAAAAACCAACAAGGCAGCAGTAATCATCACCACAACTAAGCCTTGTTGCTTTTTAGGGCTTTGTGATACTCGATACAACATATGAGTACCTCCAGATTTAGTTAAAATCTTCTAAGATCTGGCTACTACTTCCGGACAGTTCGTTTTCACCTCTGCCAACATATCTGTCGTAACCAGTCTGCATCCGCTCCCCTGTACCATCAGGTACTTCGAGTAAATTCTCTTGGGTAGCATTAGGGTTATACGTTTGCTCTGTTTTCACTAGTGCTACCGAATGCCCTAAACGAGCATCGTTCGCACAGCCAACTAATAACATTGCGAGAAAGATCATCATTATTTTAGTCATATCTATCCCCTTATAAATCATGCCCAAATGAGCCTTCGCTACCACCATCGGTCGGTGATATATCCTGTGAAGCTTGAGATTGCTCTGAATCAGATTCAGACGGTTCAGCTATGTAAGCGCCTCGGCCCAATAAGTAATACTCCAAGTCATTAGGGTCAACAAAAGCATCAGTTGGCAGTGTTACTTTACTTCTATCCACCGGTTTGGCGAGTCGAGGCGTAACAAGAATGACCAACTCTGTTTCACCAGACACATATTCTTGGCTATTGAAAAGCTGACCTAAAATCGGCACATCGCCAAAGCCTGGCATCTTGTTACTGATGTCCCTAACATTCTCACTCAACAACCCCGCAATACCGATGGTCTGACCGTCGGCTAACTCAAGCGTCGATGACGCACTTCTTCGTGTAATTGGAGGGATAAAGTAAGTCGCATTGGTAGTACCAGGATCAATCGTTAACGAGCTACTATTGGCAATTTCACTCACATCAACCGCTAAGTTTAGGTTGATTTTTTTGTCACTGAGTACCGTTGGGATGAACTTTAAACCCACACCATACTCTTTGTACTCAATCGTAATACCATCCTCATCAGGCACTGGAATTGGAAACTCCCCACCAGCTAAAAACTCAGCCTTAGAACCACTTAATGCGGTTAAGTTCGGTTCAGCCAATACCTTAGCGACCCCGTTTTGTTTTGCTACGTCCAGTGCGAAAGTAAACAATGTATTACTATCAATGAAAGAACCTAAAATGCCGTAATCGGTAGAGGTAGGAATATTGAAAATTGGGGTTGCACCTAACACACCAGCAGGGACTGAAGACGCCCCCCAAGAAAAGTCAGACCCACTGGTTTGGAAGAAGTGGAAGTTTGCATCAAACTTTCTCACCAAGCTTCTTTGCACCTCGGCAACCGTCACCTCTAACATGACTTGTTGAGCCCCGCCAATGGACATCAAATTGATAACACCGGTAGCAGCGGCTTGCTCGCTACCACTTTCATTTGATTTGTCAGCGGTTTGCCCAGATGAATACGTTTCTGCAATTCGCATCGCGACATTCATTTGTTGTTGATTACTCACCTGACCACTCAACAACAAACGATTCTGTGCGCTGTGGACTTCGATAGTTTCATCTGGAAGGAACTCATATAATTTAGCTTTGAGGCTATTAAGATCATGAGTAACCTCAATGTTAATAGACTCAATTAACCGACCTCGAGAGTCCCAAGCCATTAGGTTTGTCGCACCTAATTTTTTACCAATTAAAAACACTTCATTTGATTTTAAAATTACAATATCTAAAACTTCAGGATCACCAAGAGAAACCTTCGCCGCTTTTCCCGACAGCACGACATGCGTAGATTTATGATGTGGAACCGTGACTGTTTTTCCCGTTTGTAACGCCGCAACACTGGCCGTCGAAATACAAATCAGGCTCAAAACACACGCAATTAATATTCTCATATTTCACCTCAATCCTTGACGCGCACATTAGATGTTTCTGTACCTTTGATAATGGTGACACTTGGTCTAGGCACATATCGACGAACCACTTTTTTCTCAACTTCATGTGGGTTTCTCAAAGTCAGCTGAATATCGCCCTTGCTTTTAGCCGTGAGAAGTTTCTCTGCCTCTTTCGGCGTCATCTCAAGTGTTACCGCTCGTACAATAATTGGACTGTTTTCATTCGTCTTAGCCGTTTGGTCGACAGCCAAAACCTTGATGTCTTTTAATACTGTTTGAGTCGTGGCAGAATTTTTTCCGTAAGAAACGGTATTGAGAATATCAACCTTGTTACCCGGTAATAAGAAACCCGCCACACCAATAACATCATCAACACGTATCGTTACCGCACGTTTATTTTCAGGGATAAGAGCTGCAAGCGTTGACCCTTCTCCTGGTACAGTAAATCGTAACTTGTGAAGCACCTCTCCCGCATAGACAGTATTCGCAACAACCTTGCCAATCAGCTCTGCTTTATCCGAATAGTTATTTTCATTAATCCAATCAACTTCCATCAACCTGGTGGTTAAAAACTGATCCTCGATAATGGTTCCGGCTTCAATTTCTTGTGATGCGACAACAACGGGGTGACGCTCGACCGTTTCAACTTCAACGGTTGGCTGAACTTGATCATCCATCCACTGCTTAGCAAAAAATACAGCCGCTAAGCCGAATACTACGGACAGTAAAAACAGTAGGAAAACTTGACTCTTATTCATTATTCTCTTCCTCGTGTCCATCAGAGGTAAAATAGACTTCCCATGCCATGGAAAGAATATCGAATGTGATAACAGGTGGGAGTTGCTCAAACGAAAGAATGTCTTTGCTTATACCAACGAGATCTTTCGGCAAACAGGGGAAAAGTGGCACCTTAAGAAGCGTGTGCATTTGAGACAAACGCTCAAAGAAACCATCTTGAAGCTCCATCTCTTTTTCAGCGACGACGCTCATCCATAAAGCTTCATAATCTCGCTGATTCAGCGGCTTGAATTCAATTTTGTAACCTAAACGACGTAGAAATGCAGGGTCGCTTATTTTCTTGGGATTTAGATTGGTAGAAAAAGCTAGCGTTAGAACAAATGGCATCGTTATCTGCTGACCATTGGGCAACGACAAATAGTCGAATGAGTACTCCATAGGAACAATCCAACGGTTAAGAAGTGCATCCACCGGCATGGGCTGACGACCCAGGTCATCAATGATAAAAATCCCATTGTTTGCCATCATTTGTACAGGCGCTAACCAAACGCGACTGTTCTCTGAATGATTAACCTCGAGCATATCCATAGTCAGTTCTCCCCCAACCTGGATATTTGGTCTTTCACAATTAAGCCAACGCTTGTCGTATTGATCTTTGAGGGAGATACTTTGATCGCTGCCGTTACTATCCAGCGGTTTATGATGCTGTGCAGAAAACACCTTAATGATATTGCCCAACGCATAAACGGCATAAGGAATGAAAACCGACGTATGCAGCGCATTGACAATGCGCGACGCTACAAATGTTTTACCCGTCCCCGCATGCCCATACAGTAATAAGGCACGCCCCGAATTAATTGCAGGCCCCAATACCGAAATCATTTTATCGACACCATATACATCATCCAGAGCAGCTTCGACATGTGGCCGAGTCACTAACTCTGCTCTCAGGTCTTGCTGTTTGACCACATCACTATATTGAGCAAGCGAAACTGGAGCAGGACCTAAATACGCATCTCGTTTAAAAGCTAGATCAGCATCTTCAAGCCCTTTCTCAGAAAGAGAATAGCGGACGTGACTATGAGATGCTGATGAGAGAGAAAGATTGTTGGTTGGTTGAAAAACTTCAATCAATGACTTTTTTCTCAACACAGCCAACGCACTTTCAACAATATGTGTCACAACACACAAGTAGTTAGAGAGCTCTAAAACATCCGACTTCGGATAAGCTGACAGGTGCTTCAACACAAGGTTTTCAATAACGACCTCAGGAACACCTAGCATATCAATAGATGTTGGTACGGTTGGAGCAGATATTTGAGGTTTTAATGTTGTTGGATCAGTATGTCCTATAATATCCATATATTATTCCTCTCCATTAGAACTAGCCAACAACACTTTTAAGTAAAATAACTATACATCGCTAAACCGATAACAACAGAAGGTGCAAAAGGCATCGTTATTTTTTCTTTATATCTAGTATTTACTTGATTATTGGTTGGATTCAAATTCAACGTTCCCCCTTGAAGCCCTAAACTATTAACTTTATATAAAAACAAGTACATAAGTCCAATCAAACCACAAGATATTATAATATAATAACCAACATCTATTATTGCCGACGCGCCAAAAATACCACCTAAAACACCCAAAAGTTTAGCATCACCAGCAGACATCACTTTAAGAAAATAAAGTAGTAACCCACCAGAGAAATAAATTACAACGCCTAATATCTGCTCTTTAACTCCGACTTGTTGAAAACCATAAGAAAAACCAACAATAATAAGCATTATCAGTAGGTTGTTTGGTATTCTATTTTCACTAAGATCGTAAAATGAAATAAAAAACATAACTAACCAAACACATAAATAACTTACCATATGCTTGTCAACCCTTTTATAACGAATAGAGGATACTAGACAACTTAGAAAGAAGCGCCGTTCCGAAAGAAGCAAATAATATCCCAACTAAAATTAATAAACCTGCAGCACCAATAACATATTCAACAACTACAAGCCCATTCTCATCTCTTTGAAATTTTCTAATCAATGCTCTATCCAAACGTGCTCCTACTAACTTACTAGTAAATTTTTCCAGTCTATACACCTGGAGTACCAGTCTCTGTAATTAACCCAATGATATTTGTCAGTTTGGTAGCTAGGGCAGCACCTACACCGGAAAAAATTGTGGTCAAACCTAAAACAAGCATCGCTGCACCGATTACGTACTCGATAACAGTCAACCCTTCTTCATCTTTCATGAATTCTTTACAATTATTCAAAAACTTATCCATGAGAACCTCTCCTTGATTTACGTATCAGGCTTTGTTTACCTGTAAACTAAATCTAGAGGTGAGAGATATATTCGGTTAGGATTTTTTTGCCATTCACTTGCACTTTTTTGTGGTACTTCTAATCTAATTGTTACGGATAGTAATTTAGCTAATTTTAAACCCACATTTAAATATGAAATAGAGTTGGTATTTATATGAAAGTAGTAACACCTTTATTATCAGATAAGGATAGTGACTTTAACGCTGTTATTATCAATAAAATAAGCCACTACTTTCCTATTGAAAACTTTGGACAAGATATATCTATAATCAGTAACTTAGATGTAAGGTTAGTGTTTTTCATATTGAATAAGCCAGATAAACTTCAACTACTTACAATGGCTTTAGCTATTTGCGAGAACCTTAATAAAAGAATAGTTCTTATTTGCTCAGACCCGTTACCTAATATCGTTCGAAATCATAAGAATATATTCTTTATTATCGAAACAAACAGTAAACATCTGACCAGTAAGTTCGAAGAACTGAAGAGTAAAACACAGCATATCTTCGAGCCTCATTTTGATCTCGACCGAGATACAAACAACAATCAATTACCTGCAAAGTTGTTTACCTCTGAAGTCGTTAACTTTGTTATGGACAACATCAACAAAGAAATCAGAGAAACAGAAATCGCAGAAAAGTGTCATTGTTCAACAACCTACTTTTCTAAGAAGTTTCATCTACACTTTGGGGTAAGCTTTAGAGACTTTGTGTGCGATAAACGAATCCTGTTAGCCAAAAAGTTAATCGAAGCCGATACCGAATCAAAAATAGCTGTTATTTCTTACCAATGTGGATACAAGGATGTGTCGTATTTTTCAAGAATCTTTAAGAAAAGGACCGGAGTAACACCCGCAAGTTACAGACGTGCCTGCACGGATAACAGAAAACGCTAATTTTACTCCCTAAAAGAAAAAATCATGGTACATTTAACATGATCTTAACAAAAATAACTTAGCGAAAAACATGGAGTTAGACAATGATTCAGCCTAACGAGTTTAGCCAAGAAAAAGCAACAGCTCTCCCTACACCCAATGACATGATTTTAAAATGGGCAGAAGAACGCCCAGATGAAGTCTATTTAAAACAAATCATCAACCGCCAATTTGTTGAATTTACTTATAAAGAAGTGGCCGACAAAGCACTAAAACTGGCGTCAGCATTAGAAGGACTCGGAGCTCAACCCGGCGATCGAGTCGCGCTCGTTTCAAAAAACTGTGCAGAGTGGTTTATCTGTGATCTTGCCATGATGTTAGGAGATTTTGTCAGCGTCCCAATCTTTCCAACAGCGGGGGCAGACACTATTCAATACTGTATTGAACACAGTGAAAGTAAGATTGTAATTGCCGGTAAGCTTGATGATCCTAAAGCCACTCAAAAAGTACTCGATGATAATCCGAGTCTAATTAGTATCTCGTTACCCTACGATACTGCCGCTAAGTGCCAGCACACTTTTGAGCAACTTATCGAAACACATGAACCCTCAACCAAAAGACCTCAGCATCACGATGATAAGCTGATGTCGCTTGTTTATACTTCGGGTACGTCTGGGTTACCGAAAGGCGCAATGCTCACGTATGGTGCCTTTACATGGTCAGTTCAGAGATTAATCGATCACATTGGTATCCAACCTGGCGATCGCCTGTTTTCTTATCTGCCGCTTGCCCATATAACCGAACGAGTGTACATCTTTGGTTCTTCAGTGATGGGTGGGGTGGTTACTGCTTTCCCTGAATCTTTAGACACATTTATTGATGATGTAAAAATGCATCGTCCAACTTTGTTTATTTCAGTTCCTCGTTTATGGACTCTATTCCAACAACGAATCCAAGATAAACTTCCACAGAAAAAACTGAACTTCTTACTTAAAATTCCGTTCGTGAATAACCTAATTAAGAAGAAACTGGCTGATGGTCTGGGGTTAGACCAAGCTCGCGTTCTTGGCTGTGGCTCAGCTCCAGTATCACCAGCTCTACTTGCATGGTATGAGAGTGTTGGCCTACACATTACCGAAGCTTGGGGAATGACTGAGTCTTTCGCCTACAGCACGATTAACCACCCGTTTAGAGCCGATAAAATTGGTACGGTTGGTAACGCTGGTCCGGGCATTGAACTCAAAATTGCAGAAGACGAAGAGATTTTAGTTCGAAGCAAAGGCATGTTCTCTGGTTACTACAAGAATGATATTGCAACCCAAGAGTCTTTTAACTCGGATGGTTGGCTTCATACCGGTGATATCGGTGATATCGATAGTGAAGGTTACCTAACGATTCGTGGGCGTAAGAAAGATACCTTTAAAACCGCTAAAGGTAAGTTTGTTGCCCCTGTACCAATCGAAAACAAACTGTTTGAGTACAGCCGCGTAGAAATGATGTGTTTGATAGGTCTTGGCCTACCTGGTCCAATCCTACTTGTGGTACCGCATGACTTCCCTAATTTCGATCGAGCTCGCTATGAGAAAACGACAAAGCGCGTTATCGAGAAAATGAACGAGCAGCTTGGTTCACACGAGAAGATCAAAGGTGTATTGATGATTAAGGAACCATGGAGCATTGAGAATGGCGTGTTAACCCCGACTCTCAAAATCAAGCGACATATCCTTGAGCAGAAATACCATGAAGTTGGTCATAACTGGCCGAAAGATAAATTGGTGGTTTGGGAAGAATAATTAAAATCGAGAGGGAGCCATATGGCTCCTTTTTTGGCAGCAAAGTACGCTCAACCTTAGATTAGCCAGTCCCTCCCCTAACACTCCCACTCACTCCCAAAACGATTTTTTCAGTTCCTTATCAACTTGTTCCTGTGTAATCCCTACATCTCTCAACAAATACTCTGGTAGCTCAGACAGCTGCTTTCTGGTTCTACGATTTTGAAAGTACATGCCTAATTTAGAATAGAATTTCTTAATTGATAATGATGATAAAAATGAATGGTTGGTATTTGCTGTTGCTGTGATCGTATTCATAGCCTTTCTCCTGTTGATCTTTTGCTTTGTTATGGTCAATAATCGACCAACAGAGCAACATCGACAAACGATAGATACTGGCATTCAGTTAAGGAAAACTAATGTGAGAGAACGAACCCCACCATTCCAAGGGATCTATTACTTTTACACGGCGGCTGAAACTGGCAGTTTTAAGCTCGCCGCACAAAAGCTATTTGTCACGGCAGCTGCCGTCAGCCAACAAATTCGCCAACTTGAAGAGTGGTTAGGTGCAGACTTGTTTATTCGTCAGCACCGAAAAATAGTACTCACTCATGAAGGTGAAGTACTGTACCAGCAAGTGAAGAAAGGCTTTGCTCATATTCAAGATGGGGTGAGACGCATCAACCAAGATCCAAACCCCACTCAGCTGTCGATCTCTACCGTGCCTTCCTTTGCTCAGCATTGGCTCGTACCGAGAATAGGCGACTTTCGCGATCGCCACCCTGATCTATCCATGTTAATTGAGCCGACTAATAGGCTAGTCACATTTGAAGATTCTAATGTCGATATCTGTGTTCGATATGGTCATGGAGACTACCCAAACATCGAATCACGCTGGTTGATGGACGAGGTCATTTACCCGGTTTGCCACCCTATCTATCAAGAGAAACACGGTATCTATGACATCGACGATCTGCATAAAGCGGAACTTATTGAAGACCGTTGGCCTGATATGGATTGGAATCTCTGGTTACAAGTCGCAGGGGTAAAAGCTGGCCGCACATCATTGCAATTTGATGGCTCTCATTTTGTGCTAGAAGGTGCGCTATCCGTTCAAGGTGTCGCGCTTGTTAAACACAGCTTGGTATACCGCTACTTACAAGAAAAGAAATTGGTGCGGATCGGAAACATCGCGCTGAAGCCTAAATACAATTATTTTTTGTGCGCGCCTCCGGGTTACTTTCATCGAGAGAAGATAAAACGTTTCGAAGAATGGATGCAGGCTCAGGTTAAATTATTTGGTGATACAGGTAGAGAAGAGCTTTCGATTATCCACACCGATTACGAACTCAAATGGTCGGATAATTCATAAAGCGAAACTGGTATACTTAGCTCAAATAAATGGCGAGAACATCTCATGACACAAGACAATAATCCACTTCACGGTATCACTCTACAGAAGCTACTGACTGAATTAGTTGAACATTACGGTTGGGAAGAGTTGAGTTACATGGTGAACATCAACTGCTTTAAAAAAGACCCGAGCATTAAATCGAGCTTAAAATTTTTGCGTAAAACAGATTGGGCTCGTACCAAGGTAGAGCAGATTTACATCCAACTAAAAACTAGCTAGTCCCTACCTTTAACAAACGCACCATTTACGGTACTAAAGTATGAACCCATTGGTGCGCATTCCATTCAATTTTATTATTTTCCTTTGAAAATCAATAATTAAAACAAATAGCACATCCATTCCATTGAATAATGCTCAATCAATACTAATATTATTGAACCAGAGACAGTGGGATAACTCCCCATTAACCTAGCGATTAATAAAGATTTTGTGTATGAGTAAATAGAGAGGTCAATCATGGAAGTTGATTCTGAACTCGCGTTAGACATTCATGTCCTTACCCGCAATAATTCATACTATAGGGTGATAAAAGACCTACTTTCGGTATCTATTCCTAGCGCGCAAATCACTCATTCCCAATGCTTTGTGCAAGTACCGAAACTCGAACCTGAAACGGTTGTTTTATTTGATATTCAAACAATGCCATGCCCCAAAAGATACGGATTTATCCTACATGAACGAAACGAATTTTGGTTAGCAGTCAATGTGAATGACAATACCTCTACAGTATGGCTAGAGAAAGGCTTTTCAGGGCAAGTCGGTCAGCACTTTGAGTTTATATCGAAAGCAATTTTATCTGTTTATCAAGAAGATATATGGTTCCCAAGGTCAGTGTTAAATAAGCTGGTTTCTTCCTATCAAAGCAATGAGCCTAATTATGAATCAGCTTGCGAAAATATAATCAATTACAAAGAGTTAACTAAAAAGGAAAGGGATACCTGCACATTGATGCTAAAGGGGCTTTCAAACTCTCAGATTGCATCTCAGCAGCACGTCAGTATCAATACAGTGAAAACTCACTCATCAAACTTACTTCGTAAATTAAACTTACGATCGAGATATGAACTTCTTGCTCAAGTAAAAAGCGCTAACTAGGTAGCAACAAGGTTAAATCAAAAGAAAAATGAATTATGACAAAACTCATTCTAAACTCACCCTATGCAAACGATATTTTTCACTCCATGTGATGAGGTTTGACTAACCGTTCCCTCGTAGTCTTTAGAGGCGATGCACAGATATGCATCTTAACTAACGAGGGATTGAGTTATGAAAAAGTTACTTCTTGCTACTGCTGTAGCAGCCGCTTCACTTTCTTTTGGCGCTTCTGCGGTTCAATTTAATAATGCTGTGGACTTTACGACACTGAGTAACACGGACCAAAAAACGATTCGAATTGAAGGCCGAGTTCCAAAACGCTGTCTACTGCGAATAGGTAAGAAAGATGTGAAGAATAACGTTCTACGCAAAGCGAACAAAGTGCACGAGGATTCATGGTCCAATAGCTTCAACAATAAGGAAGTTTTGGTAGGTAACTTGCGTGCATGGTGTAACTACGGAACTGATTTGGAGTTTTCAGTAACAGCTTACCAGCTAAACGGCGTAACCAAGCACAATATGAGTGAAAAAATTAACTACGCAGTGATAATTGGTTCAGATACGGTGGCGAACACCGAAAACGACCATGGCATGGAGGTAACGGCGTCGCCAATTCCATCATTGGGCGAACACTTGGTGAACAAAATCAACAAGCATCCAATTTATGTACAACCTGAAGATTCAGGCTTTGCACGAGCAGGTAAATATAAAGGTAAAATCAAAGTGAGTCTTGCTGCAGCAGGTCCAGCAAGCTAATAACCGAATGACGCTTTATGGATAATGTCTTTTAGGCAAGAAACTTGGCTCGGTTCTCGAGCCAAGTTTATTTTATGGAGAAATATCAATGACTAGGATTATAACTCTTCTATTTTCTTTATTGTTCAGCTCAGCCCTTTTCGCGTACGAAGTCAGCCCAATCTATCTAGAACTTGATGATGTTGGTCGAAATGCACAAGGCTTGTATAAAGTGACTAATGTGGAAGAAGAACCAATCCTCTTAGAAGTAAATGTCTATCAAACTGATTTTTCTACTGGCGAAGAAATTTTAACACCATCGGAAGATGAGTTTCTCGTCCTTCCACCTCAAGCTAAAATTGACGGGCAAAAATCTCAGACTTTCCGCGTACGTTACATGCCAACAGGACCTATAAAACAAACCGTCACCTACCGTATCGTCTTTTCGCAAATTGAACTAGAAAATCAAATTGAGGAAGATGACGACAGTTCTATTTCCATGTTATTAGAGTTTGCGACTTTGGTTTTTGTCTCTCCCACATCCAGTAAATCAATTCCAACTACTACACTCCAAAATCGCCAGGTTGCTATCCGTAACGATGGCAAACGAGTACTGAACATGAATGGTATGGAGTTCAGCTTCTCTGGTGACAAAGCAAACAAAACGGTCGATTGGGAAGTATTAAGTAAAAAGACAAGCGCTTACTTAATGCCAGGAACAACCGTCAAGTACACCTTACCAAGTGAATTAGGGCAGCCAGAGAAAGTTTCTGTTAAAACAATAGACTAGTGAGGTTTTCATGAAAAATCTCATTTTATGTCTCACTCTCATTACTGTTATACAAACCGCGCTCGCGCAAAGTTGGTTGTTCCCATTCCCAGTAACTTGGGGGGAAAACACTATCGGCGAAGTAAATGCGTATTCTGATGGTATGACTGTTGGATCCATTAACGTAGAACAGCTTGTGCAGGCAACTGAAAAGCTGATCAACCCTGAGACATTGGTGGCGCTACGAAATTTCTCCGAAGAGTACATTACGATAGAACAACTGAACCATATGGGTATCAGTGCAACCTTCAATTCCTCCGATCAAAATATTAACCTAGTTATTGATGAAACCGCTGCTGCTGAGTTTTTGCTTTCGTTTGGTAGCAAATATGAACCCGCCCAATACTCAGAAAGCGCTTTTTGGACAATGCAAAATACATTAAATGCCAGTACTGACTACTCCTTGTTTAACGACTCTAATACAGAGGACACCCAAACGTGGCTTGGTGAATGGTTATTAAAAACCAATATTGGCGGCGTTCGAGGCGCTAATATTGACATTTCCGGTTTTGTTACTGGTGGTAACGATATCAACTCTGACGTCTATCGTGGCGAAGCTCGTCTTTTCTTCGATGAACCGACAACCCCTTTTCGACTTACCTTTGGCGATGTAACCCAAGCAAGTGCCGGACACCTTCCTAGTACACCTCTCGGTGGACTTGCTTTTGAACGTTTGTACCAGGACTTACAACCTACCCGGAATATCCAAAATGGCGGAACTCAACCACTGGTACTGAATGAGAGTGCTGATATAGAAGTCTATATTAACGACGTTTTTCTCACTGAAATTCGCTTACCTCCAGGTCGATATACACTAGACGACTTGCCTCTCGTTTCTGGTACCAATGATGTTCGGTTGGATATTAGTTATCAATCAGGTCGAACCGATACCATCGTTTATAGCCAGTTCTTTAACTCGCGTTTGTTACGCGAAGGTATTTCAGATTTTGGATTCTACTCTGGTTTAACGTCGACGATTGAAGATAACAACTTTAAGTATGACGACGAGCAATGGGTAACTTCTGGTTATTATGACTATGGTATTAGCGATACCTTAACAGCCGGTGCAAACGCTTTGTATCACCCTGAAGGACAGCAACTAGGCGTGATTGCAACAATAGGTTCTGATTGGGGGAATTTAGGCGTTAGAGCTTCAGCACAAAACAACAAGCCCAATAACGATACAGGTAGCATCTACAGCTTAGATTATTCCCATCAACTATGGGGAACAGACAGTTATGGCTCCCCAAACTTTCGCCTTGGTAGTGAATACCAGGATAATTATTTTGCACTACCCTGGCAGATTGCAGATGCGAGTACTGGACTTCGTGTCTTTTCAAACTACGTTTTCAGTATTACGGATAACCTTAGTTTAATCCTGAGCGGTGACTATCGTGATTTTGAAGAGGCTGAAGTGCAATGGCAGGCTTCTACTGAAGTTGCTTGGCAATTTTATAATATATCACTCTCTGCTGGTATAGAGAAAGAAGATAACCCAAATGAAAACATTGACGAAACCCGTTTTACTTTTTCAGCAGATTGGGACTGGAACTCTGACAATGGAGAATACAATGCAAATATATCCTACTCCAACGAACCAGATACCTATCGAGCTCAATTTCAACGCCCATCAGAGGACTATACGGGCAGTTATGGCTATGCGATGACTGCTGAAGGCGAGAGCGACTCTCAAACTTACTCTTTCGAGGGTAATTATGTGGCAAACCGTTTTATCACAGATGCTAAGGTTTCTCACCTAGCATTTGATAACTCAGCAAACTACCAAACCGCTTCTTTACGAGCAAGTACAGCGCTTACCCTGGCTGACGGTAACTTAGCTTGGTCACGTCCCATCAATGGTCCAGTGGCAATTATTGCCGTTCATAACTCGTTAGATGCTGATGTAGAAATTAATGCGGTTGCAGATGATCCTGCAGAAGCAATATCTACCTATACTATTAGTAATGCCGTTCAGTTGTCTGGAGGGCACCAATTGTCCAGTATCTACATTGATGTGCCAGACGCACCGATAGGTTATGACTTTGGCGACCACGAGTACAGCATTACGCCAGGATCACAAACAGGCCATCTAATAAAAATCGGATCGGCAGCATCGAAAACCATCATTGGTAAAATTGAGATCGGACAAGAAAAACCATTAAAGCTCTTCCAAGGTCAGTTGGTTGGACAACAGAAAACGTATGAATTTTTCACTAATCGATCAGGCAGGTTCGTTGTGGAAGGCGTTGCACCGGGCAACTACACCATCGTCATAGATGGCTTTAGCCCAACAAAATTGAACGTCCCAGAAATCAATGACAACCTGATTTATCTACCAACTTTACTTATTAAAGAGGGATAAACCATGAAACACTTTCTAAAGATCTCAGTGTTCGGTTTAGCCATGTTATCTCAACCAATTTGGGCCGCCGAATGCAATGGCAAGTGGATGCTAAACATCGACAGAAGCAATGTTGAATTTAAGCGAGATTTAGGCGCTTATATTCCTGTTTATTTAGAGTTGTCACGTGATATTCAGAACTGTCGATTCCCAATGGCCATAGTATCGGTCAACAATAAACAATCTAGCTACTTAAGTTCAATTGGAACGAATTTGCCCCTTACTATTCTGGACAAGAACTTCCGTCAATTGAGTCACTTTCCTAGCAAAGGTTTTCAACTACCTCTGGATAATAGCCAAAGGACGAAGTTTTGGATAAAGGTACCAGAAGCTAAAGTAGCAGCATCTGGTAACTATAACGGACTTCTTGAAGCCTCTATTTCCTTAGATAGAAAGCAAGAGACCAAAAATGCCAAAGTTAAACTCAAAGTCCCAGCGTTTGTAGCTTTCAACTCAGTGCCAAATGCGCCACACGTTCAACGTTCAGGGAGCTCAGGTTATCGCTTCCAACTTGGTGATCTTGAATCTAACCGCACCTACCGTTCTGATTTTGATCTTCTTTCAAACTCGAATGTAAGGTTAGTTGTAAAGCAAAAATATGGAGAGTTAAAGCAGAAGTCGGAACCCAATATCTCGATCCCATATACGTTGCGATTTAATAATGCTTTGGTAAACCGGAAGTCAGTTTATACCTTCTCAAACAATGATGAAACCAAGCGTTGGGGGCTCCCCCTTGAAGTAATGCTAGGTAACATAGACTTTGCGAGAGCTGGTAAATATCAAGATACGATAACGGTTGAAGTTAAAGCTATGCCATAGATACACGTGATGAAGAAACCTACGGTTTAGTCAGTGGACAGCTAAAAATATTAACGAACACCGTATATGGCTCTACCACTATCCTATGAAAAGAAATTAATGCATCACTGTAACTTTAAGTTTTTGGATATAAGCACTTAAGATAAGAGAGCAGAATTAGTTTTGTTGAAAATAAAAAGCCCCGCAAGCTTTCACTTGCGGGGCTTTTTTAGCTAATTGAGAAAAGGGCTAATTACTTACCAGCTTCTTTTTCTGCTTTAACTTTTGCAATCACTTCGTCAGCAACGTTAGTTGGACATGGTGCGTATTGTGCGAATTCCATAGAGAATTGGCCACGACCAGAAGTGATAGTACGTAGGTGACCGATGTAGCCGAACATCTCAGAAAGAGGTACGTCAGCTTTAATACGAACACCAGTAACGCCAGCTTGTTGATCTTTGATCATGCCACGACGACGGTTAAGGTCACCGATAACATCACCAACGTGATCGTCTGGAGTGAACACGTCAACGTTCATGATTGGCTCAAGAAGTTGCGCGCCAGCTTTAGGCATAGATTGACGGAATGCGCCTTTCGCTGCGATTTCAAATGCGATAGCAGATGAATCGACTGCGTGGAAACCACCATCGAAAAGTTCAACTTCAACGTCTAGAGTTGGGAAGCCAGCTAGTACGCCGTTTTCCATCATAGATGCGAAGCCTTTCTCAACTGCAGGCCAGAATTCTTTAGGAACGTTACCGCCCACAACTACAGAGTTGAACTTGAAGCCAGAACCTGCTTCGCCTGGTTTGATACGGTAATCGATCTTACCGAATTGACCAGAACCACCAGATTGCTTCTTGTGCGTGTAGCTATCTTCAATTGCTTGAGTGATAGTTTCACGGTAAGCAACTTGAGGAGCACCTACAGTTAGGTCAACGCCGTATGTACGCTTAAGGATATCTACCTTGATGTCTAGGTGAAGTTCACCCATACCTTTCAGGATAGTTTCGCCAGTCTCTTCGTCAGTCTCAACTTGGAAAGATGGATCTTCTGCAACCATTTTACCGATAGCGATACCCATTTTCTCAGAACCGCCTTTATCTTTTGGAGATACAGCGATTGAGATTACTGGAGTTGGGAATACCATTGGCTCAAGCGTTACTTGGTGCTTAGGATCACATAGAGTGTGACCAGTTTGCACGTTCTTCATACCAACGATCGCAATGATGTCACCAGCTTGTGCGCTAGTTAGTTCGTTACGGTCATCAGCTTGCATCTCAACCATACGGCCAACACGTTCAGTCTTGCCAGTGAATGAGTTAAGAATCGTGTCACCTTTGTTCAGTTTACCAGAGTAAATACGAACGAAAGTTAGAGCACCGAAGCGGTCATCCATGATTTTGAATGCAAGCGCTTTGAAAGTCTCATCTGTAGAAACGATAGCGTGTTCGCCAGTTTCTTCACCGTTCTCATCCATTAGAGGCTGAGGGTCAACTTCAGTTGGTGCTGGTAGGTAATCTACTACAGCATCAAGGATAAGTTGCATACCTTTGTTCTTGAACGCAGAACCACAGAACGTTGGGAAGAATGCGATATCACGAGTACCTTTACGGATACAACGCTTAACGTCTTCAATAGAAGGCTCTTCACCTTCCATGTAAGCTTCCATTAGGTCATCGTCTTGCTCTACAGCAGTTTCGATTAGCTCTTCACGGTATTGCTCAACGTCATCAACCATGTCCGCTGGAACATCTTTGATTTCGTAGTTTTCAGGAAGACCAGTGTCATCCCAAACGTATGCTTTACGGCTTAGTAGGTCTACAACACCAACGAACTCGTCTTCACGGCCGATTGGTAGAACCATTACTAGAGGAGTTGCACCTAGAACGTTTTTAACTTGGTCAACAACGTTGTAGAAGTCTGCACCCATACGGTCTAGTTTGTTAACGAAGATCAGACGAGATACTTCTGATTCGTTAGCGTAGCGCCAGTTAGTTTCTGATTGAGGTTCAACACCACCAGAACCACAGAATACACCGATACCGCCATCAAGAACTTTAAGAGAACGGTATACTTCAACTGTGAAGTCAACGTGTCCAGGAGTATCGATAACGTTTAGACGGTGATCGTTCCAAAAACAGCTTACAGCTGCTGATTGGATAGTAATACCGCGCTCAGCTTCCTGTTCCATGAAGTCAGTCGTTGATTCGCCATCATGTACTTCACCAGTCTTGTGGATTTGACCAGTTAGCTTAAGGATACGCTCAGTGGTAGTTGTTTTACCCGCATCAACGTGCGCGAAAATACCAATGTTTCTGTATTTCGATAAATCTGCCATTGTCTTACTCTGTTAATAGGATATAAAATGCGCGCAGAGTATATCACAATCTGTGAAGACTGATAGCTTTGCATGCATTTGGGACTAAAAAACTTTGCCTTTTTCTAACATATAGAAAAAGGCAATCTGTAGAAACAATCTAAATGATTGTTTAGTTTAGTGCTAATCTAAAGCGCAATTGGCGTTTTAAGTTAGACTGAATTTCTGCTGTATAGAGTAGCTGAAGTGAGCTCAATTACAACTCATCAAAAGCATTAATTGCTTCTGATAATTTTTTCACGCCATGGATCTGCATTCCTGGAATACCTCCCTTAGGCATGTTAGCCGCCGGTACAATCGCTTTCTTGAAGCCGTGTTTAAATGCCTCATTAAGACGCTCTTGCCCACTTGGTACCGGTCGAATCTCACCCGCTAGGCCTACTTCTCCAAATACCACCACATCTTTTGGCAATGCGCGATCTCTGAAACTTGAAAGTAGAGCCATCACCAACGCAAGATCAGCACTGGTTTCGGTTACTTTAACACCACCGACGACATTCACAAACACATCTTGGTCAGCCATTTGTAAGCCGCCGTGTTTATGCAGCACCGCTAATAACAACGAAAGCCTGTTTTGCTCTAGGCCGACAGCGACACGACGCGGGTTAGCCAGCTGGGAATAATCCACCAGCGCTTGAATTTCAACAAGCAATGGACGAGTACCTTCCCACACAACCATCACCGAACTGCCCGAGGTTTCTTCTTCACCACGAGACAAGAAGATCGCCGATGGGTTGCTGACTTCTTTTAGTCCTTGGCCTGTCATAGCAAACACGCCAAGCTCATTGACCGCACCAAAACGGTTTTTGTGGCTGCGCAGTGTTCTAAAACGGCTATCGGTTCCGCCATCCAATAGAACAGAACAGTCAATAATGTGCTCAAGCACTTTTGGCCCGGCTAAGGTGCCGTCTTTAGTTACGTGTCCCACTAAGAACACAGCAACGTTATTCTGTTTTGCGTAGCGCGTTAATGCGGTTGCCGATTCACGAACCTGAGCAACACTGCCCGGTGAAGACTGAACATCAGCAACATGCATAACTTGGATGGAGTCGATAACCATGATCTTAGGTTGTTCTTTTTCTGCAACCTGACAAATCTTATCCACGTTCGTTTCTGAGAGCATCTTTAGGTGCTCTTTTGGCAATCCAAGTCGAGACGCACGCATCGCGACTTGTTGCAGAGATTCTTCCCCGGTTACATAGAGAGTCGGTAATTGAGAAGAGAGCTGACACATGGTTTGTAATAGCAGCGTTGATTTACCGGCACCCGGGTTACCACCAATCAGGATCGCAGCACCCGGTACGACACCACCACCAAGTACGCGGTCTAGCTCTTTAAAGCCACTACTAAAGCGTGGTACTTCTTGTAGATTAATTTCAGATAATGTCTGAACGCTCGATTCTGTTACTGCACCTGCATAACCAGATAATCTTTCATTGCGCGCTACTTGAGGTGAAGCGGCTAACCTAACTTCTGTAATCGTGTTCCAAGCACCACATGCGTTGCACTGCCCCTGCCAACGTGGAAAGTCAGCACCACAGTCATTACACACATAAGCTCGTTTTGCCTTAGCCATAAAACCTCAATAATTTACTCAGTTACACAATGATGTTGTCAATTTGTGACTTATTTGACCGTACGGGTGAAAATAAACGTTGCAGTCATACCACTTATACTTAAAGATCGATTTAAACTAGTCGATAACATAAATGCACCGTCCATTCTAACAAGAAAAGTATGCAGCAATCTGAAATTCTATCTGTAGCAGAACGTCTTATCCCGGCCTACCACGCCGAAGATTTCGAATTCCTTCTTTCTCAAATGACAGAAGGCGAATCTCCGTCTCTAAAACTGCTGGTTAAAATGGAACTGAATCGTATCATGGCTCCGTGTACAAAGAGCATTGATTTACGTGGGCGCATTGATAATGAATGTCGTCAGTTCACGTTAGACGGCCGTAAACACTGGCTAGATGACATCGCGTTAAACGCGTATCAACGTGGTACAAAAAAGTTTAAAGGTTACACAGAAGGCGCATGGGAGTTAGTAATGACTCCGCGAACTCAGCCTCTGAGCGTTGTTAAAACATCTTCTCAAGGTAACCACGACATTACTAGCGCCAATAGCCCGTATGAAGCGGAAGCTATTAACCTAGGTTACGACTTAAAGCGCCAAGAGAACAGACTCAAGATTAGCTCGCAGGTCGAGATCACCACATCGAAAGGGCAAAGCCTACATGGTGTAACGGTTGATATCTCCCCGTCGGGTGCAAAGTTCAAAGTACCGAGCGCCTTTCGATACAACCTCGGCGAGATCATCAGCGTTAAGTTCTCAGAGCTTATCGAAAAGTCCCAAGAAAACGATGTTAACCAAGCGGTTGAATTTCGTGTTTTGGGTATCGACGAATCTTATGAGAACAACGCGGTCAAATTTCTAAGAACCATCAAGGTAAGCGACAACAATATTGTGGCTCGCTTACTCGATGAGTCTTTAAATAGCACCAGTAAGAAAACCAGCCATGAGAATCAAGATAGGATTATTCGAACTCGTACTCGAGGAATCGAACATACCTATCTAAAGCATACTTGTAACCTACCCCTGTTTTTCAGCGGCAGCGAACTAAAGCTTGCCCTACTGACGGATAACAACCATCCATTATGGCAATATTGGCACGACGAACGAAATCAACAAGCGCTGGGTACCCTGTTCAACGAGCAACGTATGAACCTGTTGGCGAAACCAGGAGTGAAGGGAACCAGTAACGTTATCTACTCTTTTACCCATGAACACCAAAACAAGACCTTGTTCTATTCAATGATGCTGCCTGAAGCCTCTCGTGAACAAAGACAGCTGTTCTGGCACATCGGTGGCAAACGTAAAAGTTGGAAGGCGTTCAAGTTCTCGGTTTTCGAACTTTCAGACACTGAGCGACAAGCATTAGCTAAACACTCGGATACGCTGGCTCAAAGCTCAGCTCAACTGACGCATTGCGGAATCTTGCAAGAGATTGGCGATCACGAAAGTGCGGCGGACTATCTTCTGAGTGAAAAGCCACGCATTCCAAGCAGTGAATTGAACCGCTTCCGTCACCCGCGTACTGTCATCGGCAATATTCAAAGCATTTACTTTGACTCTCAGACTCGTCGTAAAGAGCCGAGATACCAATTTAAGTCACCGTTGCAACTTACATCACAAGATGGCACAGCGGCGAACGGACACACCTTAGATATTTCGAAGCGTGGACTGAGCATTAGCCTTGAACACCCAATGGTACTCAAGATTAATGATCCGGTATTAGTGAACTTCAATGAACTGCAGCTCTATGACAAGAACCTGCCACTGAGCACAGTGCCTTACCACGTAATTCGAGTGAGTCCGAATGGTCGCAACGTGCAGTTGGTTATTGCCGAGAACGCCAAGACAATGCGTACCATCGCTTTCCTTAATGGGCTTATCGATCAAAACCAAAGTAAGCTGATTAAGAAGCAAGAGATACTGCCAACACATTCGCTACTCGAATCACTGCACAACATTTTGTTGAGCAAGATGGTCAGTAACCCAATATTCATTGATAAGCCAAGTTCAACGCTGCGCTGTAAGATCATTGGTGTGAATTTCCCACTGAATAAGCATCTAACGTTACTTGCTAAACTTGGTCACAACCAAAAGTTCTCACTCGAGCCAATCTTCAAGGGTCACACCAACTCACTGTTGGCTGAGCCACTAAAAAGAATTGAAGGTGCGGAGCCTAAGCATCATGACGTGTACATTGCTGCAGTGAAGTTTGGCGACAAAATCCAGTCGGTACACACCAAGTTGGTCAAAGACTTCGCCTCAGCAAAGGAACGCATCTTATTCATCAAGAAAGCGCAGCACTTAGGTGATGTGTATGTATTGCGAGTCACCACGGCACCTATCTTTAATCCGCTAACGAGTTTATTCCAGTCGGATTTAGAAGAGCTTTCACGCATCAGTATGCATCAAGCTAAGAAGCTAGAGAATGAGGTGACGGCGTTTATCGGTTATGGCGAGATAGAGGACATTACCGATGAAGTGCTGATTCGATTGGAGCTAACACGCTAGCCTCGAGTGGCGTATTAACTTAAGCATGAAAATTGAAAAAGCAGGCTGATAGCCTGCTTTTTTTGTGTCTGAGCCACTATTGCTAAATAAGATACATAGCCAATAGCACTTAGGTAGAGCCCCTAAGGTTTCGCTTGCCAGCTGATCTTCTGTTGCTTAGCCAATACACCCGACAAGATACACAGCACACCGCCTAAACCTGCGTAACGAACAGCAGTTTGAGCTTGCTGCTCTACTTTTGGTTTTGCGTGGTAGGCAATGCCTAAACCTGCAGAGCCCATCATCACCAAGTCATTGGCACCATCACCAACGGCAACGGTATTATGTAGTTCCAATTCGTACTCTTCAGCCAACTCTACCAAGATATCCGCTTTGGTCTGCGCCGAAACAACATCGCCTAAGACTTCACCCGTCAACTTACCGTTGACGATCTCAAGCGTGTTTGATTGAGCATGGTCTAGATCAAGGGTATCTTTCAGGTAGTCAGAGAAGTAAGTAAAACCTCCTGATGCAATCGCTGTTTTCCAGCCAAGCTTATTTAGAGTATTCACCAGCCCGACCAAATCTGGCATGAATGGCAATGACTGACGCACTTGCTCTAATATCGACTCATCCGCACCTTTCAGTGCTCCTACTCGTTGGCGCAGGCTCTGTTCAAAGTCGAGCTCGCCTTGCATCGCTCGTTCTGTGATTTCAGAGACTAACTCTCCCACTCCAGCTAGCTTGGCAATCTCATCAATGCATTCAATTTGAATCGCTGTGGAATCCATATCCATCACGATCAAACCTGGCTTAGATAAGTCTGGGACCTCGCTAAGGCAAGCATAATCAAGCTTTAGCGCTTGGAGGATTTCTTCGTGTGCTGGCGTTAGATTGCCTGACATCAAAGCCACTTCATAATGCCCAACCTTCCACGTATCGAGGATGGTGTTGTAAGTGCCAGTGAAAAAGTCGATGTCATCGAAAGATTGTGGAGATAGGTACTCACCAAACACAATCCAATTGGCCTTGGATTTAGCGAGTTGAGAAGCGAAACGAGTCTCGGGGAGTCGAGTTAATAATGTCGTATGCCTTTTTATCGGCAGATATTTCTGATCGTCCATGTGTATGATTCCTAATTAACTATGCTAAACGTTAACCTATTGCAATTTGAAAACGCAAGTCTCAATATGTCTTAATCATAACATTTGTTTATTTCAGGCTTCGTTAAACATGAATGAATCATTGTTCTCAATACGTAACGCTTTACGAATGCTAGCCCTCATTTTGTTGGCTACCATGTTCGTTGTAACGATTAAAAATACGGTCGTGATCAGTAAAGGTAACGAGAAGATCCAAGCAAAACAATTGGAAACTCTTACCAAGCTGCTTATCTCTCAGGCATCACTTTCAGCCAGCAAGATGATCACGCAACAAGACCAAGAGCGATTGCTTGATCTGACTAACCAGCTATCTCAAGACCGACTGGTGTTCGATACCACCATCTATGATGCAGAGGGTATTCGACTGGCTTCGAGCGAAAAAGCCCTCTCGGTACGTGAGGTTCTTGGCTTAGATACACCACTTTCAACAGCAAGTATCGGCAGACAACAGTTAGTTGAACCTATTTATTCTCCAGAGAAAACGATCATCGGCTTTATTCGAGTGACTTTTGAAACCGGTAAGATGACGGCGATTTCTGATCACCACTACCGCAAAAGTGATCGCTACATGATCGGTATGGTGTTGATGGGGTTTGTGAGTGGCGTGTTGTTCATCATGCTGATTCGCAGAAGACCAACTAAGTCTGGTGAGAACTTACTATTGAAAAATGTAAGCTCATAAACACACTAGGCTGACAATAAATACTAGACTCAGAATAAGTACAGCAATCCAATAAAAAGCCCCGACGCTCAGGCAGCAACGGGGCTTTTTGTTATCTGTTAACTTATCAAGCTAAGACAAATCAAGATTATTCTTGGTCACCAAGCAACACTGAGTCTAGTGCGATAACCATCATGTCGTTGAAAGTCGTTTGACGTTCATCTGATGTCGTTTGCTCACCAGTCTTGATGTGGTCAGAAACAGTACAGATCGTTAGAGCTTTTGCGCCGTATTCAGCACATACACCATAGATGCCAGCCGCTTCCATCTCTACGCCAACAATGCCGTATTTGTCCATTACTTCGAACATCTCTGGATCTGGCGTGTAGAACAGCTCAGCCGAGAACAGGTTACCGACTTTTACGCCGACACCGAGAGCTTTGGCTGCATCTTCTGCCGCGCGCACCATTTTGTAATCCGCAATCGCCGCAAAGTCATGATCTTTAAAGCGAATACGGTTCACTTTAGAGTCAGTACATGCGCCCATGCCGATCACCACATCACGCACTTTGATATCTTCGCTCACTGCACCACAACTGCCCACACGAATGATCTTCTTCACACCAAAGTCTTTGATAAGCTCAGTCGCGTAAATAGAACAAGATGGAATGCCCATACCGTGTCCCATTACCGAAACCTTACGACCTTTGTAAGTACCGGTGTAACCAAACATGTTGCGAACGTCGCACACTTGAACCACTTCTTCTAAGAAGGTTTCAGCGATGTATTTAGCACGTAGCGGATCGCCTGGCATTAAAACTACGTCAGCGAAATCACCCATTTCAGCATTAATATGTGGAGTAGCCATTGAAAATATCCTTAATCTCAAAACAAAAAAAGAAGAGAGAAGTTTCCCTCTCTCTTCGTTAACTATTATAGAAAGCTTGTACCGTGTCCCATTGGCGATGTACCAAAGTATGACGCTAAGCTTTGACCGATATCAGCAAATGTATCGCGACGGCCTAAAGAACCGGCTGGAACCTTCTGACCGTAAACAATCACAGGGATGTGCTCACGAGTATGGTCTGTACCTGGCCATGTCGGATCACAACCGTGGTCTGCAGTTAGGATAAGCACATCGTCTTCTTTCATCATATCGATGATTTCATCGATGCGACCATCGAAGTACTCAAGTGCCGCTGCGTAACCAGCAACATCACGGCGGTGGCCGTAAGCTGAGTCGAAATCAACGAAGTTAGTGAACACGATAGTGTTGTCGCCCGCTTCATTGATCGCTTCTTTGGTTGCTTCAAATAGCGCAGGGATACCTGTTGCTTTGGTTTTCTGAGTGATGCCACAACCCGCGTAGATATCAGAGATCTTGCCGATTGAGTGAACGTTACCGCCCTTCTCATCAACAAGTTTCTGCAGGATAGTTGCCGCAGGTGGCTCAACAGAAAGATCACGACGGTTACCCGTACGCTCAAATTGACCTTTACCCGGACCAACAAACGGACGAGCGATAACACGGCCAATGTTGTAATCTTCTAGCTCTTCACGAGCAATCTGACAAAGGTCTAATAGGTTTTGCAGGCCGAATGTCTCTTCGTGACAAGCGATCTGGAAAACAGAGTCTGCAGAAGTATAGAAGATTGGCAGACCAGTCTTCATGTGCTCTTCACCTAGGTTATCTAGGATTTCCGTACCAGATGAGTGGCAGTTACCCAAGAAACCAGACAGGCCTGCACGCTCAAGGATGCGGTCAGTCAGTTCTTTTGGGAAGCTGTTCTCTTTGTCGGTGAAGTAGCCCCAGTCAAACAGTACAGGAACACCTGCGATTTCCCAGTGACCTGATGGCGTGTCTTTACCAGAAGACAGCTCAGCAGCGTGACCGTAAGCGCCAATGATCTCAGCGTCTGCATCCATACCAGGAGCAAAACGACCCGTAGACTCTTTGTGAGCCATCGCTAGACCTAGCTTAGACAGGTTTGGCAGTGCCAGTGAACCTTTACGATCTGCATTGTCTGCAAGACCTTGGTCACAATGATCTGCGATGTGGCCCATAGTGTCAGAACCTACATCACCAAATTTGTCTGCATCCGCTGTTTCACCGATACCGAATGAATCTAAAACTAAAATAAATGCTCTTTTCATTTTCTTCACCAACTTATTGCTCTTTGCACCAGAACTCTGTTTATCGGTATACGCGAGGTATACCGATACCTGTTATTTACACGTCTTCAGAACGAATCTGACGGTAAACGTCTGGCGTTGCTGTATATTCTCCGCCCACAGTGATTGCATTTTGTAATGCTGTTGCAGCTTCTTGCCACTGTTGTTCGTTGCGAGCATGAATCATTGCTAATGGCTTATCTTCACTTGCTACTTCACCTAGGCGAATGAAGTGATCAAAACCGACTGCGTAATCAATGCTGTCAGTTGCTACACGACGACCGCCGCCCATACCAACCACAGCCATACCAATTGCACGAGTATCCATTGCTGATACCACACCGCTTTCTAGCGCGTACACTGGCTTAATAATGTCTGCTTTTTCTAGGTAGTTATCGTAGTTCATTACGAAATCAACTGGACCACCAAGGCCCGCTACCATTTTACCGAAGCACTCTGCTGCTTTACCGTTATCCAGTACTGCCATCAGTTTTTCGCGCGCTTCATCTGAATCTTTTGCAAGGTTGCCCAGCACCAACATTTCAGCACACGATGCTAGCGTGATCTCTAACAAGCGTGGGTTACGGTATTCACCCGTTAGGAACTGAACCGCTTCACGAACTTCTACTGCGTTACCCGCTGAAGAAGCCAGCACTTGGTTCATGTCCGTTAGGATTGCTGTTGTTTTAGTACCCGCACCGTTTGCTACTGCAACGATAGATTTCGCTAGCTCTTCAGATGCTTCGTAAGTCGGCATGAATGCGCCTGAACCTACTTTTACATCCATCACTAGAGAATCAAGGCCAGCGGCCAGTTTCTTAGATAGGATTGAAGCCGTGATTAGCGAGATATTATCGACTGTTGCTGTGATATCGCGAGTCGCGTAAACACGCTTATCAGCAGGTGCTAGATCGCCTGTTTGACCGATGATCGCTACACCAGCATCTTTCGTTACTGCACCGAACACATCATTGGTTGGTGTAATGTTGTAGCCAGGGATAGATTCAAGCTTGTCTAGCGTACCGCCAGTGTGGCCTAAACCACGACCAGAGATCATTGGAACGAAACCGCCACATGCTGCCACCATAGGGCCAAGCATCAGAGAAGTTACGTCACCAACACCACCAGTAGAGTGTTTATCAACGATTGGGCCATCAAAGTTCATGTGGCTCCAGTCAATCACCATGCCTGAGTCACGCATTGCACACGTTAGTGCGATACGCTCTGGCATTGTCATTTCATTAAAGAAGATAGCCATTGCGAATGCTGCAATTTGGCCTTCAGAAACCGTGTTCTTAGCTACGCCTTGAATGAAGAAGTTAATCTCTTCAGCTGTTAGGACTTCACCGTCACGTTTTCTGCGAATAATTTCTTGAGGTAGATACATTAGTGCCTCCCAAACTCTAGTGAGTATGGTTTGTAGGGAAAGAGGTAATGTGGAGTGACTTAACGCCACTCCATCAAACAGACTAAATCTTGTTACACCCGATTGGGATATTAGTATGCTGCTGGATCAGCAGTCTGGTCTGTCACTTCTAATGTATTAAGAAGGTTAGTTAGTAGGCTTGAAGCACCAAAACGGTAGTGCATGTTGTCTGCCCACTCAGCGCCTAATAGCTCATCAGCCATTGCTAGGTATAGTGCTGCATCTTCAGCAGTACGTACGCCACCAGCTGGTTTGAAACCAACTGTTTTAGCAACGCCCATGTCACGAATAACTTCAAGCATCATGCGCGCGTACTCTGGAGTCGCGTTTACTGGCACTTTACCTGTTGAAGTTTTGATGAAGTCTGCACCTGCTTCGATACAGATTTGAGAAGCTTTCTTGATCAGTGCTTCTTCTTTCAGTTCACCTGTTTCGATGATCACTTTAAGCGTGATGTCACCACAAGCTGCTTTACACTGTTTAACTAGCTCAAAGCCAACTTCTTCGTTGCCAGCAATAAGAGCACGGTATGGGAATACTACGTCAACTTCGTCTGCGCCGTACGCTACCGCTGCTTTTGTTTCTGCAACAGCAATTTCGATGTCGTCATTACCATGAGGGAAGTTAGTTACAGTCGCAATGCGTACTTCTGGAGTACCTTGCTCACGCAACGCTTTCTTAGCTGCGGGGATAAAGCGAGGGTAAATACAGATTGCAGCGGTGTTGCCTACTGCAGTCTTCGCGTCATGACAAAGCGCCACTACTTTTTCTGTAGTGTCATCGTCATTTAGCGTAGTTAGGTCCATAAGTTTAAGTGCACGTAGAGCTGCTGCTTTTAAATCGCTCATTTCTATCTCCGATCAATATATTCAAATAGTTAACTACTTCGCCCTCCATCCAGTATAGATGGATATTTTAGTAATGCTCAGTAGCCACAAATGAACGGACTTGGTTCCCTGAAGACTTGATAACTTTCGCTACCAATTGCAATCCTTGTCACCGCACAGTACCAGTTTGGTCTATGGCACAACAAATCAGTCATGTTGTGTCTAACATCTATAGCGTATCGCTAATTTTGGCTTAATCCCAGAAGAATAACGTTCGAGTTGATTTCGAGGTTACTTTCTTGCCAACAGAGACATCCTATCCCTTTAGCTTATACATTATAGGTATCCATCAATAAATTGTAGTGCTCCTTAGAACGCAAACGGTTTGTATCTCAAAAAAACATTCTAGACCCATTATCGACTTCAAGCTGATGCTTATGCTCATCTCAAAGAATCACTAGGCCTAAAAACAAAAAAGCCCCGCAGCAATTTCTTGCTACGGGGCGATATTATTATGGCGTCTATATATCGATTTCTAACTAATTAGAAAGACAGGAAGAAGCCAGCAATTGTTGCTGCCATCAGGTTAGATAGAGTACCAGCAATTACCGCTTTAACACCCATACGTGCGATGTCGTGGCGACGGCTTGGTGCAATACCACCTAGACCACCTAGAAGAATCGCAATTGAAGAAAGGTTTGCGAAACCACATAGTGCGAATGCGATGATAGCTTGAGTCTTCTCAGACATCACTTGACCAGTTGCTGCAACAACTTGAGCGTTTTCACCAACGTATGGTACGAAGTTTAGGTATGCAACGAATTCGTTAACAACTGTCTTCTGACCAATGAAAGAACCAGCGATAGTTGCTTCTTCCCATGGAACACCAATGATGAATGCTAGCGGTGCGAAGATCCAACCTAGAAGAAGTTCTAGAGTTAGGTTTTCCATACCGAACCAACCACCGATGCCACCTAGGATACCGTTGATTAGAGCAATTAGACCGATGAATGCTAGTAGCATTGCACCAACGTTAAGTGCTAGTTGTAGACCAACTGATGCGCCACCTGCTGCTGCGTCGATAACGTTAGCTGGTTTGTCATCGCCACCGTCCATTTCGTCAGCGATGTTGTCGTCTGGCGTATCTGTTTCAGGCTTGATGATTTTAGCGAATAGTAGACCACCAGGTGCTGCCATGAATGACGCTGCAACTAGGTACTCTAGAGGTACACCCATAGATGCGTAACCTGCTAGTACACCACCAGCTACAGAAGCCAAACCACCACACATTACTGCGAATAGTTCAGAGTTAGTCATTTTAGGAACAAATGGACGAACAACTAGAGGTGCTTCAGTTTGACCAACGAAGATGTTTGCTGCTGCAGACATAGACTCGGCGCGAGAAGTACCTAGAGCTTTCTGAAGACCACCACCAAGAACTTTGATTACAATTTGCATAACACCAATGTAGTAAAGTACAGAGATAAGTGCAGAGAAGAAAATCAGAGTTGGTAGTACTTGGAAAGCAAAGATGAAACCGATACCGTCAACTGAAAAGTTAACTAGGCTGCCGAATAGGAAACCAGTACCGTCTTTACCGTAGTCGATCACGTTTGCTACACCAGCAGAGAAACCTGCAAGTAGATCACGACCCCAAGGGATGTAAAGTACGAATGCACCAAGTGCGAATTGGATAGCGAAAGCGCCACCCACTGTTCTTAGATTAATAGCTTTGCGGTTGTCAGATAGTAGTACTGCGATTGCGATCAGTGCAACCATTCCGACTAGGCTCATAAACAGGCTCATAGTTTATGACTTCCTTATTAGTTATTTATTGGCGTGTTACAAAATGGGGCTATAAAGCGGAGGCAATTATACTCATGCGACCACTAATAAAGTAATGCCGTCCTCACACTTTCGTAGAAGATTCATGTACCATTCACACGCAAATGTGAGCCAAATCACAAGCTCAGTGCAATTTACGCAAACGATAAACAAAAACCTTCGGTTTTATTCACATATACCGAATGCGCGATGGCTATTTTGCCAAATTTGCGCTGCAATCGATTGCTTTGGCTCTTTTCTAAGCAAAAAAAGTTCATTTAAGATCGTAACTAAATATTTGGAATGATTAACATTTCCTTGGTTTCCATACATGGGCATGTCCGGAGCATCCGTTTCCAATACCAGACATTCAAGGGGCAATTTTGCGATGGTTGTGCGTGTTTTTTGCGCTCTTGGGTAAGTTATCGTTCCACCGACGCCAATATAGAAACCGAGCTTGATCCACGCCAAAGCTTGCTGTTCACTCCCAGAAAAACCGTGAATCACACCACCTAAGGTGAACTTATGCTGCTTTATTAGCTCGATAAGTCGGTTGTAAGACTTCCTCTCATGGATGATTAAAGGCAGGTCAAACTCCTTCGCAAGCTCCATTTGTTGGATGAAAAAGCGCTCTTGTTTCTCTCGTTCAACGTCCACAAAAAAGTCCAACCCACACTCACCAATGGCCACACACTGACGTGTTTTTGATGCGAGTAGTTGGTGAAGTTCTTCAAATTGCATCTCATCCGCTTGCTCTAAAAAGTAAGGATGAAAGCCTAATGCGTAGTAAACATTGGGGTGAGATTGCGCAATTTTCTCAAGCTTATGCCAGTTATTTTGACCGATAGAAGGGATGAGTAACTTCTCAACTTGAGCCTGTTTTGCCTCTTTGATATATCCCTCAATGCTCAGCTCATGGGTAAAACCTTGCTCAAACGCCTCAAAGTCTGCGTGGCAATGTGTATCAAATAGCGGAAAATCACTTGTTTGCTGTGTCATCTTTCCCACTCTCAGCTTGCTGCCCTTGAGGATCTCGACGATAAGGAACACAACTGCGCTTGTTTTCAGGCGTTAGCCCAAGCTCTTCACACCACTTATCATATCTTTTAACCCAAGTTTTTATCCAACCCAACATAACTGCCTCTAACCTCAGCCTTTAAACCTCAAATAAAACGCATTAAAAAACGCCTATTGCAGAACAATAGACGTTTTTGTTTAACTCTAATAGATCGCGGAGAAATTAGTGCTCGCGCGTCGCTCGGAACTGAACTTCAGGGAAGCGTTCAGAAGCTAGGTTCAAGTTCACCATAGTTGGTGCGATGTAAGACAGGTTGTCACCGCCATCTAGCGCTAGGTTAGATTGGTTCTTACGTTTGAATTCTTCTAGTTTCTTAGCGTCATCACATTCAACCCAACGAGCTGTTGCAACGTTAACACCTTCGTAGATAGCTTCTACGTTGTATTCCGCTTTCAAGCGCGCTACAACCACGTCGAACTGAAGGACACCAACCGCACCAACGATCAGGTCGTTGTTCTGCATAGGACGGAATACTTGTACTGCGCCCTCTTCTGAAAGCTGAACTAATCCTTTTAGAAGTTGCTTCTGCTTCAGTGGATCGCGTAGACGGATACGACGGAATAGCTCAGGTGCGAAATTAGGAATACCAGCGAACTTAAGGCTCTCACCTTGAGTAAAGGTATCACCAATCTGGATAGTACCGTGGTTATGTAGACCGATAATATCACCCGCGTATGCTTTTTCAGCACGTGCACGGTCACCCGCCATAAAGGTTACCGCATCAGAGATACTTACACTCTTGCCTGTACGAACATGGTTCATCTTCATACCTTGGTTGTAAGTACCCGAAACGATACGCATGAATGCGATACGGTCACGGTGTTTAGGGTCCATGTTTGCTTGGATCTTAAATACGAAACCAGAGAACTTCTCTTCTGTCGCTTCAACATCACGCTCGTTCGCTTGACGCGTTTGAGGTGCTGGAGCCCATTTCGTTAGACCATCAAGCATGTGGTCAACACCAAAGTTACCCAATGCAGTACCGAAGTAAACCGGCGTTAGTTCACCCGCTAGGAATAATTCATGGTCAAACTCAGGACAAGCACCGATAACAAGCTCTAGCTCTTCACGTACGCTTTCCGCAAGATCAGCACCTACTGCTTCATCTAGCTCAGGGTTATCTAGACCTTTGATGATACGAACTTCTTGGATCTCGTGGCCGTGGCCAGATTCATACAAGATCGTTTCATCACGGTGAATGTGGTAAACACCTTTAAACTCTTTACCGCAACCAATTGGCCATGAGATTGGAGCACAAGCCATACCTAGCTCGCTCTCTACTTCATCAAGCACTTCCATTGGGTCACGAACGTCACGGTCAAGTTTGTTCATAAACGTTACGATTGGCGTATCACGCAGACGTGTTACTTCCATTAGTTTACGAGTACGATCCTCGACACCTTTCGCAGCATCGATAACCATCAAACATGAATCAACCGCTGTTAGCGTACGGTAGGTATCTTCCGAGAAATCTTCGTGTCCTGGAGTATCTAGTAGGTTTACTAGGCAATCATTGTATGGGAATTGCATTACCGACGTAGTTACCGAGATACCACGTTCTTTTTCCATCTCCATCCAGTCAGATTTAGCGTGCTGGTTAGAGCCACGGCCTTTTACGGTACCCGCTTTTTGAATCGCGTTTCCGAATAAAAGAACTTTTTCAGTAATCGTGGTTTTACCCGCATCCGGGTGAGAGATAATCGCAAACGTTCTACGTTTGCTCACTTCTTGTTGGAAAGACATAGTCGCCCTTTGCTGATCTAAAGCGTAAAAAGGGCAAGTAGATAATACTTGCCCTTGAATTCTGTGTGCGGATTATACAGAAAGCGTATCACTTTCTAAAGGGTCAGTTTACACCCTATTTTTTGGCTAATTTTGTGATTAGCTATCTAGTTAGCGAAAAGACGTAACATGACTAGCTAAAAGACATAAAAAGATAGCTCATAATGATGGCATCTTCGTTGCCTTGTTTAGTTGGATAGTAATTACGACGGCGATCAACTTCGTTGAAGCCTGCCTTTTCGTAAAGATTAAACGCGTTCACATTACTTTCGCGAACTTCCAGCCAAGCGCTTTCAGCATCAGCTTGTTCACATATATCAAGGAAATGTTCAGTTAGTGCCTTACCATAACCTTTGCCTTGCTTGCTTGGGTCTACCGCAATATTAAGCAGCGTCACTTCACCAACAATATTTTGAGCGAAGAAATAGCCCACCACTTGTCCATCAACTTCAAGGACATGATGACAAGCGCCTCGGCTATCAAGATCTCGGATCATATTTTCAGACCAAGGGTGAGAATGCGCGGCCTGCTCTATCTTCCAAATGGCGTCTAGGTGTTGTTGTGAAGTCGGTAAAAATTGATTAGTCATAAGCACAAATTTGTTGCCATAAGTCGCGGCGGTGTTGGTTGTTACCGTTAATGTCAGACAGTAATGGCGATTGAAGTGTTTTAGCATTCAGCTCTTGAGCCGACTCACAACCCGCAAACCACACCCATTCAACATCACCAAGTTCGATAGAAGATAAGTGTTGAGGCTGAATATGTAAGGCTTGAGATAAGTCGAGTTTGATACTTTTGAGTACACGCTCAAACATCACAGCGAGGTCTTCCTGAGGTTTTTCAGGCGATACCAACAGTAACTTGCAATCGTTAGAGAGCGGAGTCAATTCAGATTCATAGCCCGCTAAACGCTCTGGGTGGCTAAGATCCCATTGGCTAATGCCCATCTCTTGCAGGTATTGTGCGTGTGTTTGTGACATATCTAGCGGTGTAACCTTAGGTTGATAGTGGGCGACTTATTAGAGCAGAGTTAAAACGAGCTCATCAGAGTTGGGCTGATACTAACAAAAAATAAAGGAGCATCAAGCTCCTTTATTTAGACTAAATCAGTTTGTATCTTGTTGCGTGATAAATCAGCTTATAAGTCGTTGAACTCGGGGCTGTAAGCAATCTCACCAGCATGTCCAGCAAACGCACCGTTTACCAATTCAATCGCTTGGAAAGCACCTTCAGGCACATCCCAAACACAACTCAGGCCAAACTCGCTCGCAGCCTTGAAACCAAAGCGGCTGTAATAAGCAGGGTCACCCAACACAACGCAAGCTGGGTAACCAAAATCAACCAAAGTGGAAAACGCATCTTCAACTAGAGATTTGGCGATGCCTTGGTTGCGGAACTCTTCTTTCACAGCGAGAGGCGCAAGCCCTTGCCAGTTATGATCGTCGCCATCAAGAGTGATAGGGCTAAACATCAGGTGACCAACCACCTCGCCTTCATCAGAACAAGCCACCAGCGATAGCGTTAAATGGCTATTCTCACGCAAGCTCATAACCAAGTTAGCTTCTGCATCTGTTTCAAAAACAGATTTCAATAAACGATCAATGACAAGTATATCTGCCGGTGCTTCAGTTCGAATAAGCATTCATTACCTCACTTTGTGTATCTGGGGATTGTACTCCCTTCTGCACAAAATCAGCTAATTGATTTAACAAAGTTTTCATAGGAGTCGGCAATAAGTCCAAATCTACGCTATCCATCAAGTTTTTGACCTCTAAACCGAGCTCTGTATCACCTTCAATAGACAGTCGACGTTGGAAGAAAAGCGTATCTGGGTCTTCTTTACGTCCCGCAATCAACACAAGATCGTTAAGATTGCCGCTAAAGCTTACATCTTCAACCACCTCTTTATCAGCTACAACCAGTTGCTCATTTTTGTAGCTAATACACCAACTTAACCCCATGTCTTTTATTGAGACTTTCAGCCATTTGTCTTCTAAAAACTCAAAGTCACCGTCCTCTAAAGCTTCCTTGAATACATTCTTAAGCGCCTCCAATAAGGCTCTTTTTTGTACTGTTTTAGGCAATAACTGGACTGGAGATCGCAAAATTGATGCGGCATTTTGAACTAGTTGAGTGCGAATCTTGTTTATCACGTGACTTATCCGTAACTTTGTCAATAATATGGAATGCATCATAGATGATGTTGAGATCTCAGTTACTGTTATGTATCAAATTAACTTCTGTTTGATACTCGACCTTTAATATCCTGAAAATCACAGTTATAGTAACTCAGGTAATGAGAATTACAGCGGATCGCTGCACTCACAGGTAAATATCGATAGCCACACAAAAAGTAATAAATATTTATCGATAGTGAATATTCAAGCTCTTGGAGAATTGGTAGTACTTTGATGCCTCCCCAACAACTACAACATTGGTTTACCCAGCTAACTGCAAATAGTCCGTTCTTTTTTGCAGTACTTGATGCTCAACATAACTATTTTATGGTGAATGAGCGTTACTGCGATATTGCTGGTTTGAGTCAAACAGAGCTTGCAGGCATGAATGATCGCCAAACATTGGGCGAACAGTTCTACCAACATCTCAAGCCTTACTATGAGCGTGCATTCAGTGGCGAAACGATTGAGGCCGAAGTCACCCTCAACGAAACAGACCTCGATACCAGCCTTCATTTCAGCCTATCTCCGCTTACCAATGGCAACAAAACCGACTACATCGTCTTTCACGCCTTCGACACATCAGAAAACCAAGTACTTGTCCGTTCTTTAGAAGAATCCGAAGCCAAATTCCACAAACTATCTCAACTACTCCCTGACGGATTACTGCTCGTTGAAAGTGACTATATCTTGTCATCCAACCCAGCGGCAGCGCGCCTGCTTGGCTTTAACTCAACCACAGAGTTAATTGGCGAACAGCTGGGACGCCTATTTATCGATGAACAAACCAAAACAGTCTTCAATAATAACCTCAGCTCTATTATTTCTGAGTCTGGTTTGGTTTGCTTAACGGGTGCGCGATGCGGCTTTGAACGTAAGGTCCAGCTCAACATCGACTCCACCACCGTTCTTGGAAGCAACACTCAGCTGGTGCTTATTCAAGACGCACAAGAAACCGCAAAACAATACACACCAGCAAACAGTGAAGATGCCTACATAGATGCACTGACCAAACTCTACAATCGAGTTGGGTTTACTAAGCGTCTTGAGCAGTTCATTCACAACGATACGCCGGTGGTGATGCTCTACTTAGACATTGATAACTTTAAAAATATCAATGACTCACTTGGTCATCACATCGGTGACAAGGTGATTAAAGAGGTCGCTTCGCGTCTTAAACGCTTACTGCCTCGTAAGGCCGTGATTGGACATTTAGGCGGGGATGAGTTTGGTATTATCCTTCCAGAACCTGAACATCAGCGAACACCTGAAATGCTCGCTGAAAAGATCATTTCCCTGATCAATCAACCCTTCGATCTTCACCACTTTAGCAAGCGCTTAGCCTGCTCTATTGGTAGTGTGAGCTTTCCTCAAGATGGTACTGATGCTCGTATCTTGCTGCAAAATGCAGACACAGCAATGTATGAAGCGAAAGATCGTGGTCGTAATCGTCTGATCAAGTTCAACGAACAGATGAATAAAGAAGCGCGTATGCGACTGTGGCTTGAGATAGAGCTCCAAAAAGCACTGCAACAAAATGGACTTGAGGTTTGGTATCAACCGAAAGTGAATGCCCGTGATTTCACCATCAACGGCGCTGAAGCTCTGGTACGTTGGAAGCATCCTGTCGAAGGTTATATCAGTCCGGCCGCGTTCATTCCTGTGGCGGAACGAGCAGGGCTTATTGAACAACTTGGCCGAGTGGTAATGCGTGAAGTATTTGCTACGGTTAAGCGCTGGAAGATGCAAGGTATCCTTCCAGGTCGAGTGGCTATCAACCTTTCACCAGAACAGTTTGGTAACCCGAAACTGATTGATTACATGGAAAAGCTACTGCGTTCGACCGAGCTTGATCCAAGTGCGATTACGTTCGAGCTAACGGAAAGTGCGGTGATGAGTGATAGTGAACACACACTCCAAATGCTTAACGCCATCAAGAAACTTGGCTTTGCTCTCTCCATTGATGATTTTGGTACAGGTTACTCTTCACTGTCTTACCTTGCTCGCTTCCCAATTGATGAGCTTAAGATAGACCGTGCTTTCATCTCTGATATCGATACCCTACCAAAGCAAATCACCGTAATTGAAAACATCATCAACCTAGGTAAATCTCTCGATTTGACCGTGGTTGCTGAAGGTGTCGAAACCAGTGAGCAAGCAACTCTGCTATCGAACCTCAACTGTAGTTCGATTCAAGGCTTCCACTTCTACCGTCCGCAACCAAAACAAGATGTCGAAGAGTTGTTTGCCCAAAACCGCCGTCATAAGAACTAATCAAGTACCTCATATTTAAACCAAGCCAACATGTAAAACGGTCACTCGTCAGTACCTCAAACGGAGTAAAAGCAGATTTATCCATCTAAACCTGCCTTACATCAATTCCGTCATTCACAATTCTTCATAAAATGCTCGCTTCAACTTAATTCTACTGGTAGTGAGCAAATGGAACTCTTATGCCCAGCGGGTAACTTACCTGCTTTGAAAACCGCTATTGATTGTGGTGCGGATGCTGTCTATATCGGATTCAAAGACGATACCAATGCCCGACACTTTGCAGGCCTAAACTTTGCGGGTAAAAAGCTCGATCGTGCTGTGCAGTATGTGCATGACCACAACAAGAAAATTCATGTTGCCCTAAATACGTTTGCTCACCCAAATGGCTTCGACCGTTGGACTAATGCCGTAGACAACGCCGCTGCTCTGGGTGTTGATGCGCTGATCATCGCAGACATCGCGGTGCTTGAGTACGCAGCAAATAAGTATCCAGATCTCGAACTGCACCTATCAGTGCAAGCATCTGCGACCAATGCGGCGGCTATCGACTTCTACCATAAAAACTTCAACGTTAAGCGTGTCGTACTACCGCGTGTGTTGTCGATTCATCAGGTCAAACAGCTTTCTCGTAACATCACTTCTGACGTTGACCTTGAAGTATTCGCTTTTGGTAGCTTGTGCATCATGGCAGAAGGCCGTTGCTACCTCTCTTCATACATGACAGGCGAATCACCAAATACCGTTGGTGCTTGTTCTCCCGCAAAATACGTTCGCTGGCAAGAAACAGAAACTGGCCTCGAGTCTCGCTTGAACGAAATCCTTATCGATAAGTATGAAGCAGGTGAGAACGCAGGTTACCCAACGCTGTGTAAAGGCCGCTTTGAAGCCGAGATCGATGGTGAACGTAAGCGCTATCACGCACTTGAAGAGCCCACCAGCCTCAACACGCTATCCATGTTGCCTGAGCTTTTCGCGGCAAACGTTGCCTCAGTGAAGATTGAAGGTCGCCAACGCAGCCCGGCTTATGTTGAACAAGTCACTCGCACTTGGCGCGCAGCTATCGATCGCTACTTAGCGAACCCAGAACAATACCAAGTGGAACAAGCTTGGAATGCGACACTGGCGAATGTATCTGAAGGTACACAAACCACGCTTGGCGCTTATCACCGTAAATGGCAATAGAGCCAAATGGAGAACTCAATGAAATACGCATTAGGCCCTCTACTTTATTTTTGGCCAAAACAAGACGTTGAAAGCTTCTATGAGCAAGCGAAATCAAGCTCTGCCGATATCATCTACCTAGGTGAAGCGGTGTGTTCAAAGCGTCGTGAGATGAAAGCGAAACACTGGATGGACATTGCTAAAGAGCTGTCGGCTTCAGGTAAGCAAGTCGTACTTTCCACCATGGCATTGCTAGAAGCACCAAGCGAAGTCAACATCATGAAGAAGTACATCGATAACGGTGACTTTGCGATCGAAGCCAATGATGTGTCTGCAATTCAACTGGCCAGCGAAAGCAAAGTACCTTTCGTGGTTGGCCCGGCAGTAAACACCTACAACGCACGCACCCTGAACCTATTCTTGAAACAAGGCATGACGCGTTGGTGTATGCCGGTTGAGCTTTCTCGCGAATGGCTAAGCAACGTAATGACCCAGTGCGAAGAGCTAAATATTCGTAACAAGTTCGAAGTTGAAGTGTTTAGCCACGGCTACCTGCCGCTTGCTTACTCAGCACGCTGCTTTACCGCTCGCGCTGAAAACAAAGCTAAAGACGATTGCGAAACCTGCTGTATCAAGTACCCAACAGGGCTACAAGTAGAAAGCCAAGAAGGCCAATCAGTCTTCAACCTTAACGGTATTCAGACGCAATCAGGCTACTGCTACAACCTAGTCAATGATTTACCGAACATGCACGACCTGGTTGATGTGGTTCGTTTAAGCCCTCTCGGTATCGATACCTTCTCTGAAATCAATAACTTCAGAGCGAACGAGCAAGGTCAAAAACCGATGAAGATTGAAAGCCGCCAATGTAATGGTTACTGGCATCAGCTTGCAGGTTTAGACGTTAAGAACATCTAGTTCCTCGCATTGGACTAACCAGCAACAGATACAAAAAAGGTCTAGCGTTCGCTAGACCTTTTTAATGCGACTTAAGAAACACGGCCTATGCCGTCGCTGTTTCCATCGGTGAGGCATCGAGCTTCTTTAAGTCTTTGTAGAGCATTACCATCACCACCACACTTAGTGCGATGTTAGACAGTGGGTACGCAATCCAGATCCCCGGCACACCATACAACTTAGGCATAATGTACAAGAACGGTAGTTGGATAAGCATATTACCTATAGTCACAAACATCGCCTTGCTGCCCTTGTTCACCGCTTGATAGTAAGCAGCTGCGACTACCAAGAAGCCATCCAGCGCCAGTGCAAACATGTGAAGGCGAATACCCAACACGGTGTACTCAACCAACTGAGGTTCGTCTGAGTTAAATACTGATACAAACTCACGTGGGAACGCATTGAGAAGCAGCACGAACGCCACACCAATCAATACCGAACTCATCATCGCAATCTTAAGTAGCTTGCGGATGTTTGCTTGGTTACGCGCACCATGGTTGTAGCTCACCAATGGTTGCATGCCGTTGGCGATACCTTCAGCCGTGAGATAATAAACCGTCACGATGTAGCCCAAAATCGCGTAAGCACCGATCATCAACTGGTCGCCATATTGAGAGAACAACGCATTGTGCAACGCCACCATCATCGAACCATAAGCGTACATAAAGAAGCTTGATGTACCAATGGCGAAGATTTGTGGAATCACATCCAGCTTCAATCTCAACTCATTCCAACGTAAACGTAGGTTTGCTCGACGCGAGAAGAAGTAAGCCAAGCCGAGAGCCGTTACTACAAACTGGGCAATCGCTGTTGCTAATGCTGCACCCATCAACTCCCAGCCATAGAGAGCGATAAACAGGTAATCGAGCACGATATTAATCACCGCACCAACGATCATCAGTATCGTCGCTAAGTTCGGACTGTCATCGTTACGCAGTAGAAACGGCATCGCGATCGAACCTAGCGTGAAGACACTAGCACCAATCAGAATGTGTAAGTACTGCAGACCAAGTTCATACACTCGCCCTTCAGCGCCCTGCCAAAGCAAGAAGTTATCAGCAAACAAGAACAGCAATGCAGAGACAATAGGCGTTATCGCTAACAACAAGGTTAAGCCCGTTGCTAAGATCTGCTTAGCGCCTTGAGTATCTTTTTCACCTTGGCGAATCGAGACAAGCGCACCTGTGCCCACACCCACCAACATACCAATACCAAGAATCGAACCAATCACAGGCCACGCAACATTGATACCTGCAAGTCCATCAGCCCCCACATAGCGGCCAATGAAGATGCCATCCACCACTTGGTACAGGCCATTAACCAACATGGCCGCCACGGTAGGGATTGTGTATCGCCAAAATTGACGACTAATTGAGTTACTCATTTCTTACTCTACTTTCATTTGTGAGTCGCATATCAACAAGATATGACTCGAAAAATTAGTTAACAAGGCTAACTAAATATCTAAATTATTTACTTTAAAGCTTTATTTAATAATAGGTTTAACTGCTGAGATTCTTGCTCAGACAAACGGCTTTCCAGTATCTGTGCCATGACCTGATAGATCTTACTTTCTTCTTCCAAGCCGACTTCCGCTTTGCTGGTCAGTACGACCAACTTAGACCTCGCATCTTCGAGCGAAGCTTTACGCTCAACGAGACCTTTTCTCTCTAACCTTTGAACCATAGTAGTTGCTGAAGGCTTGGTTACTTGCATTTCAATCGCCAGATCTGTCAATCGGATCGGTTCAGGAGAGGCTTGAATGACCTTCAAATAGTCATATTCATTGAAGCTCAATTGGCAAATAGGATCTTCATTTACCTGAGTGCGCCATATCTTAGAGGCGAAGCGCTCAATCTTTTCTAAATTCTGGTTCAGCATACTCACCTAATCAAAGAATGGCATTTAGTTAGCAAGACTAACTATTTTAGTGTTGTTTAAATAAAAAGCAATCAAAACGAGATGAAGATCATAAAAAAGGAGCATAAAAAAACCGCTGACAGGCAGCGGCTTTTCGGAATCAAAATGTGTTGCTTACTTAGCGTTAGCTTCTTCTTCGGCCTCAGCTAACTTAACTTGTGCTAAGTGCTCAGCTTTAAGCGTGGTGAAGATACGGCTTAACTCTAAGAAAGAGTAACGGTGTTCTACGTATTCATACACGTTAAAAGAAACCGCTAACTTGTACAAAGAGATAGCATTCGCGTAATCACCATTCATATGGTAACGCTTAGCAAGGTAGAAGTACGTCTCTGTTAGACGCTGCGCAAGTAACGTGTTGTCACGAGTACCGGTTAAGATCGCCTTGAAAGCCTGCTCTTCAGTAATGTCATCAAGCATAATCGCGACTAATACCCAACCCCACTGCTCATCACGGCTCTCGTAACGTTTTTGCAAATCAAGCTTAGCCTGCTCTGGCGTCAGCTCATGCTGAATGATGTACAACCACAGAGCGCGAAACGGATCGCTAGGATCGTCGGCATAGTGCTTCATCATCTCTTCATTGGCTAAGTCGTAACGCTCGCCATAGTAAAGCGCGATAGAGCGGTTCCTTTCTGCGTAAGAGTTTGCAGGATCAAGCTCTAACGTAGAATCAAAAGATTCATAAGCCGCATCAAACTCCCCTACCTGCGTAAAGTAAACACCCAAAAGATTGAAGATATCAGGTTGAGCAGGGTTCAATGAAAGAGATTGGTTGAAGTCGAGACGCGCGAGATCACGCAGGCCAACACTGTCGTAGTAGTTACCACGTTCAAACAGCATCTTAGCTCGAACTTCATCGTTCAAATCTGGGCGCTGTAATAACTGACTAAGACGTGCAATTTGAACTTCTTGCTGAACGCTTGGTTGCAGTGGCACAGCCATCGGTGGATAAACCCAACTTGAGGTGTTATCTGATGTTGTCGCACAACCTGTTAGTACAAGCAGTAAACACATACTCGCGGTTTGAAACCATTTCACAAATAATTACTCCTGTTATGACCGCAATAAAAAAGGGGAGCGATATGCTCCCCTTTATAACATGCTTTGTTGACGATAGGTTAGAAATCACTAAAAAGCGATATCACCATCGACACACTGAGAATTACTCAGCAGCAGGTGCTTCGCCTTCAGCTGGCGTTTCAACTGCTTCTTTCATGCTTAGACGTACACGGCCTTGACGGTCAATTTCAAGAACCTTAACAGGAACTTCTTGACCTTCAGTTAGGTAGTCAGACACTTTCTCAACGCGCTTGTCAGCGATTTGAGAGATGTGTACTAGACCATCTTTACCTGGAAGGATAGTAACGAATGCACCGAAGTCAGCTAGACGAGCAACTTTACCTTGGTAAATGCGGCCAACTTCAACTTCAGCTGTGATCTCTTCGATACGACGGATAGCTTCTTTAGCAGCTGCGCCTTCAGTAGCAGCAATCTTGATTGTGCCATCGTCTTCGATTTCGATTGTAGTACCAGTTTCTTCACAAAGAGCACGGATAACTGCGCCGCCTTTACCGATAACATCTTTGATCTTATCAGAGCTGATTTTCATTGTGTGGATACGTGGAGCGAATTCAGAGATATCTTCACGAGCACCAGAGATAGCTTCATCCATTACAGAAAGGATGTGCTTACGTGCACCTTGCGCTTGGTTAAGTGCAATTTGCATGATCTCTTTAGTGATACCTTCGATCTTGATGTCCATTTGAAGTGCAGTGATACCAGCGTTAGTACCTGCTACTTTAAAGTCCATGTCACCTAGGTGATCTTCGTCGCCAAGGATGTCAGAAAGAACAACGAAATCGTCGCCTTCTTTAACAAGACCCATTGCGATACCCGCAACAGAAGCTTTGATTGGAACACCAGCATCCATAAGAGCTAGAGATGTACCACATACAGAAGCCATTGAAGAAGAACCGTTAGATTCTGTGATTTCCGATACAACACGAACTGTGTATGGGAATTCTTCAACAGAAGGCATTACTGCTTGGATACCACGTTTAGCAAGCTTACCGTGACCAATTTCACGACGCTTAGGAGAACCAACGAAACCAGTTTCACCTACACAGTATGGAGGGAAGTTGTAGTGTAGAAGGAAGTTGTCTTTCTTCTCACCCATCAGGCTGTCGATGATTTGAGCATCACGTTGTGTGCCAAGCGTTGCAGTAACAAGTGCTTGAGTTTCACCACGAGTGAATAGAGAAGAACCGTGTGTACGTGGAAGAACACCAGTACGTACGTCTAGCGCACGAACCATGTCTTTTTCACGGCCATCGATACGTGGGTTGCCAGCGATGATGCGGCTACGTACTACGTTTTTCTCTAGAGAACCAAGCATGCCGCGGATTTCGCGCTCATCTAGGTTTTCGTCTTGTGCAATTAGAGCTTCAACAACGTCGTTCTTGATTACGCCAACTTGCTCGTAACGAGCCATTTTCTCAGTGATCTGGTACGCGTCAGATAGACGAGTTTCAGCAAGTTCAGCAACTTGAGCTTTAAGCTCAGTGTTAACTGCTGGTGCTTCCCAGTTCCAAGATGGAGTTGCAACTTCAGCAGCAAACTCGTTGATTGCTTTGATTACAACTTGTTGTTGGTCGTGACCGTAAACAACAGCTGAAAGCATTTCTTCTTCAGATAGGTTATCTGCTTCAGATTCAACCATAAGTACTGCGCCTTCTGTACCAGACACAACTAGGTCTAGTTTAGAGTTTTCAAGCTCAGTATTTGATGGGTTAAGAACAAGTTCGCCGTCGATGTGACCAACACGTGCAGCACCGATAGGACCATTGAATGGAGCACCAGAGATAGCAAGCGCAGCAGATGTTGCGATCATAGTGATCATGTCTGGGTTTACGTCAGGGTTGATAGAAACAACCGTAGCGATAACTTGAACTTCGTTTTTAAACGCACTTGGGAAAAGTGGACGAATTGGACGGTCAATCAGACGAGCTGTTAGTGTTTCGCCTTCAGATGGACGACCTTCACGCTTGAAGAAACCACCAGGGATTTTACCCGCAGCGTATGTACGCTCTTGGTAGTTTACTGTTAGTGGGAAGAAGTCTTGACCTGCAACTGCTTCCTTCTTAGCAACAACAGAAACGAATACTGATGTATCGTCCATAGTCGCCATTACAGCAGCAGTAGCTTGACGTGCAATTACGCCCGTTTCTAGAGTAACGGTGTGGTTACCGTACTGGAACGATTTTACAACTGGTTTTTCAAACATTGTATATCCTTAGCTCTAAAGTCAGACTTTAGATTAAGTGAATAATGACTCAAGACATTACCAATCGCGACTAGTGAAAAGGGACTTAGGATGGTGACTCTTTGTATGTGTTCATACGCCGAATTAAGACCAAATCCGCCTTTGAATAGTCGCGACCTATTGGCCGACATCTGTGACTGTAATCTCTTGAGAGGTTGATTGCCAAACGCTGAAAACGCTATAGGCGGGCGTAGTATAAACTATTTTTATTAGGAGATATATTTCCTATCAGAAAAAGCCAGATGATATTCTGAGCATCCAGCCTAGCATTTTCTTACAGGCACAAAAAAAGGAGCATAAATGCTCCTTTTCTTCAAACTGTCTTTGCAGACATCGCTATTAGCGACGTAGGCCTAGACGCTTGATTAGGTCTTGGTAACGAGCAAGGTTTTTGCCTTTCAAGTAATCAAGAAGCTTACGACGGCTAGAAACCATACGTAGTAGACCACGACGGCTGTGGTGATCGTGTTTGTGCGCTTTGAAGTGACCTTGTAGGTGGTTGATAGAAGCAGTAAGTAGTGCTACTTGTACTTCTGGTGAACCTGTGTCGCCTTCAGATTGTGCGTATTCTGCAACGATTGCTGCTTTAGTTTCTGCATTCAGAGACATAATTCTCTCCTGATAAGAGTAAGTTTATATTTGTAGCAGCCAATCTCTGATTCAGCCGCTACGCGAGCCAAGGATTATAGGGAAGTTTGTCAGTTGGTGCAATAACAATCGAACCCATTAAAAACGAAAAAAGCGAACCACCTAAATTAGGCGTTCGCTTTCTATCTTATTTGCTCGCTTTTCACGACTCAGCGCTAAGATCCGATGTAAGCGCTACGCTTGTGGCTCTTCATCTCTGAAAACAACCAAACGCTTCGGTGCAACTCGGCCATCTTCAGCAATCTGAGCTACGCCGACAAACAGCTTCTCTTCGCCACTTGTCATACGAACCGTGCCTTCAGTTGGCGCACCAGCAACCTGAACTGGCATACCGTGCTGAACTAGGTCAGTCAGTTCCGCGTTCAGGTTTACTTCTGGTAAGTCTTCAACGGCAGTGTCCATTGGCATCAGCAGTGGATCAAGCAGCTCTTTCGGTGCAATTTCTTGCGCCTGTGCTTGCTCTAGGATCTCGTTTAACTGCTCCAAAGTCACCATACGCTCGTATGGGTACTTTGCGACACCTGTACGACGAAGCATGGTCACGTGAGCACCACAACCTAGCATTTCACCAAGGTCGTCGGTAATTGTGCGGATGTATGTGCCTTTCGAACAATGCACTTCCATTTCAACTTCATCACCTTCAAAGCGAAGCAGTTCAATAGAGTACACAGTGATCTTACGAGACTCACGAGGAACCTCGATACCTGCACGTGCGTATTCGTACAAAGGCTTACCTTGATACTTCAATGCCGAAAACATTGATGGTATCTGATCGGTTTCACCCTTGAAGCTCGCAATGCAACGTTCAAGCTGTTCTTGAGTCACGTTAACATCACGTGTCTCTACCACTTCACCATCAGAGTCAGAGGTATTGGTACGCTCACCAAGCTTAGCGATAACAACGTAGCGCTTATCAGAATCTAGAAGAAACTGAGAGAACTTCGTTGCTTCACCAAGACAAATTGGCAGCATGCCAGTCGCAAGAGGATCCAGAGCACCGGTGTGCCCTGCCTTCTCTGCAAAGTAAATACGCTTTACTTTTTGCAGTGCATCATTAGACGAAATGCCAGTCGGCTTATCTAATAGAATTACCCCGTTGATAGGGCGACCTTTACGACGGCGAGCCATTACTCTTCGCCCTTAGACTGAGCTTCGTCAGTGCGGCCAGCTTCTTCTTGCTTACGCTTATCATCGTTCAGAACTTCACTTACTAGGTTAGACATACGCATGCCTTCTACTAGTGTGTTGTCGTAAGTAAAACGAACTTCAGGCGTTAGACGGTGGCGAATACGCTTACCAAGAGCCATACGAACTGGCACTTCATGCTCTTTAAGAGCTTTAAGGCATGATTCCGGTGTTTGCTCACCAACACACAGGAAAGTCACGAACACTTTTGCGTAAGCAAGGTCACGAGACACTTCTACGTCTGAGATAGTTACCATACCAATACGTGAGTCACGAACTTCACGTTGTAGGATAAGAGCAAGCTCTTTTTGAAGCTGCTGAGACACACGTTGTGTGCGGCTAAATTCTTTTGACATTTTCTTTTCTCACTTAGAAAGATGGGGGGCTTGGTAATTACCAGCCCCCCATGGTGTATTCAACAACCGATTACTTATTACCTTTACTAGTAATGTTAGTAACCTTAGTCAATATGTCGAGTCGTACAGACTGATTAGTCTAGAGTACGTTTAACCTCAACGATTTCGAATACTTCGATCTGGTCACCAACGCGAACGTCGTTGTAGTTCTTAACGCCGACACCACACTCGTAACCGTTCTTAACTTCTTGTACGTCATCTTTAAAGCGACGAAGTGACTCTAGTTCACCTTCGTAGATAACAACGTTTTCACGAAGTACACGGATTGGGTTGCTACGCTTAATCGTACCTTCAGTCACGATACAACCAGCGATTGCACCAAGTTTAGGCGACTTAAATACGTCACGAACTTGTGCAAGACCAATGATCTCTTGACGGAATTCAGGAGCAAGCATACCGCCCATCGCCTGTTTAACTTCATCAATTAGTTGGTAAATAATTGAGTAGTAACGTAGATCTAGGTTTTCGTTCTGAACCGTGTTACGCGCAGTTGCGTCAGCACGAACGTTGAAACCAAGGATGATAGCGTTAGAAGCTGCAGCAAGCGTTGCATCAGTTTCAGTAATACCACCAACACCAGAACCTACGATGTTCACTTTCACTTCGTCAGTTGACAGTTTCAGTAGAGAGTCAGCAATCGCTTCTACAGAACCTTGAACGTCAGCTTTAAGTACCACGTTAAGCTCAGCAACTTCGCCAGCCGTCATGTTCGCGAACATGTTCTCTAGTTTCGCTTTTTGTTGGCGAGCTAGTTTAACATCACGGAATTTACCTTGACGGTAGTTCGCAACTTCACGTGCTTTACGCTCATCACGTACAACAGTCGCTTCATCGCCTGACGAAGGAACACCAGAAAGACCTAGAATTTCTACAGGAATAGATGGACCTGCAGTTTCGATGTCTTTACCGTTTTCATCACGCATTGCACGAACACGGCCGTACTCTTGACCACAAAGAACGATATCGCCTTTGTTTAGAGTACCAGACTGTACTAGTACTGTTGCAACTGGACCACGACCTTTATCAAGACGAGATTCAACAACAACACCAGACGCCATGCCTTCTTTAACCGCTGTAAGTTCAAGAACTTCAGACTGAAGAAGGATTGCTTCTAGAAGACCATCGATGTTTGTACCCTGTTTTGCAGAGATGTGAACGAAGATGTTCTCACCACCCCATTCTTCAGGGATAACGTCGTATTGAGCTAGCTCATTCTTAACGTTGTCTGGGTTTGCACCCTCTTTATCGATCTTGTTCACAGCAACAATCAGAGGAACGCCTGCCGCTTTCGCGTGCTGGATTGCTTCGATTGTTTGTGGCATTACGCCATCGTCTGCTGCAACTACAAGTACAACGATATCTGTCGCTTGAGCACCACGAGCACGCATAGCGGTAAACGCCGCGTGTCCAGGAGTATCAAGGAAAGTGATCATGCCGTTGTCAGTATCTACGTGGTAAGCACCAATGTGCTGCGTGATACCGCCAGCTTCCCCAGAAGCAACGTGTGCTTTACGAATGTAGTCAAGTGTTGAAGTTTTACCGTGGTCAACGTGACCCATGATAGTAACAACAGGAGCACGACCTTCAGCGATAGCATCGCTATCACGGTCAGCTAGTACTGCTTCTTCAAGTTCGTTTTCTTTACGTAGGATTACCTTGTGACCCATTTCTTCAGCAACAAGTTGTGCTGTTTCTTGGTCGATCACTTGGTTGATAGTCGCCATAGCGCCCATCTTCATCATTACTTTGATAACTTCAGTTGCTTTAACTGACATTTTGCTAGCCAGTTCAGAAACAACGATAGTTTCGCCGATAGCAACGTCAGATTTAGCAACAGTTGCTGACTTATCGAAGCCTTGCTGCATTGAAGTTGGTTTAGCAAGCTTACCTTTACCGCCACGACCACGTTGGTTACGACCACCACGGTTGTTTGCAGGTTGGTTAGCAGGAGCTGCTTTCTTCTTGCGACGACGAGGTGCTTTCTCATCTTTCTTATCTGCCGCATCTTCAGCTTCACGAGCGTAAGTAGAAGTAGTCACATGGTAATCCGCAGATTTCTCTTGCTCTTTCTTCTTCTTCTCTTCTTCAGACCAACGTTCTTGGTTCTCTTCTGCTAACTTACGAGCTTCTTCAACAAGCTTAGCTGCTTCAGCTTCTGCTTTACGAGTTGCTTCTAGCTCTTGACGAGCTTTAAGTTCATCCGCTTCTTTTTTCGCTTGTGCGTTAGCGTCTGCATTTTTTGAATTCATGTCTTTTTTAGCCTTTTCAGCTTGTGCGCGTTGAGCCTTCTCTTCAGCTTCACGTTTTGCATCCGCTTCACGTGTTACTTTTTCTTCGGCTTCGCGCTGTGCTTTCTCTGCAGCATCACGTTTCGCTTGCTCTTCAGCATCGCGTTGTGCTTTCTCTTCCGCTTCACGATTAGCTACTTCCTCAGCTTCACGTTTCGCTTCATCTTCAATAGTGCTGCGCTTCACGTAAGTACGCTTTTTACGTACCTCTACTTGAACATCCTTACTCTTACCGCCTCCAGCGGCAACACTTAGCGTGCTGCGGGTCTTGCGTTGAAGAGTTAAACGAGTCGGTTCTGTTTCGCCTGAAGTATCGCCGTGCTCCTTTTTAAGGTGCGTTAGCAATGTTTGCTTCTCTGAATCAGTCACTTGATCCGACCCTGCTTTCTTCATGCCTGCATCAGCAAGTTGTTCAATTAAGCGGTCAACTGGCGTACCAATCTCTTCACTCAGTGCTTTAACTGTTAATTGTGTCATACCGCTTTCTCTCCTTGCTGAATTATTCTTCGTCGCCGAACCAACAGATGTTACGCGCAGCCATAATTAGCTCGCCTGCACGCTCTGCAGTTAGGTCTTCGATGCCTTCTAGTTCATCAACGCCTTGGTCAGCTAGGTCTTCCAGTGTCGCAACGCCTTTTGCTGCTAGCTTGTAAGCCATTTCACGCTCAAGACCTTCAAGTGCAAGTAAGTCTTCAGCAGGCTCAACACCGTCGAAAGTTTCTTCTTTCGCTAGCGCTAGAGTAGTCAGTGCGTCTTTTGCGCGGTTACGTAGTTCTTCAACGATACCTTCGTCTAGACCGTCTACTTCAAGAAGCTCGTTCACAGGAACGTATGCTACTTCTTCAAGCGTAGAGAAGCCTTCTTCAACAAGCATTTGAGCAAAGTCTTCTTCAATGTCTAGGTGCTTCATGAAGTTTTCAATAGAGGCAACTGCTTCTTCTTGGTGCTTCTTCTCAAGATCAGCAACAGTCATTACGTTCAGTTCCCAACCAGTAAGTTGAGACGCTAGACGTACGTTTTGACCGCTACGGCCAATCGCTTGTGCTAGGTTATCCGCTTCAACAGCGATATCCATAGAGTGTGCGTCTTCATCAACGATGATTGAAGCAACATCAGCAGGAGCCATTGCGTTGATTACGAATTGAGCCGGGTTATCATCCCAAAGAACGATATCGATACGTTCACCACCAAGATCGTTAGAAACAGCTTGTACACGTGCGCCACGCATACCAACACACGCACCAACTGGGTCAATACGTTTGTCGTTTGTTTTCACAGCGATTTTAGCACGAGAACCAGCGTCACGTGCAGCACCTTTAAGTTCAATTAGCTCTTCACCAATCTCAGGCACTTCAACACGGAATAGTTCAGCTAGCATTTCTGGCTTCGAACGAGTAACGAAAAGCTGGAAACCACGAGCTTCTGGTTTAACTGCGTAAAGAAGACCACGAACACGGTCACCTGGACGGAAGTTTTCACGAGGAAGTTGGTCATCACGAAGGATTACCGCTTCAGCGTTGTTACCTAGGTCTAGAATAATAGTGTCACGGTTAACTTTCTTAACTGCGCCAGTTACTAGCTCGCCTTCGTTATCGATGAACTGCTCAACGATTTGAGCGCGTTCAGCTTCACGTACTTTCTGTACGATAACTTGCTTAGCCGTTTGAGTCGTAATACGGTCAAACGTTACTGATTCGATATCATCTTCAATGAAACCGCCAAGTTCGATCTCTGGGTCATCGTACTTTGCAGCTTCAATAGAGATTTCTTTTGTTGGGAATTCAACTTCCTCAACAGCTTCCCAACGACGGAAAGTTTCGAAATCACCCGTTTTACGGTCAATTTCAACACGAACTTCAATTTCTAGTTCGCTTTTCTTTTTTGTTGCCGTTGCAAGCGCGATTTCAAGCGCTTCAAAAATACGCTCACGAGGAACTGCTTTCTCATTTGAAACAGCTTCTACTACCGCCAAAATTTCTTTGTTCATTAATCTAGCCTCTTAAGCTCTTCTCTCTAGGAGAACTAAAATTTAGGGATCAGGTTAGCTTTCGCAATATTGCTCAGGACGAATTCTTCTTCTTGTCCTTCAACCAATACTTTCACTGTCTCGCCTTCGATAGATTGGATATCACCTTTCCATTTACGACGGTTGCCGACAGCCATTTTCAAAACGATGCTTACCTCGTGACCAATAAATTGTTGGTAATGCTCTGCTTTGAACAGTGGTCTCTCTAAACCTGGTGAAGACACTTCAAGGTTATAAGCCACTGAAATTGGATCTTCAACGTCCATTACGGCACTTACTTGGTGGCTAACTTCAGCGCAATCATCTACATTGATACCGTTTGGTGAATCGATGTAAATACGTAGCGTTGAGTGCTCACCAGCACGAATAAATTCTAATCCAACTAACTCATAACCTGATGCTGCTACTGGAGCGTCAAGCATTTCAGTAAGTTGTCTTTCTAAACCAGTCATTTAACCACTCCAGAAACAAAAAAAGGGCTCAAAGCCCAATTTAAATTCCAAGCAAACATTATCTAAATACATTTACAAATGCTTAGATAACAAAAAACCCCGTATAAGCCGGGGTTTTTGTTGCTGGACCCTTATATGTTAAGTGCCATCACATTCGATATCGCACCTAACTCACAGTGAGGTTCACACTGTGCAAACTTGCTACCAATACAAGCTATATAATAGCATTGAAATTGGTTGCGGGAGCCGGATTTGAACCGACGACCTTCGGGTTATGAGCCCGACGAGCTACCAAACTGCTCCATCCCGCGTCCGACTTGCGAGCATTATACGCCCAACAAGATGTTTTACAAGTTTGTAAACATGGTGCCGAGAGAGGGACTCGAACCCTCACACCCTAAGGCACTAGCACCTCATGCTAGCGTGTCTACCAATTTCACCATCTCGGCATCAAATCTTTACAGATTATTGTGGAATTTCGTCGCCTTGCGCCGGAACTTCACTCACTGCATCATCAGCTTGTTGAATCACCTGACCTTGGGTCGGGTCAATCCATTGTGACTCAGTTTTATGTGTAGACATATTACCAAGCACTAAGCTAAGGATAAAAAATGTAGTTGCAAAAATTGCAGTCATTCGGGTAAGGAAATTTCCTGAGCCACCAGCACCAAACACAGTGTTTGAAGCGCCAGCACCGAAAGAGGCTCCCATATCTGCGCCTTTACCTTGTTGAATCAACACTAGGCCAATTACACCAAGCGCTGCCAACAGGTAAATCACAAGTAGAACTGTAAACATTTTTCCACCTATGTTCCTAATTGTTGAGCCAGCGCCGTTCAAAAAACTATTTTTAAGAACAAGGCTAGCGACCTCCTAACTGAAGGCCGAGCAATACTAGCGAATGCGACGATGGCTGACAAGGAGAATTTGCTAAAAAATAAGCCTTTACCAAGTGAATGGTCAAAAAAAGGTCAAAAGCGACACAAAACTCATTTACGTCTCTTTTGACCGTTATATCTTTTGACCGTGATATAAGTCAACCACTTCTAATCACAGGCGCTATTCGCTGCGCCAGCTAAGTAAAAGGTTAAATTAGCAGTTTGCTTTTACTGCATCTGCAATCTTAAGCGCTGATGCTTGAACAAGCTCTGCATCTTCGCCTTCAACCATGACACGCAGTAGTGGCTCGGTACCAGACTTGCGTAATAGCACACGACCTTTCTCGCCAAGCTCAGCTTCTACTTCAACAACCGCTGCTTTTACCGCTTCAGCTTCCAATGGGTTTGAATCTCCGCTGAAACGAACGTTTTCTAGAACTTGAGGGTATAACGTCATGCCCTGAGACAGCTCATTCAGCGTCATTTCACTATCAACAACTGAAGCCAACACTTGCAGAGCAGCAACGATAGCATCACCCGTCGTCACTTTATCTAGTAGGATAACATGCCCCGAATTTTCAGCGCCGATCTTCCAGCCTTTAGCAAGAAGCTGTTCCATTACGTAACGGTCACCAACAGCAGCACGAACAAACGGAATACCTAACTGCTTAAGGCCATTTTCCATACCAAGGTTGGTCATTAGTGTACCAACAACGCCACCTTTCAACTCACCGCGACGCAGTGCATCACGAGCAATGATGTAAGCGATTTGATCGCCATCAACTTTGTTACCTAGCTCGTCAACCATGATGATACGGTCACCATCACCATCAAAGCCAAGGCCTAATGCCGCTTTTTCTTCAACCACTTTTGCTTGCAGAGCACGTACATCTGTCGCACCGACTTCGTGGTTGATATTAGTACCGTTTGGCTCAACACCAATCGCAATAACTTCAGCACCCAGCTCTTTAAATACGGCAGGAGCTATGTGGTAAGTCGCACCATGTGCACAATCGACAACAATTTTCATTCCTGCAAGCGTCATCTGATTTGGGAATGTGCTCTTACAGAACTCGATGTAACGGCCAGCCGCATCGTTCAAACGTACTGCTTTACCAAGCTCAAATGAATCAACACATTCGATGTCTTTATCCAATTCAGCTTCAATTGCCAACTCGATATCGTCCGGCAGTTTTGTTCCCTCAGAAGAGAAGAACTTGATACCGTTATCGTAGTATGGGTTGTGTGATGCAGAGATAACGATCCCTGCTTCAGCGCGGAAGGTTTGAGTTAGGTAAGCCACAGCAGGTGTTGGCATTGGGCCAGTAAACGTAGCCTGAAGACCAGCAGCAGCAAGGCCAGCTTCTAGCGCTGACTCAAGCATGTAACCAGAGATACGAGTATCTTTACCAATGATGACTTTCTTTGTGCCTTGCTTCGCAAGAACACGACCCGCAGCCCAGCCAAGCTTCAGAACAAAATCAGGTGTAATCGGGTACTGGCCTACTTTGCCACGTACACCATCTGTGCCGAAGTAACGTCTCTTATCAGACATATTGATTTTCCTTAATTATGATTAGTGATTGTTATTCATCACTTCGATTATCTTCATCGCTTCCAATGTATCTTCAACATCATGAACGCGAATAATTTGTGCGCCTTTGATTGCAGCGATGGTAGCGCAAGTGACGCTAGCAACCATGCAATCTGCTGGAGCTTTGTCTAGTAGCTTAAAGATCATCGACTTTCTCGACATCCCCGCTAAGACTGGCAACCCAAGCCTGTGAAACTTTTCAAGGTGCGCTAATAGGTGGTAATTATGCTCAATGGTTTTACCAAAACCAAAACCAGGATCCAGAATCAGCTGATCTTTTGATATACCAACAGCCTCACAAGCCTCCACCCTTTCTTTTAAGAACGCTTCAACATCCATTAGGACATCATCGTAATTAGGGTTAGCTTGCATGGTTCTTGGCTGACCTTTCATGTGCATCAGGCAAACTGGCACATTAGCATCGGCGGCCGCTTCCAGAGCTCCGGGCTCTTGTAGTGCGCGCACATCATTGATCAAATCAGCCCCCGCTTCAACGGCTTGGCGCATCACTTCAGCTTTACTGGTATCAATGGAGATCCACACATCAAACTTAGCGCGAATTGCTTTAATGGCAGGAATAACGCGAGCGAGCTCTTCTTCTAAAGGTACATCAGGTGCTCCCGGGCGAGTTGATTCACCACCAATGTCAATAATGCTAACACCAGCTTGAATCATTCGCTCTGCTTGCAGTAGAGCACTATCTAATGAATTGAATTTTCCGCCATCAGAGAAAGAGTCAGGCGTAACATTGAGGATACCCATCACATGTGGGCGGTCTAAAACGAGCGTTTTATTGTGTGCTTTTAATATCATGGAAGGTGGGTCTTAAAGGTAAAAACATCTAGGGCTAGAAACAGAAAAACCCTGAGCGTACTCAGGGTTTTAATTTAAAGCTTAGCAATTAAGAATCTTTGTTTTGAGCATCATCTGCTTCAGATTTAGCTTCTTCAACTTTCGACTCTTCAGCTTTTGGTTCCGCTTTAGCTTCTTCTGCCTTAGCTTCAGGTTTTGCTTCTTCCTTTGTAGGTTCAGCTTTTACCTGATCACCCCAACCAGCTGGATCACGAATCTCTTGCTTACGCTCCATCAAGTCATCAATTTGACCTGCATCGATCGTTTCGAACTTCATTAGAGCGTCTTTCATCGAATGCATGATATCCATGTTATCTTCAAGAATCTTCTTAGCTCTATCGTAGTTACGGTCGATAAGAATACGAATTTCTTCATCGATCAGCTTAGTCGTATCGTCAGAAACATGTTTCGCTTGGCTCATACCACGACCTAAGAAAACTTCACCTTCTTCTTCAGCATATAGAAGAGGACCCAGTTTTTCAGAGAAGCCCCACTGCGTAACCATCTTGCGAGCAATATCAGTTGCACGTTCGATATCGTTAGACGCACCAGTCGAAACTTTGTCTTTACCGTAGATAAGTTCTTCAGCAAGACGACCACCGTACAAACTAGAGATCATTGATTCTAGATGTTGGCGAGACATGCTTACGCGGTCTTGCTCAGGTAGGTACATAGTTACACCAAGCGCACGACCACGTGGAATGATTGACACCTTGTACACTGGATCGTGTTCAGGTACCAAACGACCAACAATTGCGTGACCCGCTTCGTGGTAAGCCGTTGACTCTTTCACTTCTTCAGACATAACCATTGAACGGCGCTCTGCACCCATCATAATTTTGTCTTTCGCAAGTTCAAACTCAACCATAGATACATTGCGCTTGTTACCACGAGCAGCAAATAGCGCCGCTTCGTTCACAAGGTTCGCAAGATCTGCACCAGAGAAGCCTGGAGTACCACGAGCGATCAGCGATGGTTCAACATCACCTGATAGTGGCACTTTACGCATGTGTACTTTAAGAATCTGTTCACGACCACGTACATCAGGCAGACCAACCACAACTTGACGGTCAAAACGACCAGGACGAAGTAATGCAGGGTCTAGTACGTCTGGACGGTTAGTCGCAGCGATAACGATAATACCTTCGTTACCTTCGAAACCATCCATCTCAACCAACATTTGGTTCAGTGTTTGTTCACGTTCATCGTGACCACCACCAACACCAGCGCCACGTTGACGACCTACAGCATCAATTTCATCGATAAAGATGATACAAGGTGCCGCTTTCTTCGCTTGTTCGAACATGTCACGCACACGAGATGCACCAACACCAACAAACATTTCAACGAAGTCAGAACCAGAGATAGTAAAGAACGGTACTTTCGCTTCACCGGCAATCGCTTTTGCAAGCAGTGTTTTACCCGTACCAGGAGGACCAACCAACAGGATACCTGTCGGGATCTTACCACCTAGCTTTTGGAAGCGGCTTGGGTCACGAAGGTAGTCCACAAGCTCTTTCACGTCTTCTTTTGCTTCGTCACAACCAGCAACATCCGCAAACATCGTTTTGATTTGTTCTTCGCTCATCATTCGAGCTTTACTCTTACCGAAAGACATCGCGCCTTTACCGCCGCCGCCGCCTTGCATTTGACGCATGAAGAAAATCCATACACCAATCAGTAAGATCATTGGGAACCATGAGATGAAGATAGTGCCAAGCAGGCTCTGCTCTTCAGGTGGTGTACCCTGAACTTTTACGTTTTGATTAATTAAGTCATCAAGTAGCTTTTGATCATAAACAGGCATGTAAGTTACATACTTAGAACCACCACCACGACGTGTGAAAGTGATTTCGCTGTTATTGAACTGTGCGTCTTGAATCTGGCCTTGGCCAACTTCCTGTACAAACGTGGTGTAATCTACTGCTCTGCCGTTACTTTCCCCAGGGCCGAAGCTCTGGAATACCGACATCAACACTACCGCGATAACAAGCCACAGAATTAAATTTTTTGCCATGTCACTCAAGGTGTAAGCCTCTCGATAACTAATTGTAATTAAAGGTAGGGTACTACAGTTTGTAACCTGTAGCCATGTTGTTAACTCTCACTCTTGGAAGAGAATCGTTAACCTTTGTAACCAGTGGCTACGATAAACACTTCACGAGATCGAGCTCGAGAAGAGTCGGGTTTTCTAACTTTTACTGTTTTAAACATCTCGCGGACGTCCTTAACGTATTGGTCAAACCCTTCGCCTTGGAATACTTTTACAACAAAACTACCATTGGTAGCTAGAACTTGTCGACACATATCCAAAGCTAATTCAACTAAATACATAGCTCTTGGCTGATCCACAGAATTGTTGCCTGCTATATTAGGTGCCATATCTGACATCACGACATCAACCATGTTTGGTTGTATACGTTCCAACAAGGCATCTAGCACAGCTTCTTCGCGGAAATCGCCTTGTAAAAAGCTAACACCAGCAATCGGATCCATTGGTAACAAGTCACACGCAATGATTTGTCCGTTGTCTCCAACAATCTTAGCAGCATATTGAGACCAACCGCCAGGTGCTGCACCCAAATCCACAATGGTCATCCCAGGAGACAGCAATTTATCTTTCGTTTGAATCTCTTCCATTTTGAAATAAGCACGTGAACGATAGCCTTTCTTTCTTGCTTCATTTGCGTACTTGTCGTCGAAGTGTTCCTTCAACCAACGGCCTGAACTGGCCGAGTGTTTCTGTTTGCTCATTGGATACCTAAATTGGAGGAAAGTACTAATTGCTGAATAAATTATAGTCTTCAGCTTTAGATGGCGTTAAAATAGGTTTTTTCAACCCTAATAGTAAAGAAAATTGGCCGCGTAATGAACCTAAGTACCAAACAAAAGCAGCATCTAAAGGGCCTAGCTCACAGTTTAAAACCTGTTGTGCTAATGGGCGCAAATGGACTTACTGAAGCTGTTCTAGCGGAAATCGAATTAGCTCTAGACCACCACGAACTGATCAAGATTAAAGTTGCATCAGAAGACCGTGAGACTAAGCAACTGATTATCGATGCAATTGTACGTGAAACTAAAGCTGAGAAAGTACAGACTATCGGTAAAGTTCTAGTACTGTTCCGCCAGTCAGAAGCACGTAAAATCGAGATTCCACGTAAATAAGCGAGTTTGATATAAGCTAACTTCACTAATAGGAAGCCACAGCGCTTATCTTTTAGTGTAGCGTGAGAAACGAAAAAGGTCGCATTTAGCGACCTTTTTACTTATCAGAAACAAAGAAAATTCAATTAGATATATTCTACTTTGTCGATTTCGAAGTCTTTGTCACCACCAGGGGTAGAGATCATGACTTCGTCGCCTTCCATTTTACCGATAAGACCGCGAGCAATTGGCGATTTCACAGAAATGCGACCCGTTTTGATGTCTGCTTCGTCTTCTGAAACGATTTGGTAGCGGAACTCATCATCGGTATCCACATCAATCAGTGTCACTGTCGTACCAAAGATAATCTTGCCCGTATTATCCATTTGCGTTACATCGATGATCTGAGCCAGTGATAGCTTATATTCAATATCACGGATCTGAGCTTCACAAATACCCTGCTCTTCACGAGCGGCGTGGTATTCAGCATTCTCTTTCAGGTCACCTAGTTCACGTGCTTCACCAATAGCTGCTGAGATAACAGGGCGTAGCTTAAGTAGGCGATCTAATTCGTCACGTAGCTGCTGAGCGCCACGTACTGTCATTGGAACCTTTTCCATTTTTTACCTCTATGCCAAAGCTTTCTTTGGCCAACATAAATACACCCAACGTATTTATTGGGTGATAGAAACAAAACGATTTGGCTTAGTGTAAACAAACTTTATGGCTAAATCACCTTTATTCCACTTTGCGTTATAAAAGCTTTATCTAGGTCTAAATTACAGACATCACAAAAATGAATAATAACCTCCCCATCAATAAGTGGAGAGCTAAATACCTAAAAAAACAAAAAACAAACAAAATAAACACAGATCACGCTTTTATAAAATACACTCAAAAACAACCACTTAAACAAAAAAGATATAATAAAACAGTGTTCATTTTTTAGTTTTATATCATTTTACTAACTGACCATGGAACTTTAGAGGTAAAAAGTAACCCATGGATTGCACTGGCATTTTCAGACTTCTGTTCTAATCATGATTATGAAGCCTGATTAATACAGGCAATACACAAAAGGGTTCAAATCCTTAATAAAACTTCTATGGACAGTAATTAGGAAATAATAACATGAACAAGACTATGATCGCGCTTGCTGTATCTGCTGCAGCTCTTGCTACTAACGCAGTGGCAGCCGACGGTAAACAAGCTGGTGATATTGCCGGTACTTCTGTATACAGCTCAAACGGCACTTCTCTAGAAATCGGTGGTCGTGCTGAAGCTCGTCTATCTCTAAAAGATGGCAAAGCTCAAGACAACTCTCGTGTGCGTCTAAACTTCCTAGGTAAAGTTGAAATCCAAGACGGCCTATACGGCGTTGGTTTCTACGAAGGCGAATTCACAACTGCTGAAAACGGTGGTGCTACAGACAGCAACAGCGACAGCATCACAAACCGTTACACATACGCTGGTATTGGCGGTACATTCGGTGAAGTTACATACGGTAAAAACGACGGTGCGCTAGGCGTTATCACTGACTTTACCGATATCATGTCTTACCACGGTAACTCAGCGGCAGACAAAATCGCAGTAGCTGACCGTTCAGACAACATGCTTTCTTACAAAGGTCAATTCCAAGACCTAGGCTTAAAAGCAAGCTACCGCTTCGCTGACCGTGATGTTGACGCTAACGATGAGTTCAGCGACAACGGTAAAGATGGCTACTCTCTATCTGCTATCTACGCAATCGGCGATTCTGGCGTTAAGCTAGGTGCTGGTTACGCAGACCAAGATCAATCTAACGAATACATGCTTTCTGCATCTTACCGCATGAGCGATTTCTACTTCGCTGGTGTATTCACTGATGGCGAAAAACAGACTACAGGTGTAATCAAGAACGATTCTGTAGACTACACAGGTTACGAATTCGCAACTGCGTACACACTAGATAAAACTGCATTCACGCTAACGTACAACAATGCAGAAACTGACGGTGAAACTTCTGCAGATAACGTTGCAATCGATGCAACTTACTACTTCAAGCCTAACTTCCGTACTTACATCTCGTACAATTTCAACCTAATCTCTGAAAATGATACGATCGGTACAACAAACCTAGCTTCTAACGGCAAAGCAACTTCTGCTCAAGCTGAAGACGAAATCGCTCTAGGTCTACGTTACGACTTCTAATTCTGATTATCTAATTGATTAATTAGTTAATTGAGAATCAAAACGCCCGCTATCTAGCGGGCGTTTTTTATATCTGTATACTAAAAACATCAGCCATCCAAGAAATCTTCTATGCGCCTTCTACCCACACTACTTGTATGTAGTTTTTCCATTAGCGCTTTCTCAGTTAACGCTTTCGCTTACCCCCCTCTAGATAAACTGCCTGATGGCAGTAGCACCAGTGTAATTTTGGAATCCCTGAAAGGCGATTCAAACAAACTGAATTCCAATAGTGATGGCTTCTATCCACCCGCCAGTACTTTGAAGCTGGTGACAGCTTTGGCGGCTAAGTTGGAGTTAGGGGATGACTTTCACTACACGACCAGCATTGTTCGTTCTGGTAATGACTCTATCATTTCATTTAGTGGCGACCCAACGCTACAACGAGAACAGCTTAAAAGCCTTTTGGCTCAATACGCAAAATCTCAATCCAGAAACATCAAGGGCAACTTATACCTAGATAACTCGACTTTTACGGGCTATCAGCGAGCGGTGGGTTGGCCTTGGGACATTCTAGGGGTTTGTTACAGCGCGCCTTCGAGTGCGATGACCTTAGACAGCAACTGCGCACAAGCCTCTATTTATACAAAAGATAACGGCAGCACTCGTGTCTATATTCCCGCTCACTATCCGATAGACGTGACAACCACCGCAGCCACGGTAACTCGATCAGGGCAGAAGGCGACACAATGCGACTTAGAGCTCATTACCACTCCAGACAACGCTTACAAGCTCTCTGGTTGCTTAGTAGAGCGTAAGAAGCCACTGCCACTCAAGTTCGCGATTCAAAATCCAGAACTTTACACCTATCAAGTCGTTACATCGCTTCTCAAAGAACTGAAAATAGAAGTAAAAGGTGATGTGATTATTGGTAAAAAAGCGCAAGCAGACAAAACCACGTTAGTCGCTAGTCACAACTCAGAAAAGCTTCCTGAACTGCTCGATATCATGCTCAAGAAGTCAGATAACCTTATCGCAGATAATCTAACTAAAACGCTAGGAGCAACATTTTATGTTCAACCGGGCAGCTTCAATAACGGCACTGAAGCAATAAAACAGATACTGCTGACCAAGGCTAATATTGACCTCAGTAAAGCGCAGCTCGTCGATGGCTCAGGGCTATCCAGAAATAACCGAATGAGGTCACAGACCATGGCTCAAGTGCTTCGTTATATCTGGGAAAACGATCAACAGCTCAGCCTGATTGAGGCTATGCCTACATCTGGCACTGATGGAACGCTCAAATACCGTCAGAGCATGAGAAAAGCACCGATTCAAGGCAACATTATCGCCAAGAGTGGTTCTCTATACGGCAGTTACAACATGGCGGGATACGGATTAGATAAAGCGGGAAAACCAAACTCTCTGTTTGTACAATTTGTCCGTGATTACTTCCCTGAAGAACAAGATCCAGACAAACCAGTGGAAGCACCTATCACCCAGTTTGAGCGTGCTTTCTACAAAGATGTGGTCGAGTTCAGTCAAACACAAAGCAAATCTAAGTAATGCTTAGCTCTGTGTAAACTTCTACTCAAACAATAAAAATGGCGCTGAAGACCTTAAATCTTCAGCGCCATTTTTGCTTCTCAGATGTATTTAGCTATTTTTATAGGTGCCTATTTTTATAGGAGCTAAGCGATACCGAGGAATGAGTTAACCACAGTGAAGTAGATCCACATTCCTGAGATATCAACTATGGAAGCAAGCACTGGGCTCACTAACACCGCTGGATCAAGCTTAAATAGCCTAGCAACTATCGGTAACCCGCCGCCGAGCACGGTTGATATGGTCACCTGAATAAACAGCGCTACCGCAATCGCTAACGCAATCATGTTGATGTCATAGCCACCTGTCGATTGGTTTTCGCTAAATAGCAGAATACGTCCAATCATCACTACAGCAATCGCTAGAGCTAGACAAATAGCAACTCTAAACTCTTTCCACAGAACATTAGCCCATTGGCGTTTTTTTAACTCACCTGTGGCTAAGGCTCTGATAACCAAAGTCGCGGCTTGTGTTCCGGTATTACCACCAGCAGCAGCAATTACCGGCATGTAGATAGCCAAAAGAACCAACTGACTGAGAATGTCTTCATACTGAGCAATTATAAGCCCTGAGACAATTCCCAATAGTGCTAGCGCAATAATCCAACCGATACGCTGCCTTACGTGGCTCATGACGCCAGTAGAAAGGTAGCCCTGTTGAGGCTCCACCTCTGAGTAAATCAGCCCTAGTTGGTGAGCTAGATGTCGAGAGCGCTTCTCAAAGCCCTGCTCTTCTAACTCACTAAGTAAAGTCTGAATCGTACTCAAAGAGCATTGTCCCAGCACTAACACCGCATCTTCGAGTGGCATTCGGTTCAAAAGATTAATTTGTTGTTCACGTCCGTACTGTTGAAATGCATTCGATACAGCTTGGATGTCTTGCTCTGAGTACAGAGCTTCAATAGATAAAAAAGTGTTGTTCATTACCGTCATGGCGAATCTCCCGATTGGCAAAGGTAACGACCATCAAAACAAATAGCATAAGTTTATAGATTTATAGATTTATGGATTTATGGATTTATGCGCACCAAGAGCTGAAAGCTACTGGTGTGTCTACTTGTTAGAATCTAGTGTGTGGAAAAGAATGAGGGGGAAAAACAAAGATACCCTACCCGAACGGCAGGACAATAGATCAATACCGAGACGGGTTATTCTTCTCCATTCAAACTAGGAGGATGGTCGGTATTGTTCATAAAAATCTCCAGAATTACTGTCAATATGACAGCGCGCATAGTGTAGCAATAGCCGTTCAAAAACTTCGTCAAATTCCTGTCAATAAATAGGGGTCAATAAAAAAGGCATCCGTAGATGCCTTTTCGTTAAATCATTGAGATTTAATATTACTTGATAGTAATACGAGCAAATTTACGCTTACCTACTTGGTAAACTGCAGTACCTGCTTCAGGTACGAATTTGCTGTCTTCAATCTTCTCGCCTTCAAGCTTAGCCGCGCCTTGCTTGATCATACGCATCGCATCAGAAGTCGAGTTTACAAGACCTGCTTCTTTTAGAACGTTCGCAATTGGCAGGCCTGCTTCGAATTCGAATTCTGGCATTTCATCAGGAACTTGGTTCTTAGCAAAACGGTTAACGAACTCTTGCTCGGCGGCTTCAGCATCTGCTTCACTGTGGAAACGAGCAATGATCTCTTTCGCTAGCAGTACTTTAACGTCACGCGGGTTCTTACCTGCATCAACGCCAGCTTTCAGTTCCGCAACTTCTTCAAGAGGACGGAAAGACAGCAGCTCGTAGTAGCTCCACATTAGATCGTCAGAGATAGACATGATCTTACCAAACATCTCGCTTGGTGCTTCGCTAATACCGATGTAGTTATGCGCAGACTTAGACATCTTCTTAACACCGTCTAGACCAACAAGTAGTGGCATCATTAGTACCGCTTGTGGTTTTTGACCTGCTGCTTTTTGCAGTTCACGACCCATTAGAAGGTTAAACTTCTGGTCAGTACCGCCAAGCTCAACGTCGCTCTCTAGTGCAACAGAGTCGTGACCTTGTAGAAGTGGGTACATGAATTCGTGGATTGCGATCGGTTGACCACCAGCGTAACGCTTTTTGAAGTCATCACGCTCAAGCATACGAGCAACAGTTTGGTTAGAAGCAAGACGAATCATGCCTTCAGCGCCAAGCTCAGATAGCCATTCAGAGTTGAAACGAATTTGCGTCTTCGCAGGATCTAGAATCTTGAATACTTGCTCTTTGTAAGTTTCAGCATTCTTCAATACGTCTTCGCGGCTTAGCGGTGGACGTGTTGAGTTTTTACCTGATGGGTCACCAACCATTGCAGTGAAATCACCGATAAGGAATGTCACTTCATGACCAAGCTCTTGGAAAGCACGAAGCTTGTTAAAGATAACCGTATGGCCTAGGTGGATATCTGGAGCTGTTGGATCGGCACCCAGCTTAATGCGTAAAGGACGACCTTCTTTTAGTTTTGCAATCAGTTCGTCTTCTGGAATCAGTTCTTCTACGCCACGTTTGATCTCGGCTAGTGCAGCTTCAATACTCGCCATTCTTGTTCACTCCCACAGATTTGGCAAAAATACATTAATTAGACATCTTACTTGAATAGCGATGTATTTTGAAACCAGTTACACTATTCCGTCGTCGATTTTCATAATATTTACAGAACGAACCGGAACATGTTGTCTATTTTTGCACGCCTTCCTATTTTGCACCGGGCTTTTATCGCATTTTTTAGTGCCATAATTTTCGTCGCGATTTTCTTACTCCCCGACGTCAACAGTTTGCGTGACGATTCGGGCGCTTTAGTTGTGGGAAAACATTACCCACTGACTATCAATGCCTCTGCACTTATTAGCTCAAGTGACGCTCCACCGACGGCAGTGCTCAATTGGGAGAAATACACCGTTCGCTCTGGCGAAAGCACCTCTGTTTTATTTGAACGTATTGGCCTCTCATACCGTCTGCTGATCACGCTACTCAATACCAATAATGATATTAAGAAGCAGCTGTCTAACCTAAGACCTGGTGATGTCTTGCAGTTCGGCTTTGATGAAAACAACGACCTTATTCAGTTAAAACGACAACTTAGTGCGTTTGAAAGCTTCAAGATCACTAAATCTGGCGATTCTTTCTCCTCAAGTTTCGACAAAAAAGAAGTGGTATACCAATACAATTATGCCGAAGCCAACATCACCTCTAACTTCTGGAACGCTGGCGTCAGCGCAGGTTTAACCGCAAACCAAATTATGGAACTGGCCGGCATCTTCGGTTGGGATATCGACTTTGCGTTAGATATTCGTAAGAACGACAGCTTCAAAATCTTATACCAAGAGAAAGTGGTTGAAGGTGAAGTAGTTGGTCGCGGTAAGATCATGGCAGCCGTATTCAAAAACCAAGGCGATTCATTTACCGCGGTATTGGATGATAAAAGCGGCAACTACTTCGATGAAAATGGTCGTGCGATGAAGAAGGCGTTCTTGCGCTCACCAATTGATTTTCGTCGCGTAACATCGAACTTTAACCCTACCAGGAGACACCCAGTAACCGGTAAGATTCGAGCTCACCGCGGTACTGACTACGCAGCCCCTGTTGGCACGCCTATCTGGGCAGCCGGTGACGGTATTGTTCAGAAGTCAGGTTACAACCAATTCAATGGTAACTACGTGTTCATCCGCCACAGCAACACCTACATCACCAAGTACCTGCACATGAAGCGACGTATGGTGAAAACCGGTCAGCGCGTAAAACAAGGCCAAACCATTGGTACTTTGGGCGGTACAGGCCGTGTGACTGGCCCGCACTTACATTATGAATTCTTGGTTAATGGCGTACATAAAAATGCGCGTACCGTGAAATTGCCTCAATCCAAATCGTTAACTGGTAAAGCAAAAGCAACCTTTATTGCCAACTCAGAAATTCGATTGAGTAACCTAGAGCGATACGGCCAGTTACTAGCAACTAATTAGGTTACTAGCGACCAATTAGATTAATAGCCATCTAAACCAACGAAAAGAGCGCCCACCAAGGCGCTCTTTTTATTTCCGTCGAACTAGGACTTATCTTTAACCGTCGTTGCTTGGGAGCACATCGGGCTTCTTATCTCGCCCTAACATCAGCAAACAAGGCGTCAGCACCAAGGTTAGTACCGTTGCAAAGGCCAAACCTCCCGCAATTGCCGTAGCTAGTTGCGACCACCATTGCGTGCTCGGCGCACCGAATTCTATCTTTTGATTAATCAAGTCGATGTTCATCTCTAACACCATCGGCATCAAACCTAAAATGGTGGTGACTGTAGTCAGCATTACTGGTCTTAAACGTTGAACACCGGTTCTTAGAATCGCATCTCGCTTATCCAAGCCTCTTTTGATTAGCTGGTTATAGGTATCGATCAGCACGATGTTGTTATTCACGACTATTCCTGCCAGTGCAATCACCCCAATACCAGACATCACGATGCCAAACGGGCGTTGGAAGATCAGTAAGCCAACGAACACGCCAACGGTCGAAAACAATACAGCACTCAGAATCAAAAACGCTTGATAGAAGCTATTGAACTGAGTAATCAGAATCAAAGCCATTACCGCCAAAGCAACCAAGAAAGCACTTTGTAAAAAGGCTGACGAGTTTTCTTGTTCTTCGTTTTGACCACGGATGCGAAATTCCACGCTACTCGGCAGCCCTAGCTCACTCAATGCTTGTTCGATCTTTGGTAGTTCGAGAGCAAGGTTATACCCTTCTTCCATATCCGCCATGATGTTCACCACACGCTTGCCATCAAGGCGTTTAATGGTGTCTTGCTTATGGTCGGGAACGATCTGAGCGAAATTAGTAATAGGTACTAAACCTGCTGGCGTTTTCACCCTAAGCTGGTCGAAGCGCCCGATATCACGCTTATCATTAGGGTAGCGCACCAAGATATCGACCTCTTCTGAAGAGTCATCGGGCAGATAATCACCAATCTTGAGACCATTAGTCACGAATTGAACGGTATTACCCACTAAGGTCGCATCAGCTGCAAAGCGCGCAGCATCGTCGCGGCGAATATCCACCTTCCAATCGATGCCATCTTTACTCGCAGTATCGCTGATATTGGTCAGTGCTTTATTTCCATCAGCCCAACCTCTCACAATTTTTGCAGCCTGATTGAGCTGCTCTGGAGTTCTTGCCGACAGCTCAATCACTAAGTCATTTTCAACCGGAGGCCCAGCATCAGGGAACTTATATTCAATCTCAACACCAGCGTATTGATCGGTTTGTACCTTCAACTCATCAATAATCGCCTTAACGCTGCGTCGATATTGCCAGTCAACAGGCGTAATTGAGATCAAACCAATCTGGTCGTCACCACCAGTACGCGTGTAAACGGTATCGAACTCATCATGATTGAGCATCATCAGTTCAATATCACGCATGATGTCATCCTTTTCTTGGATAGACAGATCCCCATGCGAGCGAACTTTGACATTAAAGAATGGCGGATCAACTTCTGGGAAGAACTCTGCACCTAGACCCGCTTTTGAATAAGTAAAACCAACTGCAACCGCGAGCAGTATCGCACTGAACAAAATCTTAAAGGGGTGTTTAATCGCTAAAGAAAGCGTGTGGTAGTAAGCCTTGGTTAAACCAGTAGCCTGTGAAAAGTCACCATTATGCAGTGCGACCATTCGAGCTTGGCTTTTAGACGATACGTATTGAGGTTTGCCAATCAAACCGCCCAGCACGGGCACAAACAACAACGCCATGATCAATGATGCAGTTAAAGTCGCGATCAGAGTTAGTGGTAAGAACTTCATAAATTCGCCCGTCACATCAGGCCAAAACAGTAACGGAGCAAATGCGGCTAAGGTTGTGGCAGTCGATGCGGTTATCGGCCACGCCATCCGTTTCGCTGCATCTCGGTAAGCGGCTTTGCACCCTTCACCCTCTTGCATTCGCCTGTCTGCAAATTCGGTCACCACAATCGCACCGTCTACTAGCATCCCCACCGCCATAATCAGAGAGAACAGCACTACGATGTTGACGGTTAAGCCAAACACCGAAAGAACCAATAACCCGGTTAGGAATGAGCCTGGAATGGAAATACCCACTAACAAAGCGGTACGCACACCAAGAATCGCGATGATAACGATCACCACCAGAATAATGGCGGATAAGATATTGTTTTGCAGATCATTAAGCATGATCTTCACATCTTTAGATTCATCCCAGGTGTATTTGACCAACAGGTTATTTGGCCATTCCGCTTGCTGCTGAGCACCAGCCATTACCGCTTTGACTAGCTCAACGGTTTCGATGATGTTCTCACCTGCACGCTTCTTGATATCCAACACCACCGCAGATTTGCCATCTAAACGAGCAAAACTTTCAGGATCTCGAAACGCTCGACGAACCGTAGCGACATCGCCAAAAGTGACCACCTGCTTGCCATCCACTTTAATAGGCAACTCAAGCACGTCTTTTAAGGAGTTAAATACCGAAGGGACTTTGACAGAAAAACGTCCGTAGCCAGTATCAACAAAACCTGCGGCCACCACTCGATTGTTCAGAGCGATCAGATTATAGATATCCGCTTGATCTAAGCTGTAGCTCTCCATCAATAACGGATCGACAATGATCTCGACGATGTCAGCGCGATCGCCCGCAATATCGACTTCAAGGATTTGGCGATAGCTTTCTAATTTGTCTCCAAGCTCTCGGGCAATTTGCACTATGGTGCGCTCAGGAACGGTACCGAATAGCACAACAGACAAAACAGGTTGCTCAGAAGCCAGCGTCACCTCATTTACGGTCGGTTCGTCACTGTCTTCTGGTAGTTTTGGTTTAGCCAGATCAACCGCGTCACGCACATCGGCCATTGCTTTGGTGAGATCGACGCCAACATTAAACTCCAACACAACAGAGGCATGCCCTTCTGCTGCGGTTGCTGTCATCTCTTTTACGCCTTCAATCGACCTCAGCTCTTGCTCAATAGGTCGAACCAATAAACGTTCTGCATCCGTTGGCGAGATCCCTTGGTGCCCGACCGAAACATAGATAATTGGGATGGTAATGTCTGGGCTCGATTCCTTAGGTATCGTGATATAGGTGACGACACCGGCTACAAGGATTAACGCTAAAAGGGAGAGCATTGTTCGAGCACGAGACAAGGCTGCATCAATAATTGAATACATCGGTTATCTCCTACTCTGCGGTTACGTTAGAGAGTTCAGCGACTTGCTCAACAGCAATCACCGAATCACCATCACGCACAAACCCTTGGCCTACTGTGATGATATCGACGCGTTGACCTAGCCCCGTGAGCCACACTCCATCTTGTTCGGCCTTTACTAGCTGAATGCCTACAAACTTCACCGTTGGTGAGTCATCGACTGAAACCAAGGTTTTGACCCCTAGGTTACCCGCCTCATCCAATGCTAGCATCGCCGGTGTTATCTTTATTGCATCTCTTGTTTCTAGGTTGAGTTTAACTTCGGCACTGACACCTGCTGGTAATAGGCCTTTAGAGTTATCGATTTCTATCTCGATTGGGAAGGTATTAGTAGCAACAGAAGAGATACGAGAAACATAGCGTAAACGGCCTTCCGCTTCTTCTCGCCCTAACAAACGAACCAAAGCAGATTGATTGACTAGCAAATGTTGGATATGACGCTCACTGACATCCGCCTCAATAACCAAAGGATCGAGGTCAATCACGCCAGCAACAGGATCGCCAACACTAACGAAATCACCGAGCTCCACCATCAAATCTTGAACCACACCCGAAAAAGGCGAAGTAATCACAGTATTCTTTAAAGCCAATTCCGCATTGCGCATCATGGCTTTTGCTTCTGTTAATGAAGCCTCAGCTGTGGTGTAGGCGATTTCACCTTGCAGTCCTCTTTTCTTCAGTGACTGCGCCGCTTTGAACTCTTTCTGCTTCAAGCGATATAACGCAGATGCTCGCTCTAGTTGAATCTCTAAATCACCCTTATCTATCTGGGCAATGGCTTGTCCTGCTTTAACCATCCCCCCCTTAACAACATTCAATCTGACAATCTTACCCGCGACTTCTGCACCTAGACGAGCATGCCTATCGGGCGCCGTTCTTCCATAGAGATCAATCGTTTTAAAGGTCGGTGATGAGGTGAAGGTTTGAAAGGAAACCTTAGCCAGCGGAATTTCTGTTGCCTTTTTTTCAGGTGACTCTTCTGCTTGCCCTACGCCTAAACCAAGCCAGATCGACAACAACACGACTAGAGTCAGAGAAACCAGCCACGGCTGCTTCAATTTCTGAAAAAGTGGTGAGTTAGAAAATAGAGTGGGCATAACAAATCCTTTTGTCCGATGTCATTCAGGCGCGCTAGTTGGCTTAATAGCGTGATGTGCAACTTCCTTATGCACAAAGGTAACCTTAACAGACCAATCCTCAACGAAGTTGGACGCTATCGACAGTTTAAAAAATATGCCGTGTACTAAAAATGAGAGGAATGCTTTGAAAAGTAATAAGTTACTAAGTAAAAACAAAAACGCCGAACATAAGTTCGGCGTTTGAAATGTATCTAATACAGCTTTGAGCTCAAGCTATTTTCAACTCATGCTATACGCTGAATGATGCGCCACAACCACATGTTGTTGTAGCGTTCGGGTTGTTCACAAAGAAGCGTGCGCCTTCTAGGCCTTCAGTGTAATCAACCATGCCGCCCATTAGGTATTGTAGGCTCATTGGATCAACAACCAGCGTTACACCGCTGTTTACAATTGTAGTGTCGCCATCATTTACTTTTTCATCAAATGTGAAGCCGTATTGGAAACCGCTACAACCACCACCTGTAATGTATACACGCAGTTTTAGTTCTGGGTTTTCTTCTTCAGCAATTAGCGTTTGTACGCGGGTAGCTGCTGCATCAGAAAAAGACAATGGGATATTTACTTCGCTCACGACAACCTCTCTTACCTGTGTCAAAAACAACATGATACAAATCTAATTCGAGACCATAGTTGTTGAGTATTTTCTTATATTCCGGTGATTATCTAATACCTGACTGAAACGTTCAAGTATTCACCACAGGATCGGTCCTTTTACTGCTGTAAACTCGCCAATATCTAACAATTAAAACGTGTAACCACACAAAACAACCAGATTCGGGTGATTATCTGGGCGAAAGCATTCCTAGTTGGATTAGGGATAGGTACAATGCGTGCCAATTGGTCCGACAGTCAAAAGAGGATATATCAATGACCAAATCAGCAGAGCTGTACGAAAAAGCACAGCAAACCATTCCTGGTGGCGTAAACTCTCCAGTTCGTGCATTCAATGGCGTAGGTGGTTCTCCAATCTTCGTTGAACGCGCTGATGGCCCACTTATTTTTGATGCTGATGGTAAAGCGTATATCGATTACGTTGGCTCTTGGGGTCCAATGATCCTTGGTCACAACCACGCGGTTATTCGTGACGCAGTTATTGCAGCAGCTCAACGCGGCCTTAGCTTCGGTGCTCCAACCGAAACTGAAATCAAAATGGCTGAACTGGTATCTGAGATGGTTCCATCAATGGAACAGCTACGTATGGTGAGCTCAGGTACAGAAGCAACAATGAGCGCGATTCGTCTAGCTCGTGGCTTCACTGGTCGTGACAAAATTCTTAAGTTTGAAGGCTGCTACCACGGCCACGCAGACAGCCTACTTGTAAAAGCTGGTTCTGGCGCACTGACTTTAGGTCAACCAAGCTCTCCAGGCGTACCGGCTGATTTTGCGAAACTAACGCTAACAGCAACCTTCAACAATCTAGATTCAGTACGTGAAATCTTCGCAGCAAACAAAGGCGAGATCGCTTGTATCATCGTTGAGCCAGTAGCGGGTAACATGAACTGTATCCCTCCTGTAGAAGGCTTCCACGAAGGTCTACGTGAAATCTGTGATCAAGAAGGTGCATTGCTAATCTTTGATGAAGTAATGACAGGTTTCCGCGTTGCTGAAGGTTGTGCTCAGGCTTACTACAACATCAAGCCAGACCTAACGTGTCTTGGTAAAGTGATTGGCGGCGGCATGCCTGTCGGTGCTTTCGGTGGTCGTAAAGACGTGATGCAATACATCGCACCAACTGGCCCTGTTTACCAAGCGGGTACGCTTTCAGGTAACCCTGTTGCAATGGCTGCTGGCTACGCATGTTTGAACCTTCTACGAGAAGAAGGCAACGAAAAGCGTCTAGCTTCAAAAACTAAGCAGTTGGCAAAAGGCTTCAAGCAACTTGCTGACAAGCACGGCATCCCGATGCTAGTTCATCAAGTTGGCGGTATGTTTGGTTTCTTCTTCACTGACCAAGAAACTGTGACGTGCTACGAAGATGTAACTAAGTGTGATGTAGAACGCTTCAAGCGCTTCTTCCACCTAATGTTAGATCACGGTGTTTACCTTGCACCTTCAGCATTCGAAGCAAGCTTTACTTCTCTTGCTCATGGTTCAAAAGAACTTGATGCAACACTAGAAGCTGCTGACCGCTCTCTTGCGATCATTGCTGCTGAAAGCAAATAATCGAAAGCACTTTATAAGTCGCTAACCGATTGAATTTAGGGCTGCATTAAATGCAGCCCTTTTTTATATATCGCGCTCACCAGCCACAAATATGACAGCTTATTTAGCCGTCGACTAAGGCTAAAGCTGAACCAAAAGCATTAACGTTCCCAGAAAAGGAAAACCAACAACATCAAGGTACCAAGGAACATTCTGAACCAAGGGATCTCTTTTTTTGTTTGCTGTTCTTCGTCTTGGCATTTCTTATCTTTATTACAGCATCCCATTATCAAAACTCCTCATTGCTAACTCTCTGTTTTGCAGCCATTATAAACTCAGAACGCAAATATAGAGACCATTACCGTGTCAGAAAAACTCAAAATCAATTCCAGCCACTGGGTGATCATCATTGCCCTACTCGCGGCGGCTTATGCTTGTTACTTGCTTATCGAGCCATACGTTAACTCTATCGTGATGGCCTTTATCATTTCACTATTGATGTTCCCAATCCATGAGTGGCTTGAAAAAAAGCTCCCGAATAAAGAAAACATCGTCTCTCTGCTGTCTTGTATCATACTGACCTTCATTATTGTTATCCCTTTATTGGCAGTATTCGCAGCAATTGTTCAGCAAGGTTCTCTGTTCTCTCAGAATACTTACCAATGGGTGACCCACGGTGGCATTCAGACTCTGTTTGCTCATCCGTTAGTGGTCAAAGCGCTGTCATTTGTGAATAACTACCTGCCTTTCGACAATATTGAGCCCCAAGCCATCGCACAAAAAGTCGGTGAGTTTGCGACAAGCTTTGGTTCTAAGCTAGTTGGTATCAGTGCCAAAATCTTAGGTGACGCGACCAATTTCTTGATGGATTTCTTCTTGATGCTGTTCGTTTTGTTCTTCTTATTAAGAGATCACGACAAAATCATCAGTGTGGTTCGTCATATTCTGCCGCTGTCTCGTAGCCAAGAAGACAAACTTCTAACAGAGATAGAGCAAGTATCTAAATCAGCAGTAATGGGCTCATTCTTAACCGCAATCGCGCAAGGTTTTGCCGGCGGTTTAGGTATGTGGATTGCCGGTTTCCCAGGTCTATTCTGGGGTACTATGATGGGCTTTGCCTCTTTCATCCCAGTTGTGGGTACCGCATTAATCTGGATTCCAGCAGCAACCTACTTGTTCCTAACTGGTGATACCACGTGGGCGATTTTCCTAACGGTTTACTGTGTAGCGATTGTTGGTTCAATTGATAACCTTCTGCGTCCGCTGCTAATGCAAGGCAGTGCAGGCATGAATACCCTGATGATCTTCTTCTCACTATTGGGTGGTATTCAACTGTTTGGCCTAATTGGTCTTATCTACGGACCATTGATTTTTGCGATTACCATTGTCCTATTCAACATCTACGATGAAGAGTTTAAGGACTTTTTAAACCAGCAAGACAAGAGTTAACGAACTTGACGTCAACTTGATTGGCGAACCCGTATTAAACACTTCAAGCTTTGGGCGGATTATGCGAAAATCCGCCCTCATTTTTTGCTAACGATTCAACAGAGTGTCCTATGTCAGCTTATATTGCACCAAGCCAGATTGCTCAACGCCAACTCGCCTACTTTGAAGGCAAACATGTTTTAGTTGCCGGTGAGGCAGAAGACTTGTTCCCTGTTGAGTTAGCGAAGCATTGTGAATCTGTCTCTGTGTTTACTTCTAATTACAGCTACTACCGTCAATTAGAAGGCTACAACACCATCCAACGTTTTTATGGTGCGGAGTTTACCGAAGAGACTAAAGCCGACTTAGTGATGTTGTACTGGCCAAAAGCCAAAGCGGAAGCGGAATTTTTGTTGGCGATGCTATTTGCCAAGCTAGGCAAAGATACCGAGATCGTCGTGGTTGGTGAAAACCGTTCAGGCGTGAAAAGCATCGAGAAGATGTTTGCTCCTTACGGCAAAGTTGTTAAATACGATTCAGCGCGTCGTTGCTCTTTCTACTGGGGTCAATGCTTCGAGCAACCACAAGCGTTCAACCTGCAAGACTGGTTTAAGACCTACACGGTTAACATTGGTGAGCAATCACTTACGGTAAAAAGCCTTCCTGGCGTCTTCAGTCACGGTCAATTCGATGTCGGTAGCCAACTTCTGTTGGATACTCTGCCAAAACTAAAAGGCAAGGTACTGGATTTTGGCTGTGGTGCAGGCGTATTGGGCGCGGTGATGGCATCTCGTAACCCAGATATCGAGCTAGAAATGTGCGACATCAGTGCATTTGCCGTGGCATCAAGCCAAGCAACGCTAGAAGCGAATGGTTTAACGGGTAAAGTCTTCGCATCCGATGTCTATTCTGATACTGCAGAAGACTATCAGTTCATCATCAGTAACCCACCATTCCATTCAGGTTTAGACACTAGCTACAGCGCGACTGAGACCTTACTTTCTCAGGCTCCTAAGCATTTGAAGCGTTCTGGTGAGATGATTATTGTTGCGAATAGTTTCTTAAAATACATTCCAATTATTGAACAAGCATTTGGAAAATGCGCGACTCTAAATAAGACCACTAAATTCGCGATCTATCACGCAAACAAATAACCTCTCTAGCACAGCGCAGGGTCATTATCTGCGCTGTCTGTTCATATTTTTGTCAAAACTCTATAAAAATGAGCTTTTGCACACGCTTTAAATACCACTTACTTGTCAAAGTAAAAAAACTCGTTAATTTCGTTAAATTGGAACCCGTTAATTCTATTCTCTGTACTTGTTTTCGCCCCTTTTAGCAGTACATCAAAGGAAAGTAGTACCCAATTTATGTTTAGATTCTATCGTAAGCAGAAGTTTAAGCGCCTTCAAAATACCCTAATGCTGGCATTTCTTGTCCTCAGTATTACCCCTGTGACACTTATCGCGATATTTTTCCTCCAATCGCACAGTCAGGATCTCCAGGAACAAAGCACCTCACACCTTGTTTCGGTTCGTGATACTAAGCAGCAGCAAATTGTCGATTACCTACAAGCTCAAGAATCCCAAGTGATGGGCTTTGTTCGCTCAGAATTGGCCAATGCCAGTGGCGGGCGATTTTATGGTTTGATCAATGCATTTCAACGATTGGGGTTAGATATTGACGAGGCACGCAGTAATGCGCAGCAGCGCTACATTCAGGGGTCTGGCGATCAAATCAAAACGTCGATCCTCCCTGAATCCAGCAGCTTTATTGGCAGCGAGCGTTATCGCCTGCTCCACAAGCGCTACCATAATGCTTACCTAGAACTGCTTAAACGCTCTGATTTTGACGATATTCTCTTAGTTGATATCAACGGTAACGTCGCTTATTCCGTCTTTAAAAATGACGATTACGGCACCAACTTGCTGACTGGCAAATACAAGGATTCCAACCTAGGTATTACCTTTCAACGACTAGCCAAAGACGTAACCGACCGACGCAAATCTAACGAAGATTACACGCCGGTTATCGTTTCTGACTTTAAAGACGAGAATGGCAAACAGACCGCATGGCTAGGCGCACCTATCGTTCAACAAGGCTACCTACACAGTTACGCGATGTTTAGGCTACCAATCAACGGCATTACTAAGTTGATTGCGGATCTCAACAAGAGTTCGAATATTCAAACGCTGCTTGTAGGTGATGATCACCTGCCGCGTAGCCTTGCTCATTCACAAGAATCTATCAACTTGAGCCTAGATGTTGTCGATAAAGCATTGGCTGGCGAAACAGCGGTTGGCACCTTCGACAACACCCTAGATCAAGCGATCATCGCGGCATATACGCCAATTGAGCTGAAATACGCAACATGGGCTCTTGTCGTAGAGCTGCCAGAGAAAGAGGCGTTTGCCCGTATTCATCAGTTAGAAAAGATCTTCGTGATCGTGATGCTAACGGCGATCATTCTGGTAGTCGTTGCATCGCACTATCTGTCTAACTTCATCACATCCCCACTGCTTAAACTGACGTGGGCTGCCGAAAAAGTATCGGCGGGTGATCTCGATGAAACCATGATCAATACCGAGCGCAAAGATGAGATAGGCCGACTCGCGGTGAGCTTCGAAAGAATGCAGCGATCTATTCGTGAAAAAATGCAGCTCATCAAAAGCCAAAACGATGAGCTTGAGGACAACCTTAAGACCATTCAAAAGCAAAACGAAGAGTTACAACTGGCCAATAAACTCAAAGATGAGTTCTTAGCGACTACTTCACATGAATTGAGAACACCACTGCATGGCATGGTGGGTATCGCTGAAGCGTTGATATCTGGAGCGAACGGCCCTATTCCAGCAAACCAGAAGTATCAGTTAGATATCATCATCAATAGCGGTCAGAGATTGGCGACCTTGGTTGATGATCTGCTTGATTATCACAAGATGCGCTATGGCAGCTTAGATATTAAGAAATCAGCCGTTGATTTGTCGGCAGCCACCAGCTTGGTCCTAGAGTTGTCTCATCACCTATTGGGCAATAAGCCAATCCGTATTATTAACCAAGTCCCAAGTGATTTAGGTCTGGTTTCATCGGATCCTCAACGACTTGAGCAAGTGATGTATAACTTGGTCGGCAATGCCATCAAGTACACCTCAGAAGGTAAAATTGTTATCTCTGCCAGCGTTATCGATGACAACATTCGTGTACAAGTTGTCGATACTGGCCAAGGTATACCGGCCGAGTACCTTGAGCACATCTTTGAGCCATTGATTCAAGCAGGCCAAGATGCGAGTAACTACCGCCAAGGTGCAGGGCTTGGATTATCGATCAGTCGTCAGTTGATCGAGCTAATGGGCGGTTCACTGTACGTTAGTAGCCAACCAATGCTCGGCACTACGTTTAGCTTTACCCTGCCCCTAGCTACTCAAGATGAGTTAGACAGTTACAACGAATCAGGTCACTACTCGCACTTCCAAGCGCCTGATTTAATTGATAACAGCCAACAAGAAAATAGTGTTATCAGTGAAAACCCAGATGGCCCGTTATTGGTTATCGCCGATGATGAGCCGGTTAACCTGCGAGTATTAGACAGCTTCTTGAAGTTAGAAGGTTATCGAGTACGTACTGCATGTGATGGCCCTGAAACCATTGAACTGATTGAGAAAGAGAAGCCAGAGCTGCTTCTACTCGACATCATGATGCCAGGAATGAGCGGCTATCAGGTTTGTGAAGCACTGCGTAAGCAATACGATCATGCTCAGTTGCCAATCATCATGCTAACGGCACTCAACCAAGCAGAAGACCGTGTTCGAGGTTTCGAAGCTGGCGCCAATGACTACTTGTCTAAACCGTTCAACAAACAAGAACTAGCGGCTCGAATTACAGCACATCTATCAGCAAGCAAAGCTGAACAGAGACGCCTTGAAAACGACCAACTGCAACTCGAGCTCAAACATAGAGCGATGGTTGAGGCTAACTTGTTAGAAACTCAAGGCCGCTTATTAGAGCAACTAGAATCGGCACCTGAAGCCATCATCTGTATTCGTGACGACCAACGTATTCGCTTTGCTAACGAAGCTGCGGCGAAGCTATTCAGACGCGGACAAGAACAACTTAAACGCTCAATGGTCGACGAGATCATTGCGCCTAAATACCTTAAGGTAGAACAAGCCCACTACTGCGGTGATATTGATATCTATATAGACGATACACGTCAGCGCATACCAAGTGACATCCTTAAGCTGCCTGAAGGCTCAGGGCTCGACACCATGTATATCTTCAATGTAGGTGGTGGTGTTAACTCAAACCGAATCAATAACCTTGAAACGGCGGTTGAAGCTCTCTCTAGTTATGCCTTTGAAGGCGACAAAGATAAGTTGCAACAGTTGAAGGAGCTTGGCGGAGAATTTACTCGTCTTGCTGACAAGGCAACCGGTGAAGGTAAAAACAAGCAAGAGTTAATGCGCGAGGTACTGGTCGATGCGATGACTAATGCCATCATCTACTGGGAATCGGTGACTGGTGAAACCAAGTTCGCTTTCGCCGAGAAGAGTGGCTTGTGGCGCGTCTACTTAGACCGCAGTACGCTGCAAACTCGAACGCTAGACAAATACCTACGCGTAGAAACCCTACCGAAAACCCCTCGCTGGCGAACGGTACTGAGCTCAATCGAATTCATACTGGAACACTGTAAAGAACAGACGCCAGAAAGAACCCATATTGAGATGCTAAGAGATAAACTTCAGAAACTACTGACCAGTTAATCCCTGAACCAACATCACGATACTTTGAATAATGGAGCCCACCTAGCGTGGGCTTTTTTGTACGCCTAATAATCACAAAAAGTAGAATCCCATCGCTTGCAACGCACTTTTTTTACGCCCTTAAACAAGGAGGAATTCACGCCAATTACGTACAGTGTGGGCTCGTAACCGTCAGTACTTTTCGTTCTATTCTCAATCATATCTGACTCTTTGTTGCAGTTTGAGAAGCGAGTCACAACAGAACGGCAGATTTAATTTTCTAGGGAAATTTAACGTAAAACTGGCAAGTGACCGAGATCTACAATTATACCAACGTAGGGTAAGGCATTATAATAAAAAGCCTTTAAAGTTAGTGGCCACTTACAACCTGCAAGAACCTCAAAACCAAATGCGAGTCACATCACTTTAACAATTGCGTACGAAAAACCACCAAAGCAACCTATTTTGACGTTAATGACGTGGGGTTGTGTGTTTTTAACGTTTTTGACGGGAAACGAGTTTGATTAATTCATCGATAAGGTGTTTTCTTACTCCTGCCAAAGGCCTACAGGCCACTCTTACCACTTCTCAGAATCAACGATGAATCTGGAGCAACGAAGAAGAGGTAGGCCTTTAACCAGAGTGTGTATCTACTAAACAATTTAGCGACAGATAACATTCAATCCATTAGTGAAATGAAAGCAAATAGTAAGGAACAGCTATGCTTGCCAATATAAAAAAAACAGCAATAGCAACAGCAATTATTGCAACTGCTACAACAGGTTTTGCATCAGTAGCAACCGCTGCAGAACGCAGTGAACTGACCGTTCACCCGAAAGAGTACACTACATTCGTACGTAACTTTAACCCGTACCTTGGTGCTACTAACCTACATACTACAACTGACTTCATGTATGAGCCGCTAGTAGTATTTAACGAAATGCACGGTAACACTCCAGTGTTCCGTCTAGCTGAAAACTTCAAGATGTCAGATGATCTGATGAGCGTTGTTTTCGACATTCGTAAGGGTGTTAAATGGTCTGACGGAGAAACTTTCTCTGCTGATGATGTTGTTTTTTCTTTCAACCTTGTAAAAGAGAAGCCAGAGCTTGACCAATCTGGTATCAACTCTTGGGTAACTTCTGTAGAAAAACTGAACGACAACCAAGTTAAGTTCACACTAACAGAAGCAAACTCAAACGTACCTTACGAGATTGCTAAAGTACCTGTAGTACCTAAGCACATCTGGAAAGACGTTAAAGATCCATCAACGTTTACCAATGAGAACCCGGTAGGTTCTGGTCCATTTACAGAAATCGATACGTTTACAGCGCAGCTATACATCCAGTGTGCAAACCCGAACTACTGGGATGCAGACAACCTAGATGTTGACTGTCTACGTGTTCCACAAATTGCGAACAACGACCAATTCCTAGGTAAAGTTGTAAACAGTGAAATGGACTGGACGTCTTCTTTCGTTCCAGATATCGATCGTACATACGCAGCAGCTAGCCCTAAACACCACTACTGGTACCCGCCAGCAGGTACACAGGCATTCATCGTTAACTTCAAGCACCCTGATGCTGCGAAGCATGAAGCATTGAGCAACGTTGACTTCCGTCGTGCTTTCTCTATGGCTCTTGACCGTCAAACTATCATCGACATCGCATTCTACGGGGGCGGTACTGTAAACGATTTCGCATCGGGTCTTGGCTACGCGTTTGAAGCTTGGTCTGATGAAAAAACTCATGACAAGTACAAAGGCTTCAACACTTACAACGCTGAAGGCGCGAAGAAGCTTCTTGCTGACGCTGGCTTCAAAGATGTAAACAAAGATGGTTTTGTTGACACTCCATCAGGCAAGTCTTTCGAACTAATGATTCAATCGCCAAACGGCTGGACTGACTTCAACAACACAGTTCAACTAGCGGTAGAACAGCTAAACGAAATCGGTATTAAAGCAAAAGCTCGTACACCTGACTTCTCTGTTTACAACCAAGCAATGCTTGAAGGTACATACGACGTAGCATACACAAACTACTTCCACGGTGCGGATCCATACACGTACTGGAACAGTGCTTACAACTCATCACTACAATCTGGTGATGGTATGCCTCGTTTCGCAATGCACTTCTACAAAAACGACAAGCTAGATGGTCTTCTAAACAGCTTCTACAAAACAGCTGATAAGAACGAGCAGCTAGACATTGCACACGGTATCCAGCAAATCATCGCTGCAGACCAAGTGACAATCCCTGTGATGTCTGGTGCTTACATGTACCAATACAACACAACTCGCTTCACTGGTTGGTGGAACGAAGAAAATCCAAAAGGCCGTCCAAACATTTGGGCTGGTATTCCAGAGCGTCTACTTCATGTACTGGACCTAAAACCAGTTAAATAAGTAATCGTTCAATCCTTGCGGCGTAACCTCTTACGCCGCTTATAAAAATCCCCACACTCTCAATTGAAAGTATGGCGCTAGTCGTCAGGGGGTTTTTCGTTCCAAATTTCGCTAGGAGCGACCTGAATCCAGAAACAGGGAAACAATCTGGGTGAGTAAGGTGTGAGTTATGGGTTATTTTTTAAGACGTTTGTCATTTTATTTTGTCGCGCTATTAGTTGCTGCGACGTTAAACTTTATTATTCCAAGAGCAATGCCTGGTGACCCAGTTACCATGATGTTTGCGAACGCTTCTGTACAAGTTACTCCAGAGCGTATTGCTGCAATGAAAGAACTATTAGGCTTCGTTGATGGTGGCTACTTAGTTCAATACGTGGCGTACATGAAGAACATTCTTAGCTGGGAACTTGGTACATCAATTCAATTCTACCCACTTTCTGTAAACACACTGTTGGGTGGAGCATTCGGTTGGTCGCTTTTCTTAGCCGGCACCGCAGTTATTCTTTCTTTCTCGATTGGTTCAATCCTAGGTATTTTCGCAGCGTGGAAACGCGGCAGTAAGTACGATGCCTTCGTAACGCCAGGGATGCTGATTCTACAAGCCGTTCCTCAAGTTGTTATCGCGATGATTGCACTATTTACCTTTGCAATTGGCTTGAAGTGGTTCCCAACAGGGTATGCCTACACCGCTGGTACTATACCTGATTGGACAAGCTGGGCATTCATTAAAGATGTCGCTTACCACGCCTTCTTACCACTGTTCTGTGCTTCTGTTGTTCAAATTGGTGGCTTCCTAGTAAACATGCGTAACAACATGATCAACCTATTAGCCGAAGACTACATCACCATGGCGAAAGGCAAAGGCCTGAGCGAAAACCGAGTGGTATTCAACTACGCAGCTCGTAACGCGATGCTACCTAGTGTGACAGCCCTTTCAATGTCCCTAGGTATGGCAATCGGTGGTCAGTTAATTATCGAAATCATCTTTAACTACCCGGGTCTTGGCAGCGTACTTTTCAACGCAATTAACGCTCGTGACTACCAAGTACTGCAAGGTCAGCTGCTTATCATGACGCTATTCATGCTGTTCTTTAACCTAGTTGCAGACATGCTTTACGTTGTTCTTGACCCTCGTCTTCGTAAGGGTGGTAAATAATCATGAAAGACTTTCTAAAACTCATTTGGCGTAACCCGATGGCCCTAACAGGCGTCATCATCCTAAGTATTTTTATTCTTGGCGCGATTGCAGCTCCATTAATCACCAAACATGTACCAGACAAGCGTACAGGTAACCCACACGAATATCCTGGTTTCGTGGTGAAGTCTGCACAAACTAACCCTGATGGCTGGGTTGCTCAAAATCTAGCAGACGACCGTCGTACATTGATCATGTCTAAAAAAGCAGACCACGTACTAGGTACAACTCGTATGGGTCGTGACGTTTGGTCTCAAGTGGTATACGGCGCACGCGTATCTCTTGCTGTAGGTTTTGGTGCGGGTCTAACCGTATGTTTACTCGCAACTGTTATTGGTGTTTCTGCAGGTTACTTCGGTGGCCGTGTCGATGACGTTCTAACAGCCGCAATGAACATCATGCTGGTAATCCCTCAATACCCATTACTGTTCGTAGTAGCAGCCTTTATCGGTGAGGCAGGGCCACTCACCATAACCTTGGTTATCGGCTTTATGTCCTGGGCTTGGGGCGCCCGTGTTGTTCGCTCCCAGACCTTAGCACTGCGTGAAAAAGAGTTTGTAAAAGCCGCTGAAGTTTTGGGTGAATCTTCATTCCGCATCATCTTCGTAGAGATTCTGCCAAACCTTATCTCTATCGTTGGCGCAAGCTTCATCGGTTCGGTGATGTACGCAATCATGATGGAAGCAACCATCTCGTTCCTAGGTCTTGGTGACCCGAACACAATCAGCTGGGGCATCATGCTTTACAACGTTCAAACCTCTTCATCAATGCTGATTGGCGCTTGGTGGGAACTGCTGGCTCCTTGTATCGCACTGACACTACTTGTAACTGGCCTTGCTCTACTTAACTTCGCGGTCGATGAAATTGCTAACCCGCAACTGCGTTCTCACAAAGGCATGAAGCGTTGGAAGAAACTAGCAGCACAAGACAAAGAAGAACGTGAACCAGAACTACCACCACAAAATGCACTTTGGAGCGGAGATAAATAATCATGTCTGAACCACTAATTTCTATCCGCAACTTATGCGTGGATTACATCACAGAGTCTGGCGATGTTCGTGCGTGTAACAACGTAAGTTTCGACATCGCTCCAGGTGAAGTCTTCGGCCTAGCTGGTGAATCTGGCTGTGGTAAATCAACGGTCGCTTTCTCTCTTATGCGTCTTCATAAGCCGCCCGCTTACATCAGTGGTGGTGAGGTTATCTTCAACGGTGAGAACATCCTTGAATACAGTGATGACCGTATGCAGTCGTTCCGTTGGAGTGAGATGTCGATGGTATTCCAGAGCGCGATGAACGCACTCAACCCAGTACTACCGATGGAAGAGCAGTTCTGTGACGTAATCATGCGTCACACCAACATGACTCGCGAGCAAGCTAAGCAGCGTGCTGAAGGTCTACTTGAAATCGTCGATATTCACCCGAGCCGATTGAGTGACTATCCTCACCAATTCTCTGGCGGCATGCGTCAGCGCTTGGTTATTGCTATCGCGTTAGCACTGAATCCAAAGCTGATCATTATGGATGAGCCGACAACCGCACTTGATGTGGTTGTGCAACGCGAAATCCTACAAAAGATCTATGCACTGAAAGAAGAGTTTGGCTTCTCGATTCTGTTCATCACCCATGACTTGTCATTGATGGTCGAGTTCTCTGACCGCATCGGCATCATGTACTCAGGTGAGCTAATCGAAGTAGCTAACTCTCAAGATATTCTAGAAAACCCTTACCACCCTTACACCAAAGGGTTGGGAAGTTCTTTCCCTCCACTGACAGGGCCAAAGACAAAGTTAGCAGGTATTCCGGGTAACCCTCTGAACCTGTTAGAGATCCCTGAAGGGTGTCGTTTCCAAGCTCGTTGTGACCGTGTACATGAAAAGTGTACCAAGGTGCCAACCAAGCTGCGTTCTATCGACCCGGGACATTTGTCTAACTGCCACCTGTACGGTGACCCAATAGTACAAAGGAAGCTATAGCTTGCACGCTGACTCAGCGTGAATAACGAACAAGGCGGCTCGACCGCCTAAAAACAAGCAAAGCGAATAAGGATTCTGGAGACAATTATGAGCAAAGATTTCGGTCAATTATTGGTAGAAGGCAAGAATGTCGTAAAAGACTTCCCAATAAGCAGTACCACCATTCAAACCCCAATGATGCGTGCGATTAACGACGTGTCATTCAAGATGTACAAAAGCCGTGGCCTAGCAGTGGTTGGTGAGTCTGGTTCAGGCAAATCAACAACCGCAAAAATGATCGCAAAAATGTACGCACCTTCAGGCGGCACGATCGAATACAAAGGTCGTGATATCCAAGAGATCTCAAGCAGAAAAGATCTTATGCACTACCGTGAAGGCGTGCAGATGGTATGGCAAGACCCGTTTGGTTCATTGAACCCAACGCACAATATCTTCCACCACATTGCTCGACCACTGTTGATCCACAAGAAAGTATCTCCGGGCAACAAGAAAGAGCTAGAAGAGCGTGTTTACGATCTTTTAGAGCAAGTGGGCCTGATCCCACCAAAAGAGACGGCGAAGAAGTACCCTCACCAACTGTCTGGCGGCCAACGTCAACGTGTCAACCTAGCCCGCAACATCGCGGTAGGTGCCGAAGTTGTACTAGCCGATGAGCCAACTTCAATGCTTGATGTATCGATTCGTGCCGGTGTTTTGAACCTGATGGAAGAGATGAAGTTCGAGAAGCAAATGTCTCTGCTTTACATCACTCACGATATCGCAACCGCTCGTTACATCGCTGAAGACCTTTCGGTGATGTACGTGGGACACATGGTGGAATGGGGCGATACCGATGACGTGATTGCTAACCCTCAGCACCCATACACCCAATTGCTTGTTTCGGCCGTTCCAGATCCTAAGAAGTCGATCCACGAGCAACTTGCAGGCAACAAAGGTGAGATTCCTCTGTGGACACCAGTATCAGCAGGCTGCCCATTTGCAGGCAGATGTACTCACGCAATGGATAAGTGCAAAGAGCAGCTACCAGGGGTTACGCAGCTCGCTGATAACCACTTTGTGCGCTGTTACCTACACGAAAGCTAAGCAATAAAACCCAAGTTAGGGTCTTCGGACCCTAACTATTTATATCCAAAACATTCAAGTACCTAGCCAATAGAAACTAGGACTGTCGGAGAATATTGATGCTGTTATTGACCAACCATATTGGCTATGAGTCCACAGGCCCGAAGCAAGCTATCCTACAAACTAAGAAAGCTCGCCTATCAAGCACTACGGCTCTACTCGTCTGTGCTGACAACCATATGACTGTCGGAAATTTTGATGTGGTTAAACAAGGCCGCGTAGCAAATTGGCATCAAGGGCAATTCTTCACTATTGATTTCAGTTCAGTCACTGAATCTGGTCGCTACTACCTACGTTTTGACAACCTGCGTTCAGAAGTATTTGAGATTGGTAGCAACCTATTAATGAACCACACGTTTTCTGATGTGCTTCATTACTTTAAGTCACAACGCTGTGGCGGTAATTTCGACAAAAAAGATCGACAAGCACAAATTCTAGGTACCGACCGATACGTCGATGTCCACGGTGGATGGTATGACGCATCAGGTGATGTCAGTAAATATTTTAGCCACCTGTCTTATGGTAACTACCTAAACCCACAACAAATTCCGATGGTCGTTTGGAACATGCTAAAAAGCGTACGCTTGACTAGCCATAACCCAGACTTCCCGAAATTCTCCATGACTCGTCTAACGGAAGAGGCTCTGTTCGGTGCCGACTTCTTAGTGCGTATGCAAGACGCTGACGGATACTTCTATATGACGGTATTCGACAAATGGAGCAAAGATATCAACCAACGCGATATCTGCGCTTATGCGACTCAAGAAGGTCATAAATCAACGGACTTACAAGCGGGCTACCGACAAGGTGCAGGTGTTGCTATCGCAGCATTAGCCGCAGCTTCTGAGCTTGAAATCTCTGGCAGCTACTCGAGCCACACATACCTTGAAATGGCGGTTAAGGGTTACTGGCATCTAAAAGAGTACAACCTCCAGTATCTAAACGATGGTGAAGAGAACATCATCGATGAGTATTGCGCCCTACTCGCAGCCAATGAGCTGTATCGCGTAACACAAGACCAGCAATACCTATCAGAAGCAAGAACTTGGGCGACTCGTTTAATCTCTCGTCAGCAATCCGATGATTCATTTGAGCACTTCTGGTCGGCAAACTCTGATGGCTCTCGTCCATACTTTCACGCAGCTGAAGCCGGTCTTCCTGTGATTGCACTATGTGAATACATCGACAACGAAACCGATGCTGAATTAAAAGAACAGGCGCGCACAGTTGTTGAACAAGCTTGTCAGTTCGAAATCAACATCACCGACAAAGTCACCAACCCATTTGGCTATCCAAGACAATACGTTAAATCTGTCGATGGTGATAAACGTGATGCCTTCTTCGTCGCTCAACAGAACGAAACCGGTTACTGGTGGCAAGGCGAGAACGCACGCCTTGGCTCACTCGCAACCATGGCTTACCTAGTTCAACCGCACATTAAAGATAGCGAACTTCAAGAGCGCTTAATCCAGCTTTCACAAAATAGCCTTGATTGGATCTTGGGCCTCAACCCATACCACATGTGCATGCTCGATGGTCATGGCCATAACAACCCAGACTACCTACCTCAGCTTGGGTTCTTCAATGCGAAAGGCGGTATCTGTAATGGCATCACAGCTGGTTTTGAAGATGAACAAGACATTGCGTTCAATCCACCAGCACAAAAAGATGACATGCTTCAAAACTGGCGCTGGGGTGAGCAATGGATCCCTCATGGTGCGTGGTTCTTATTAGCAACCGCTGCACAGTTCAACTTCTTAGCTCAGCGTAAGGAGCAATAATCATGACTCTTTACTACGTCGGTATTGATGGTGGTGGTACTTCTTGTCGTGCTCGTATTCGTGACGCTCAAGGCAAACTGATTGGTGAAGCGAAAAGTGGCAGTGGCAACATCCTTTTGGGTGTTGATGTTGCGATGAGCTCAATTATTGATGCCATCACAAAAGCGGCACAACAAGGGCAACTCAACTCAGACCATTTTTCAAATATGCATGTTGGCCTAGCGCTGGCTGGCGCTGAGCAAAAATCAGCATGGTTCGACTTCATGGCTCAACCACACCCTTTCGCAAGCATGACACTAAATACCGACGCTTATGGCGCTTGCATTGGTGCTCACAATGGCCAAGACGGCGCAATCATGATCGGTGGTACGGGTTCTTGCGGTATCTTCCTAAAAGACGGTGAGCAACATGTGGTTGGCGGTCGTGAATTTCCGATTTCAGATCAAGGCGGCGGCGCAGTCATGGGCTTACGTTTGATTCAACAAGTCTTGCTTGCAGAAGACGGTATTCGCAACAAAACCCCGCTGACTCTACATGTGATGAATCACTTTAATAATGATGTGGATGCCATTGTCGAATGGTCAAAAGGTGCTATTCCAAAGGATTACGGTCAATTCTCACCAGTTATTTTTCAACTCGCTAACGAAGGTGACGAACTGGCTATCGATATGCTCAAGCAGACCGCGGCTGATATCGAAATGTTTGTCTTAGCACTGCATCGAAAAGGCGCTGACAAGGTGTGCTTAATGGGAAGTATCGCTGAGCGTATTCTCAACTGGCTATCACCACCAGTACAACAATGGATCGTTAAACCTCAATTCGACGCTATTGAAGGCGCATTGATGTTTGCCGGAAAACCACAACACAACTTGTATCAACAGGCTTAGCAGGGAAGTTATATGAATTATCGCATCGACTTAGCTGTTCTTTCTGAACAAAAAAATAACTGCCGATTTGGCCTTACGGTACATAACTTAAGTGACCTCGACGTAAAAGATTGGTCTCTGCACTTTGCATTTGATCGTTTCATCCTTCCAGAGAGTTTATCGCAAGGAGAGCTGACTCAAGTTGGCAGCTTTTGCTCATTCACACCAAGTTCGTCAGTGTTACAGGCCAACAACCATTACTACCTTGAATTCAGTATTCAAAGCGCACCATTCCGCTTCTATTCTGATGGCCTTAACGATGCCTTTATCCAGTCACATAATGATGGAGAAACATCGGTACTGCCTGTCGCGATATCACCCATAGTACTGGCTTCGCCATACCGTGAACGCAATCAAATACCTGAAGTTAACGCTGCTGAGATTGCATTGATTCCTCAGCCTAATCAGATCGAATTTCAGCAAGGTAGTTTCGCGCTAAGTAACTTCGCGCTAAATAACGACTGCAGAATTGAGGTTCAATCTCATCTTGCTGATAAGGCAGTCTCTTGGTTCCAGCAAGAGTTGCTCTCGACCTTTGAGCTGTCTCTTTCGACCGCGCTTTCAGCTGAACTTTCAAAAGACGAAAGCGGCAACATTCTATTTCGCAGCAACCCGACGTTAGATGAAGCCGAATACAAACTGACCATCACTGCACAACAGATTATTGCTGAATCAGGCAGCCAGTCGGGCTTTACACACGCTGTGGCAAGCTTGATTCAACTAGTTCAACAACTGGACGCAGAGAACTTCTCTCTACCATGTTGTAAGATAGCCGACCAACCGCGCTTTAAGTACCGCGGCATGATGTTGGATTGCGCTCGTCACTTCCACTCAGTGGATCAAGTGAAGCGTTTAATCAACCAATTGGCGCACTACAAATTCAACGTTTTTCACTGGCATCTCACCGATGATGAAGGCTGGAGAATTGAGATAAAGAGCCTGCCACAGCTAACAGAAATTGGCGCTTGGCGTGGCCCTGATCATGCACTAGAGCCGCAATATACCCACATTGCGGAAAACTACGGCGGCTTCTACACGCAACAACAAATTCGTGAAGTCATTGAATATGCAGAGCAACGCAGCATCACGGTGATCCCAGAGATCGATATTCCGGGACACTGCCGTGCCGCAATCAAATCACTGCCTGACATGTTGGTAGAGCAAGCTGACACTACTCAATACAAAAGCATTCAGCACTACAACGACAACGTCCTAAACCCAGGTTTACCAGGCACTTACCAATTTCTAGATGCAGTTATTGAAGAAGTCGCAGAGCTGTTCCCGAGCGAATTAATTCACATGGGTGCAGACGAAGTGCCACCGGGAGTGTGGAGCAACAGCCCTGCTGCTCAAGCGTTGATGAAAGAACACCAGTACCAAGACAGCAAAGACCTACAAGGTCACCTATTCCGCTATGCCGAAAACAAGCTTAAGCAACTCGGCAAACGCATGGTCGGCTGGGAAGAAGCACAGCACGGCGACAAAGTGAGTAAAGAGACCATCATCTACTCATGGCTCAGTGAAGAAGCGGCTGTCAATTGCGCTCGCCAAGGCTTTGATGTGGTGTTGCAACCTGCACAGTTTACCTATCTCGACATGACCCAAGATTATGCACCGGAAGAACCGGGCGTAGATTGGGCTGCCGTTATCCCATTAGAACAAGCTTATACCTACGAAGCACTTGCTGAGATATCCGACACCGACCCAATTCGTAAGCGGATCCGCGGAATTCAGTGTGCTCTATGGTGTGAGATCGTCACCAACCAAAAGCGTATGGATTACATGGTATTCCCAAGAATTAGCGCTTTAGCTGAAGGATGTTGGACACATAAAAACAACCGAAACTGGCTAGATTACCTATCTCGCCTAAAGGGGCATCTGCTATTACTCGACAAACTCAATGTTGATTATCGCAACCCTTGGAAAGCTCAATAAAACAAACCAAAGCGACACTCATATCGAGTGGTTGCTGACTCAAATTAAGGTGCTCAGTTAGATACGACTCAGCATCACTATTTAAAAATTAGCTGCATAGATGCAGTTTGTTAAAAAGGAAATGACAATGAAATACGGCTATTTCGATAACGACAATCGCGAATACGTCATCACTCGCCCTGATGTACCAGCACCTTGGACAAACTACCTAGGTACTGAAAAGTTTTGTACCGTGATTTCGCACAATGCGGGCGGTTACTCGTTCTACAATTCTCCGGAATACAACCGTGTTACTAAGTTCCGTCCAAACGGCACCTTTGACCGCCCAGGACACTATGTTTACCTGCGTGATGATGAGACAGGTGATTACTGGTCTATCTCTTGGCAACCAGTGGCAAAGAGCCTAGATGAAGCGAACTACGAAGTTCGTCACGGCCTGTCATACTCAAAATTCAAATGTGAATACAGCGGCATTACCGCAACCAAGACGCTATTCGTACCTAAGGGTGAAGATGCAGAAGTTTGGGACGTTGTATTAAAGAACAACACTGACAAGCCACGTACTATCAGCACTTTCTCGTTTGTTGAGTTCTCTTTCAGCCATATTCAATCAGACAATCAAAACCATCAGATGTCTTTGTACTCTGCGGGCACGTCTTACCAAGAAGGTGTTCTGGAATACGACCTGTACTACAACACTAACGACTTTGAAGGCTTCTACTACCTAGCTTCAACTTTCTCACCAGACAGCTACGATGGCCAACGTGACAACTTCCTTGGTATGTACCGTGATGAAGCAAATCCAATTGCGGTTGAAAACGGTAAGTGTTCTAACAGCGCTCAAACTTGTTACAACCATTGTGGTTCTCTGCACAAGCAATTTACGATTCAACCCGGTGAAGAAGTTCGCTTTGCGTATGTACTCGGTATCGGTAAAGGCAACGGTGAACGCCTACGTGAGAAGTACCAAGACACAGCAAACGTAGACGCCGCTTTCCAAGGCATCAAAGATCACTGGGACGAGCGTTGCAACAAATTCCAAGTTAAGTCGCCAAACGAAGGCTTAGACACAATGATCAACACGTGGACGCTATACCAAGCGGAAACCTGTGTGGTTTGGTCACGCTTTGCATCATTCATCGAAGTTGGCGGTCGTACTGGTCTTGGTTACCGTGATACGGCTCAAGATGCTATTTCAGTACCCCATGCCAACCCACAAATGACCAAGAAACGTATTATCGACCTGCTTCGCGGCCAAGTGAAAGCGGGCTACGGTCTACACTTGTTCGATCCTGACTGGTTCGATCCAGAGAAAGCCGACGTTGAGCCATCAAAATCACCAACAGTTGTTCCAACACCGTCAGATGACGACAAGATCCACGGCATTGAAGACACATGTTCTGATGACCACCTATGGATCGTTCCGACCATTATCAAATACGTAATGGAAACCGGTGAGCACGACTTCTTCGATGAAGTGATTCCATACGCAGACGGTGGCGAGGCGACAGTTTATGAACACATGAAAGCGGCACTGAACTTCTCTGCTGAATACGTGGGTCAAACGGGTATCTGTAAAGGTCTTCGAGCTGACTGGAATGACTGTTTGAACCTAGGTGGTGGTGAATCTTCAATGGTTTCATTCCTACACTTCTGGGCGCTACAAGAATTCCTAGATCTTGCTAAGTTCCGTAATAACGATGCTGATGTTGCGAAATACACTGAAATGGCAGCTAACGTTCGCGAAGCGTGTGAAACGCACCTTTGGGATGACGAAGGCGGCTGGTACATCCGTGGTCTGACTAAAAATGGCGACAAGATCGGTACAGCACAACAAGCTGAAGGTCGTGTGCACCTTGAGTCAAACACGCTCGCGGTTCTATCTGGTGCGGTATCTCAAGAACGCGGTGAGAAAGCGATGGACGCAGTCGATGAGAACCTATTCTCTGAATACGGCCTACACCTAAACTCTCCATCATTTGCAACACCAAACGATGATATCGGCTTCGTAACTCGCGTTTACCAAGGCGTAAAAGAGAACGGCGCAATCTTCTCTCACCCTAACCCATGGGCCTGGGTGGCAGAAGCGAAGCTAGGCCGTGGTGACCGTGCGATGAAATTCTACGACGCACTAAACCCATACAACCAAAATGACATGATTGAAACACGCTACGCAGAACCATACTCGTACGTGCAGTTCATCATGGGTAAAGACCACCAAGACCACGGCCGTGCAAACCACCCATGGTTAACAGGCACCTCTGGTTGGGCTTACTTTGCGGTAACCAACTTCATTCTAGGTGTTCGTACTGGCTTCGAAGGATTAACGGTTGATCCTTGTATCCCGACTGATTGGCCAGAATTCGAGGTTACTCGTCAATGGCGTGGCGCAACTTACAACATCACAGTGCAAAACCCGAATGCAGTAAGCAAAGGCGTTGCCTCTATCACTATCAATGGTGAATCAGTTGAAGGCGCTATCCCAGTACAAGCAGAAGGCAGCGTGAACGATGTTGTCGTTGTTCTAGGCTAGTCACGCAATTTAACGAACAGCTCTTGTCTCAATTCTTTACAGGCTTGAGACAATGAGACTAAAAGGATTTTCTAATGATTAAATTTGGTACAGGTGGCTGGCGCGCTTTCATTGGTGAGGAGTTCACTAGAGAAAACGTCCGTTTGGTAGCGCAAGCACTCGCTAACATCATCAACAACGAAGATGCAGCCAAGAATGGGTTTGTGATCGGCTATGACCGTCGTTTCCTTTCCGATAAAGCCGCATGTTGGTTTGCAGAAGTACTTGCGGCGAACAACATCAAAGTAAGCTTCATCGATAAGTTTGTTCCAACACCTATCGTGATGTTCCAAGCAAAAGAGATGGGATGCACCTACTCGGCGTGTATTACCGCCTCTCACAACCCAGCCGATTACAATGGCATCAAGGTATTCATTGAAGGTGGCCGTGATGCTGATGAGATCATCACAGAGAAGATCGAACAGCAAATCGCAACACTGACCAACGAAGATATTATTCGTGTCGATTTCGAGCAAGCGTTGAATGACAAAGAGATCGAAATCATCAACCCGATGAACGCCTTTGTTGATTCCATCATTAATGCCATCGATATTGAATCGATTAAGAAAGCGAATCTACGCGTGCTGATCGACCCAATGTTTGGTGTGGCGAAAAACGCTCTGCAAACCGTGCTGATTAACGGTCGCTGTGATGTCGACGTCATCAACGATGGCAAAAACCCAGATTTTGGTGGCTTAATGCCGTCGCCAAATGCTGCAACGCTGTATCGCTTGAAGCACTTAGTTGCAGCAGAAGGCTATGACATTGGTATTGGTACTGATGGCGATGCTGACCGTTTGGGAATCATCGATGAGAAAGGTCACTTCATTCACCCTAACGAAGTACTACTCCTACTTTACTACTACTTGCTGGAATACAAAGGTTGGAAGGGCTCTGTCGTTCGTAACATCGCAACCACACATCTACTGGATAAAGTCGCGGCGGATCATGGTGAGAAGAGTTTTGAGGTTCCTGTAGGCTTTAAGCACATCAGCTCACAAATGGAGGCCGATGACTCTCTGATTGGCGGCGAAAGTTCGGGGGGTTTAACCATTCGTGGTCATATCAAAGGTAAGGATGGCGTATTTGCTTCAAGCTTACTGGTTGAGATGATCAGTGTGACAGGCAAGAAGCTGTCTGAATTACTTGATGAGATTTACTCTAAATATGGCTATGCCTACACCGCAGAAGGCGATTATAAGTTTAAACCTTCAGAGAAAGAAGCGCTCTACACTAAGATCTACGTCGAGAAGCAACTGCCTGAATTTGAATACGAAATTGAAAGAGTCAGCTATGAAGATGGTGCCAAGGTGTACTTCAAGAATGGCGGTTGGGTGATTGCTCGCTTCTCAGGAACAGAGCCGTTACTGCGAATCTTCGCAGAAATGGAAGATAAAGACACTGCAGAACGTGTTCTTCAAAAAGTGAAAGACTTCCTCTCTCTATAGGCTTATAGAGTGCAGCAGTTTTGTATGGGACTTAACAAATCACTGCCTTGTTAAAGCCTATAAGTGAAGAACTCTTGCCCAGTACTTTGATTAAAGTGCTGGGCTTTTTTATCGCGATTCTTGTAACGATTAGTATCGCGTTATATCTCTTTAAAAAGCCAATACGCCTTTGGTATCGACTTTTACGTTGACCGGCATACCCACTTCAAGTGCTTCTGACGAGGTTGCTAATAACTTCTGACCATGCGCTTCGATTACATAACGACAGTGATCACCCATAAATTGCTGTTCTAGCACCGAAATAGCACTATCTTGCTCGTAACTTGCTTGGATATGCTGGGGCCTTAGCAGAAGCTCACATGTATTGCCGAACTCAATCTCCGTTTGCGGTTTGGCTTCAACCATACCCAAACTGGTTTCAAATTCATGCTCCGAAATACGCTGTGCATTGAGGTAGCTACCGCCACCCAAAAAGTCTGCAACAAACTTACTTGAAGGATGGAAATACAACTCAGATGCCGAACCATACTGCTCAATCACACCATGGTTCATTACTGCCATTTTATCTGCAAATGCGAACGCTTCTTCACGGCTGTGAGTTACGAAGATAGCTGTAACACCCTGCTTCTTAAAAATCTTGCGAATCTGAGAAATCAGCTCATGACGAACCTGAGTATCGATGTTTGAGAATGGTTCATCTAACAGTAGCAAGTCTGGCTTGTACGCCAAAGAACGAGCAATAGCGACACGCTGTTGTTGACCACCTGAAAGTTGGTGTGGGTAGCGGTCACCGTACTCATCTAAGTGAACCAACTCCAGCATCTCTTGAACTTTGTCTTTCTTTTGCTGCTCAGAAAGGTCTTTCAAGCCAAAGCCGACATTCTGGTTTACCGTCAGGTGCGGAAACAGGGCGTAATCTTGGAAAATCATACCAATGTTACGCTGCTCTGGTGGCAACCAATTCTCGCCATCATCAATGGTTTGACAGTTCAAACTCATCACACCGCTACTCAATGGAAGTAAGCCCGCAATCGCCTTCAGTAAGGTCGTTTTACCGCAGCCACTCGCACCAAGAAGACAAACAATTTCACCATGCTCAACTTCTAACGAGAGCGCTTCCAAAATGGTTTGCGACTCATACTTACAAGTCAGATCTTTAATTGATAATGCACAACTCATTAGTTTTTCTGCTCCAAGGAACGGTTTACGATGATTAGAGGAATTAAACCCACCAACACCAATAATACAGCAGGCATCGCCGCCAATTCTAGGTGCTCATCTGAGGCATAGTTATAAACATAAGTCGCCAATGTTTCGAAGTTGAAAGGACGCAGCAGCAAGGCCGCATTCAACTCTTTCATTGATTCGATAAACACCAGTAAGCCAGCGATCAATGCGCCACGTTTAATCAAAGGTAAATGAACACGGCGTAACATCTGATTGGTATTGCAACCCATGGTTTTTGAGGCCATATCCAATGAAGGGGATACTTTACTCAAGCTGCTTTCAATACTGCCAATTGCCACTGCAGAGAAACGTACGACCATGGCAAAAATTAGCGCGAACATGGAGCCAGAGAAGATCAAACCAGGTCGCCCCCACTCCATCACTTTCGCAATGTCATTGACCAAGTGATCCATGAACAAAACAGGTACCATCACCCCAATCGCTAACACGGTGCCTGGAACGGCATAGCCCATCGAAGCGAGACGCATATAAGCCTGATTTTTCTTACTCGGACTAACGCGTTGATTAAAGTTAACAATCATCGCGATAATCACGCCAATAATCGCAGCAGCTACCGAAACGTAAAGGCTGTTGATGGCATATTCTCTGAATTCAGGGGTCCAGCTTTGAGCAAAATATTTGTAGGCGTAAATAATGAGCTGGCCAAGAGGGAATAAGAACGCAACGCAAACTAATCCCCAGCACCAGAATAGTGCCAGCCATTTTTTCCAACCAGAAAGGTCGTAACGAAAGTCTTCACGACTGCTGAATTGATTCTGGAACAGTTTCTGTTTACGACGACTGTAGCGCTCTGAACTCAACAGTAGGATCACGATAACTAGCATAATTGCCGATATTTTCGCAGCAGCCGTTAAACTTGAATAACCTAACCAGGTATCGTAAACCGCTGTCGTTAAAGTGTTGACTGCAAAGTAACTCACGGTACCAAAATCACCGATAGTTTCCATCGCAACAAGCGATAGACCTACCGCCATTGATGGACGAACAAGTGGTAAGGAGATACGACGGAAGCTTTCCCAAGGCGAGCATTTTAGCAAACGAGCAGATTGTAATAAGGAGACGTTTTGCTCCATAAATGCCGCGCGGCACAGCAAATAAACATAAGGATAGAGAACGAGAGACAGAACAATAATAGCACCAGATAAGGTTCTAATATCCGGGAACCAATACTCACCGGGTCCCCACCCAGTAAGATCTCGCAGTAGAACTTGAACAGGCCCAGCAAAGTCGAACCAATCGGTGAATATATACCCAACAATATAGCCTGGCATTGCTAATGGCAGTACTAGCGCCCATTGCAAAACCCGCTCTCCCGGAACACGGCACATTGCCATAATCCAAGCAGACGGAATACCAAAAACCAAAGACAGGAATAAGGTTCCCATGACTAAAACCACCGTATTGTAAGCATAGGTGGGCATTACTGTGGACATCAGATGAGAAAATAGCTCATCTGTTTCTCCAACAGCCGTCGTAAAAATCGCTAAGATCGGTAAAACCAGTAATACAGCAATAATGCCGCTACTGGTGTTCCATAAATAATTCTTTTCTTTCATCGCCTAACTACAAAGAGGCTTAATGAAACACAAATGCATTTGCAAATACATCTCATGTCCTTTTAATGGTGGGGTTATTTATACCCATATACTGTAATGACTTCAAGGTGAGATGCTAATAACTCAAGGGATCGACGGCGAGCTTTGTATCAAAAAGTGATTTTCCAAAACAAACAACCCCAAGTGACCGAAAATGGCGACTTGAGGTTGTCATTTTACTTGGGCCGAAGCCTACAGTAATAAATTAAAGATCGAACTTAACTTCGTCTAATAGCTTGATTGCAGCCGCGTGGTGGTTTGCAATTTCGTCTAGAGAAATAGTATCCGCTTTGAATTCACCCCATGAAGCAACAAGCTCAGAAGGTTTAACATCAGCTTTCACTGGGTATTCATAGTTCACTTCTGCATACATGCTTTGTGCTGTGTTACCCGATAGGAATTCCATTAGCTTAACGGCATTCTCTTCGTTTGGAGAGTATTTAGCCATTGCCATACCAGAGATATTCACGTGAGTACCCGTTGTCTCTTGGTTAGGGAAGTTAATGTAAACAGCGTCAGCCCAAGCTTTTTGCTCTTTATCGTTAACCATCTTGCCTAGGTAGTAGCTGTTACCAAGAGCAACATCACATAGGCCTTCTTTAATCGCTTTAACTTGTGCACGATCGTTACCTTGAGGCTTGCGTGCTAGGTTAGCTTTTACGCCTTCTAGCCACTCTTTCGTTTCAGCTTCACCTTTGTGAGCGATCATCGAAGATACTAGAGAAACATTGTATGGGTGCTTACCGCTACGCGTACAGATCTTACCTTTAAATTCAGGCTTAGTTAGATCTTCGTAAGTAAACTCCTCACCTAGACGACCAACACGGTCACGAGAAGAGTAAACGCTACGTGTACGTGTTGTTAGAGCGAACCACTCATTGTTTGTATCTTGGTATTGAGCAGGAATATTCTTTTCAAGAACTTCGCTTTCAACAGACTGAACTAAACCTTGTTTAGTTAGCTCAGATAGACGACTGATGTCTACAGTTAACACTACGTCTGCAGGGCTGTATTCGCCTTCTTGAGCTAACTTTTCTGCTAAACCTTTTTTAGCAAACTTAACGTTTACTTTAATGCCAGTCTCTTTTGTGAATTCCTTGAACATTGGTTCAACTAGGAAAGGTTGACGGTAAGAGTATACGTTTACTTCTTCCGCAGCCATTGCTGTCGGGGCAATTACACCACACGCTAGAGCTGAAAGTGTTAGCAGTTTCTTCATTGTAAAATCCTTTATATCGAAATGATAATGTCTATCAGTTGCGTTATTATATTCATCATTAACATAATTACAATGACGACCAACAAAAAATCCGTCTACTCAGACCATTCAAACTCTCACTTTTGTAACAAACCATTTCAACTTTGTGTCTTGTCGTTCCTCTTAAACAATGAGCCTAACTTCAACGTTCGTGTTTATATATTGTGCAACCGTAAATACAACAAAGCCCCGCAACAAGAGTTGCGGGGCTTTCTTTGTCCAACCTAACCCATTCAGATTAGGCGACGACTGTTGATTATTTTACTGATACAAACTCAGGGTAAGCGCCGACACCACAATCGTGCATGTCCATACCTTCAAGTTCTTCATCTTCCGTTACTCGGATACCGATTGTTGCTTTAAGCACCGCCCATACTGCTAGGCTAGCACCGAATACCCATGCAAAGATGACTGCTGCACCCATTAGCTGAGCACCAAACGTTGCATCAGCGTTGCTTAGTGGCACAGCCATTAGACCGAAGAAACCACATACACCGTGTACAGAGATAGCACCTACTGGATCATCAATCTTAGCTTTGTCTAGAGCGATGATGCTGAATACAACCAATGCACCAGATACCGAACCAATCGCTACAGCAAATAGAGGTGATGGTGATAGAGGGTCTGCAGTGATTGCTACTAGGCCAGCTAACGCGCCGTTAAGAATCATTGTTAGGTCTGCTTTACCCCAAGTTGTTTTACATACTAGTAGTGCTGCAATTGCGCCTGCTGCTGCTGCTGCGTTGGTGTTAAGGAAGATTTGACCTACTGCTGTTGCGTTCTCAAAATCCGAAACCATCAGTTGAGAACCGCCGTTGAAACCGAACCAACCGAACCAAAGGATAAATGTACCTAGCGTTGCAAGTGGCATGTTTGAACCAGGAATCGGGTAGATTTCACCGTTCTTACCGTATTTACCTTTACGAGCACCGAGTAGTAGAACACCAGCTAACGCTGCTGCTGCACCAGCCATGTGTACGATACCTGAACCTGCGAAGTCACTGAAACCCGCTTCTGATAGGAAACCACCTCCCCAAGTCCAATAACCTTCAACAGGGTAAATGAACGCTGTTAGTACTACAGAGAAGATTAGGAATGACCAAAGCTTCATACGCTCAGCAACCGCACCAGATACTACAGACATTGCTGTTGCAACGAATACTACCTGGAAGAAGAAGTCTGATTCTAGAGAGTGGTCTGCGCCTTCACCTTGTGTACCAATTAGAGTACCAAATGATGGCAACCAACCGCCTTCACCGTTGTCGACATACATGATGTTGTAACCAACCACTAAGAAAGCAGTACAAGCAATTGCGTACAAACAGATGTTCTTAGTTAAAATTTCTGTGGTGTTCTTTGAACGAACTAGGCCAGCTTCTAACATCGCGAAGCCTGCTGCCATCCACATTACCAACGCACCTGAAATGAGGAAGAAAAAAGTGTCTAGTGCGTAACGTAGTTCCGTTACTGTTGTTGTAAGTTCCATATTAAAGTCTCCAGTCCTTGTAATTCTTTAAAGTGCTTCAGCATCCATTTCACCAGTACGAATTCGTACGGCTTGGCTTAGGTCATACACAAAAATTTTGCCGTCGCCGATTTTTCCGGTGTGTGCCGCTTGGCTAATCGCTTCAACAACTCGGTCAACATTCTCAGCTTGGGTAGCAATCTCTAGCTTCACCTTTGGTAGGAAATCCACTTGGTACTCTGCACCACGATACAATTCAGTATGTCCCTTCTGACGACCAAAGCCTTTCACTTCAGAAACAGTCATACCTTCAATACCCACATCAGAGAGCGCTTCGCGTACATCGTCTAATTTGAATGGCTTAACAATGGCATTTATTAATTTCATATTCGTTCCTTAAATTCTTACTTAATCCGTTAATTCTCTTATTACAATCCAAGTAGCGTGCCAAAAAGTTAAGTGCTTGATTTTAAATAAGATGAAGATAATAAGGTCGTAATAACGAAAAAGGCCGCACCAACATGGTGCAGCCTTTTCACTATCTTAATGCGCGATGCTCTTATTGCTCCAGTTTTGGGCAACGGAGCCTTCAAAGCTCTGAATGACTAACAAATAGGTCTTAGGACTAGTAACCTAAAAAATCCATCCAGCGTTCGATGAGCAGTTCGAAATCGTCGATTCCACAGCTTGCTTGGCTTTCACAGTTATAGAAGTCGAACTCACTGCCCTCTTCCATCTCTTGCTCATGCGCTAACACGTTTTCTTGAATCGTTACTTCGTCTTCATTAATCGCAAGGCTAATCTCTTTGCCAAGCAACGTCACTTCATTGCTCAAGTCCTGTCGAGATTGCTCAATCAACGCCATCACATGATCTAATTTTTGCTTATCTTTACCGATCTCTTCTTGAAGCCAACGGCCAACAATCTCATGGCCCATGCTGCATTTCACATAGTATTCACCCATTAGAGTGTTTCTAGTAAATTCAAACTCCATAACTCAACCTATACTGCATTAATACTCAAGCGATACTATTTCTGAGTATACCATTGTCTTGTCAGAAACGAGCGTATTGACGAATTTATCGTTACGATCCAACCTACACAGTCAATGAAGAGGAGGGCTCTATGCAGTTGAACGAAATGATTGCCAAACAAATTGTCGAACGAACCATGAAGATCATCCCACACTCGATTAATGTGATGGATAATAAAGGTCGCATTATTGGATCCAGTGATCCTACTCGCTTATACCAGAAACATGAAGGAGCGGTACTTGCCATCACCGAATCACGAGTCGTTAATATTGACGAAGCCACTGCCGAACACCTAAAAGGGGTTAAGCCTGGAGTTAATTTACCGATTCTATTTCAGGATAATGTCATTGGGGCGATTGGGGTTTCTGGGACACTGCAGCAAGTTCATCATTTTGGTGAGCTGGTGAAGATGACCGCTGAGCTTATTGTTGAACAAGCTGTACTTATGTCTCAAGTAGAATGGAATAAGAGGCATCGTGAAGAATTGGTATTGCAATTAATCCGAGGTAGCACGCTTAATGACATGCAACTGCAATCCATCGCACAGCGTCTGGATCTCGACCTTGCACAACCGCGGATTGCCGCCATCGTCAAGGTGTTACCGATAGGAGACACTGCGCCTTCATTGGAAAACTTACAGCAATTAGTACATTTACTTGAATATCCCGAGCGCGATAATTTAGTCGGTATCTTGTCTGTTTCACAAAACGAAGTGGTGGTACTCAAGCCTATAACCCTGATAGGGAACAGCTGGTCCAAGGATGCAGAAGCCAAGCGCGTGAAATTGCTACTCAAAAGAATAAAGAAAGAAGCTAAGTTTCAAATCAAGATTGCGCTTGGGGATTACTTTACCGGACTTTCTGGTTTAGCACGCTCATATGATACCGCTGAGCTCACTATGCGCAGTGTCGGTAACCGCCCCGGAGACATGTTTTTCTATCAAGACTATCGACTGCCGGCCATTATGAGTAGCCTGTTACAAGATCCATGGATTCGTGAGCAACTGGAGCAGTCTTACCTACATCTTCAACAACAGGACAGTAAAGGGATACTGATCAAAACTTTGAAGACATATTTAAAACAGAACTGTGATTCAGCTCTCACCTGTAACGAACTACATATCCATCGCAATACGCTACGCTATCGAACAGACAAGATAAACCAAATAACATCATTAAATATCAACAATATAGACGATCTATTTCAACTCTACATTGCAATAAATCTATTCCACTGGTCGAGCTAAAAAATGTGCAACTGCACAATTTAAAAGGACCGATTTGAGCACTTATTTGTAGAGAATGACAAAGACTTACCAACCCTATATCTTTATATTTGCCGAAAATGACACATCGTTATCTGGGAAATAGAACATGATTGAAGTTTCAACTCTTGGCGCACTTTCAGCATTGATTGTTGCTATCGCGCTCATTCTTAAAAAAGTGCCACCCACCTACGGCATGATCATCGGTGCTTTGGTTGGCGGCGTGGTTGGCGGCGTTTCTCTCACCGAAACCGTTGAGTTAATGATAGGTGGTGCCCAAGGGATCGTCACTTCAGTGATGCGAATTCTCGCCGCTGGTGTGTTGGCCGGCGTACTAATTGAATCAGGGGCGGCTACCTCGATTGCAGAATCCATCATCAAAAAAGTAGGCGAAACTCGCGCCTTACTTGCTCTTGCCATTGCGACCATGATTTTAACCGCTGTTGGCGTTTTCGTTGATGTGGCCGTTATCACGGTTTCTCCTATTGCACTGGCTATTGCTCGCCGCGCAGACCTTTCTAAAACCGCGATCCTTTTGGCGATGGTGGGCGGCGGTAAAGCAGGTAATGTCATGTCGCCTAACCCAAATGCCATTGCGGCGGCTGATGCGTTCAATGTTCCGTTAACCTCTGTGATGGCTGCAGGCGTGATTCCGGGTCTATTTGGGCTGCTTTTCGCCTACTTCTTGGCAAAGCGCCTCGTCAATAAAGGTTCAAAAGTAGCGGAAAGTGAAGTGGTCAAAGCGGATCAAAGTTCACTGCCAAGCTTTTCTTCTTCAATCGTTGCACCGTTAGTGGCTATTGCCCTACTCGCGCTGCGACCACTCGCTGATATCAATGTTGATCCTCTAATTGCATTACCCTTGGGTGGATTGCTGGGTGCACTGGCTATGGGTCGCTTCAAACAAGCCAATAGCTTTGCGGTTTCAGGCTTGTCACGTATGGCACCGGTTGCTGTAATGCTACTGGGCACAGGAACCATTGCAGGCATCATTGCTAACTCAGGACTAAAAGCTGATCTGATTGAAGTGCTGACGATGTCTGGGCTGCCTTCTTACTTACTTGCTCCGTTTTCTGGCGCACTGATGGCACTATCAACCGCATCGACAACTGCCGGAACAGTAGTGGCATCGAATGTATTTGCCAGCACCATTCTTGAGCTAGGTGTTCCAGCTCTCGCAGGCGCAGCAATGATCCACTCTGGTGCGACAGTACTTGACCATATGCCACATGGTAGCTTCTTCCATGCCACGGGTGGTGCGGTACATATGAGTATTCATGAACGTCTAAAACTCATCCCTTATGAGTCAGCGGTCGGTCTTGTTATCGCCTTCGTCTCAGTAATGATCTTCGGTGTATTTGGTCTGTTTGTTTAAGTTTAAAGGTATCAAAATGAAAATTGTAATTGCTCCTGACTCATATAAAGAAAGCCTATCAGCAATGGGCGTTGCTCAAGCGATTGAAGATGGCTTTAAACAGCTAATACCAAACGCCGAATACGTAAAATTACCAATGGCTGATGGTGGTGAAGGCACAGTACAATCTCTGGTGGATGCGACCAATGGCTATATCATCCAACATCCAGTGATTGGTCCATTAGGTGAAATTGTCGAAGGCTTCTACGGTATGTTCGGTGACGGTAAAACTGCCATTATTGAAATGGCGGCCGCTTCCGGCCTAGATTTAGTCTCTCCAGAACAACGTAATCCACTAAAAACCACTACCTATGGTACGGGTGAGTTGATCAAAGCCGTATTAGATAAAGGTGTTGAGCATATTATTATTGGCATTGGTGGTAGTGCGACCAATGATGGTGGCTTAGGAATGGCTCAAGCGCTAGGCATTCGTATGCTAGATGCAGAGGGTCACGAGCTGGTGTTTGGTGGTGGTGAACTGTCAAAACTGACAACCATTGATCTCACCAACCTCGACCCACGCCTACAAAACGTACGCTTAGAGGTCGCTTGTGATGTCGATAATCCATTATGCGGACCAAAAGGGGCATCACAGGTATTCGGTCCGCAAAAAGGCGCAACACCAGAAATGGTTGAGCTGTTAGATGCTAACCTTGCTCATTATGCCAGTATCATGAAAAACCAGTTAGGCGTCGATGTCATTGATCTCCCTGGTGCTGGCGCGGCAGGCGGTCTAGGCGCGGCACTTGTTGGCCTGTTAAATGCGGAGCTTCGCCCTGGTATTAACATCGTAATGGACGCCGTCAATTTAGATGAAATAGTCTCAGATGCTGATCTTGTGATTACAGGAGAGGGGCGCATTGATAGCCAAACCATTCATGGCAAAACACCGATTGGTGTCGCTCGCACAGCCAAAAAACATAAACTGCCTGTCATCGGTATTGCCGGCTGTCTAGCCAGTGATTGTGGTGTGGTTCATGAGCATGGTATCGACGCGGTATTTGCGGTAGTGAACCGTTCAGTAGACTTGCCGACAGCTTTGGCTGAAGCGGCTGAAAATATTGAACTTACTGCTCGCAATGTTGCAGCAATGTATACGATTAAGCACTAATTGAGCTCTCTGTAAGCTAAAAGCAATTTTCGCTGTATGCTAAAAGCAATTAAGGCCGCTATTCACAGCGGCCTTAATTATATTTACAACAAAATCAGACGTTACGCAGGCTCTTGGAAGATAACCGTGTCTGCTTTTTCCGTGTACTGACCCATTTTATGGAAGTTCAGGTAACGGTATGTATCAGCAGCCGTTGCATTAATCTTCTCAGCGTACTCTAAGTACTCTTCTTTCGTTGGGATGCGACCTAGAATCGCGCCAACAGCAGAAAGCTCAGCAGAAGCCAGATAAACGTTCGCGCCATTACCTAAGCGGTTCGGGAAGTTACGCGTTGACGTCGACATAACCGTCGAAGCATCAGCAACACGAGCTTGGTTACCCATACATAGTGAACAGCCAGGAGTTTCGATACGTACCCCAGCACGACCGAAGATGCCGTAGTAGCCTTCTTCTGTCAGTTGGTCTTTATCCATCTTCGTTGGCGGAGCAACCCATAGGCGAGTGTTTAGAGAACCATTGAACTCTTCAAGCATCTTACCAGCGGCACGGAAGTGGCCGATGTTGGTCATACAAGAACCGATGAACACTTCTTGAATCTCAGTACCTTGAACGTCCGAAAGAAGACGAGCATCATCTGGATCGTTTGGTGCACATAGGATTGGTTGATCGATGTCAGCAAGATCAATCTCGATAACGTGCGCGTATTCCGCATCTGAATCAGCAGATAGCAACTCAGGGTTCTCTAGCCACTCTTCCATTGCTGTAATACGACGCTCAATCGTACGAACATCACCGTAACCTTCAGCGATCATCCACTTCAGCATCACGATGTTCGAGTTCAAGTACTCAGAGATAGACTCTTCAGAAAGCTTAACGGTACAACCTGCAGCAGAACGCTCAGCAGATGCATCAGAAAGCTCAAATGCTTGCTCAACAGATAAGTGCTCAACACCTTCAATTTCTAGTACACGACCAGAGAATTCGTTGATCTTACCGGCTTTCTCTACCGTTAGTAGGCCTTGCTTGATGCCGTAAAGAGGAATGGCATGTACTAGGTCACGTAGCGTGATACCCGGTTGCATTTCACCTTTAAAGCGAACCAAGATAGATTCAGGCATATCAAGAGGCATAACGCCTGTTGCTGCAGCAAATGCTACCAAGCCAGAACCCGCAGGGAATGAAATACCTAGAGGGAAACGAGTATGCGAGTCACCACCTGTACCTACAGTATCAGGAAGAAGCATACGGTTTAGCCATGAGTGGATAACGCCATCACCCGGACGCAGTGAAACACCCGCACGATTCATGATGAAATCAGGTAGCGTATGGTGAGTATTTACATCAACCGGCTTAGGGTATGCCGATGTATGACAGAAAGACTGCATTACTAGGTCTGCTGAGAAACCAAGACACGCCAGATCTTTAAGCTCATCACGCGTCATAGGACCAGTAGTATCTTGCGAGCCTACCGTCGTCATTTTAGGCTCACAGTACTGACCAGCACGCACACCTTCAACGCCACATGCTTTACCAACCATCTTCTGAGCTAGCGTGTAGCCTTTATCAGATGCAGATGGATCGATTGGTTTAGCAAACAGATCCGTTTCAGCTAGACCTAGAGCGTCACGAGCACGACCCGTTAGACCACGACCGATGATCAGTGGAATACGGCCACCAGCACGCACTTCATCAAGAAGTACTTTGCTTAGCTCAAAGTTTGAAATCACAGAACCGTTCTTGTGAACAACACCTTCGTACGGGTAGATATCAATGATATCGCCCATGTTCATGTCTTGTACGTTCAGTTCAATGGGTAGTGCGCCTGAATCTTCCATTGTGTTGTAGAAGATTGGTGCAATTTTACCACCAAGACAAACACCGCCAGTACGCTTGTTTGGTACGAATGGGATATCTTCACCCATGAACCAAAGTACTGAGTTTGTTGCCGATTTACGTGAAGAACCTGTACCAACAACATCACCAACGTAAGCCAGTGGAATGCCATCTTTTTGCATTTCTTCAATTTGTTTGATTGGACCAACGCTACCCTGTTCATCAGGAGTAATGCCATCACGTTCCATCTTCAGCATCGCTTTCGCGTGTACTGGGATGTCAGGACGTGACCATGCATCAGGCGCTGGAGATAGGTCATCGGTGTTCGTTTCACCAGTGACTTTAAATACTTTTACTGTGATTTTTTCTGCTACTTTATCTTTCGCTGTAAACCATTCAGCATCAGCCCAAGATTGAAGTACTTGTTGTGCAGCAGCATTGCCAGCTTTCGCTTTCTCTTCTACGTCATAGAACGCATCGAACATCAGTAGAGTATGAGATAGCGCTTTAACAGCGATTGGAGCAAGCTCAGCATCGTCTAGTAGAGATACTAGAGATTCGATGTTGTAACCGCCTTGCATGGTACCAAGCAGTTCTGCAGCTTTTGCTTTGCTTACTAGTGGCGAAGCTACTTCACCTTTAGTGATAGCCGTAAGGAAGCCAGCTTTTACGTAAGCAGCTTCATCTACACCCGGTGGAATGCGATTTTCTAGTAGGTCAAGAATGATTTCTTCTTCACCTTGAGGTGGATTCTTCAGAAGTTCAACTAGGCCAGCTACCTGCTCAGCATCTAGTGGTTTTGGAACAACTCCTTCGGCAGCACGTTCTTCGACGTGTTTACGGTAGGCTTCAAGCACGACTTTTTTCCTCTCATTGCGGTTCACTTCTTCCCTTCATAATTGTTAGTAAAATAAAGAAGTGAACATCCTTGGAAACTTGGCTCTCCATTGCCATTTTTGTCATTCAATTTGTATTGATGAGCGGCGTCATAGAGGCCAAACTGTGGGCGGTAGAATAGCAAATTTAACGTTAAATTAAAATCTTATCATTTTGACCAACATAGCAAGTTAAGACGAAAGTCCCACTATTTTTGCCTAATTACGCACTTAAATGGCGACTCTGCGCATGATTATTTGTAGGACGTACCTACAATCAGATACACCGAATCGAAATTATCTTCGGTTCGGCCATAAGCTAAAATGATCGGCCCGATTGGAGAATCAACACCCGCGAAAACAGAACCCGCGGTGTACATTGGCGCTTCATCAATACTCAAATCATTGTTCGACCAAACACCACCATGCTCAATGGATGCGCCCACGTAGAATGGTGATTTAAAAAGGCCGAAGTCATTTTCAAACCACTTATAACGATAAATAAGGCTGGTGTAAGCCAAGTTCTGACCAATCATACTATTCCTTGGAATACCTGACAGGTTTAAGAAGCCACCAAGCTCTTTGGGATCAATAGGGAAAATCGAATTTTTGCTCTCTACAATACCGTAATCCAGCTTTGCGACTAAAGTATGCTTCTCAATACTCTTTGCTGCCATGAAATTGGCCGAAAACTCATAAACCGTATCACTCTCAGACGTTAAATCCGATTCACCAAGAGAGCTGTCATTATCAAAATCATCATGAGAAACGAGGTACTCTAAATCGACAAAGTAACCCTTGGTCGGTAAGCTGAAATTATCCAAAGTATCCAGTCGGTAACCCATGAAGCCACCAATACGCTTGTAGCCACCACTGCCCAATGAAGGTAACGAAGAAACCTCAACATCCCCATCTGTATAACGAACACCAAATGTCAGCTCCTGCCACAAGGTTGGTTGATAGCCTAATGCCAATTCACCGACATATTCACTATACGTCATAGGGAGATAATCTTTCGTTACGTCCAGTGTCGGTTCTTCAATATCATCAATATCTGCGGGTAGGTTTCTGTTCTCTTTGCTGTAAACAACCGATGCCGAAGTAAACAGCTTTTGACTCGAAAAGAATGGCGAGTAAAGTTCCGCTTCAATTCGCTTGTCCGTTCCCATCTCGATGTTGGTTCTTAGCTCTGCACCATGCTTATTAATATCAGTAAAGTTGGCTGAGACACCGAGCGAGTATTGGCTTGTAGTAGAGAAATCATCTTCAAGAAAGAATCGAAAATTGAGGTAGTTTGGCCCCCAAGATTTTTCGTTCACATCGACTAGCAGTTGCTCCTCGCCATTCACTGTGTCAAATTCATAAGTCACCAACTCGAATCTATCTAGCGCATAGAGGTCTTGTACTTTAGATTCAATTTCACTGGTCTTCAGAATCTCACCTGAATCAAGGTTTAAACGGTTTTCGATCAGCTTATCGGAATAGTGGGTATTGTTATTGATAACAACTCGGTCAACGACGGTCTTATCGCCGTGTTTTAGCTGTCTGCGCGCTTTTTGTTTGTCCTCGATATAATGCTGATAATCGGCATTTGAGAGCGATAGCTTAGAAAGTTCATCAGTATGCTGCTTAGCAGCTTCATAGCCCGCGAGGAAAGCCGATGGCATTTTATCAAATTCTGTCGTCTCCATTTCCCCAACATCTGGGCGCAGGAAGACATCATCGTCTGTTAAAGTTTCAGCTTGCTCTTGGGTGCTGCGTTGAACAAGATAATTAGAGAGTTGGTCAGCTGCGGCTAGAAAATTCGTGAAATCATCTTTGCCTTTGTAGTTGGTACTGATATCCACCGCAATGACGATGTCTGCACCCATCGCTCTGGCCACGTCGACGGGCATGTTATTGGTGACACCACCATCAACCAGCATTCGACCATCGAGGTCATAAGGGGGAAGCGCGCCGGGAACTGACATACTCGCCATCATGGCATCAACAAGGTGGCCATGATCGATGACCACCTCTTCAAGTTCGATAATGTCAGTTGCGACTGAACGGTATGGGATAGCAAGATGGTCGAAAGAATCGAATGAGGATAGATTACCCGTGGTCTCACGCAGAATACGCAACATATTCTGGCCTTGCACCACCCCTTTCCTTGCTTTGATTTCGCCCCAACCTAAGCCGAGATCGGTGTTCAGTTGGTAGCGGTCTTCATATTCTTTGTCACGTACGCGGCGGTCACTACGGTTAACGCGATCACGATAACCGCGATTCCAATCAACCGTATAAATAAAGCTCTCGATCTCGTCTGCGCTCATCCCTGTCGCATAAAGACCACCAACGTATGAGCCCATACTGGTACCGGTAATGTAATCAACCGGGATTTGCATCTCTTCTAGAGCTTTAAGCACACCAATGTGAGCTGCACCTTTTGCCCCGCCACCAGCAAGAACGACAGCAACGGTTGGCCTTTTATGAGCTTGTTCAGCCTGCTGAGATTGATCAACCTGTGTCGCGGTGGATGCAAACAGCTGAAAACTGATCACAGTACCGACAATGCCTAAGCCACTCACTAACCAACGAGAAATCATTATGTTAACTGTCCTTGTCATTCTTTCTTGTTACGACTTTACCACTGAAAAAGCTTCTTTAGCCACTGTTTTGGTTGACTTTCACAACCCTTTTTAATGTTTCCATCCTCATCCCAAACTGGCAGTTTGACTGCGCCATCACAATCAAACTCTAAAGCCCCTTGAGAAGTTCGAGTAAAGTTAGCGGTGACAATTCCTGTCGGCCAAGGCAGCAATAACTGCTCGGGTGTTCTCTGTTTGAGATAATCGGCATAAACACGTAACGCACCACTCGAACCAGTAAGCTTAGTCGGCTTATTATCATCACGTCCTAGCCAGATGGTCGTCACTTCACGGCCATCTACGCCCACGAACCAACTGTCTCGGCTGTCATTACTAGTGCCAGTTTTACCAGCTAACCCTGCCCATGCAAACTGACCTTGTAGGAAACGGCCCGTGCCTTCCGACACGCCACGTTTCATTGCATAGGTTGTAAGCCAAGCGGCTTGCTGGTCAACGCTTTGTGATACACGAGGGATCGACTGATACAGAACCTCGCCATCGTTATCAACAACTGAGCGAAGCGCAGACAAAGGTGCTATACGCCCAGAATTGGTAATGGTTTGATACATCTGCGCAACTTGGAACGGAGTCAGTGAGAACGAACCCAAAAACATCGACGGCACTGGGCGAATCTCATTTTTATCGACCCCCAGTTTTCCAATCGTATCCGAGACACTATCAATGCCTAATTGCATGCCTAAACGAACAGTAGGTACGTTGTAAGACTTAGAAAGCGCCACATACAAAGGCACATCGCCACGGAACTTACGATCGAAGTTTCTCGGGCTCCACACGCTACCTTTACTGCCTTTCAAGCTCAGTGGCGTGTCTTTCAATGTTGTCGCCAACGTGTACTTCTGAGGCTGCTCTAGTGCGGTTAAGTAAATTGCAGGCTTGACCAAAGAACCAATTGGGCGACTCGCGTTCAAGGCACGGTTAAAGCCATCGTAGCCAGTACGCTTACCACCGACCATCGCCCGGATTTCACCGGTATTTCTATCCACGGCAATAGCTGCTGCTTCCAGCTTATTACCTGCGGTTTTCGATAAATCAGGCACCTTACGAGCAATCGACTTCTCTAACTTGTCTTGAGATACCGGATCCAGAGAGGTAAAGACTCGAATCCCTTTTTTCGCCTCAAATCGATCGCCGACATACTTCTTAAGCTCAATGTTTACTTGTTGGAAATAAGCGGGCTGACGGCTAGCAATGCGTGGGTTGTCTTGAATATCCAAATCACGACTCGCCGCCTCTTCGTATTGTCGCGGAGTTAAGATGTCTTGTTGCATCAATAAGCGAAGAACCAGATCGCGTCGAGTCTTAGCACGCTCAGGATAGCGAACCGGATTGTAATACGACGGTCCTTTCACCATACCCACCAGCAGTGCTAGCTGATCGATGCGCAGCTCTTGAATAGGTTGACCAAAATACAAACGAGACGCTAAACCGAAGCCATGAATCGCTTGCCCACCATTCTGTCCAAGATAAACCTCATTTAAGTAAGCCTCTAGGATACGGTCTTTGCTGTAACGATGGTCTAAGATAAGTGCAATGTAGGCTTCACGAACCTTACGCCACAATGTACGTTCACTGGACAAGAACAGGTTTTTTGCCAACTGTTGTGTCAGCGTACTACCACCTTGTACCGTTCGCCCAGCTTTGACGTTAACGACCATTGCACGAGCGATGGCCAGTGGCGACACACCATCGTGTTGATAGAAGTTTCGGTCTTCGGTTGCCAGTAAGGCATCAACCATCACTTCTGGGAACTGATTGCGTTTTAAGAACAGGCGCTGCTCATCGTTACTTTTCTCAAGCATGCCAAGCATTTTCGGTTCAACACGCAGGTAGCCCATGTCGCCTTTCTTCTCCAGCGACTGAATGCGAGTTAATTCGTTACCATTGAAGTGCAGCATCACATGACGATCCGCTTCCGGTCCATCAACAAACTCGAACGGACGACGAATCATTTCAATCTTGGTCGAAGAAGAAGAGTATTCGCCTGGGTGACGAGGCGCGTTCACCTTACGGTAATTAAGTACATCGAGCTCATTCTTAACCTGAACCAAACTCACCGGAGTTCCCGGAGACAGGTCTAGCACTCGCGCATAAACCACGGTTGGCAAATCAAACAGCTGACCTTCAAAGCGCTGTTTGACCACAGAATCAAGATAAATACCGACGAACAACAGCAATGCCGCAAGCGCTAAGCCCGCTTTCCAAGAAATGCCCCATAGGATCTTCAACCAACCTCTTTTGCCAGATTTCTTAGCCTTAGGTTTGGTCTTTTTCGCAGCCGCTCTTGGTTTTCTTGGCTTGGCTTTGGTCGCTGGTGACTTCTTTGCTGGCGCTTTTTTAGGTGGTGCCTTTTTTGGCGTTAACATTTTGGTCATCATCGATTCAACTGTCGTTTGGTTTTAGTGGTTGCTACATGGTTAGCAGGGTCATCCGGCCAAGGATGTTTTGGGTAACGGCCCTTCATCTCTTTTTGTACTTCTTTGTACGCGCCAGCCCAAAAGCCAGCTAAATCTTGAGTAATTTGTAGTGGTCGCTGTGCTGGAGAAAGGAGCTCAAGCACTACTTTTTTACGCCCTTGCGCGATCAATGGCGAGTCTTGTTCGCCAAAGACTTCCTGCATTCGCACTGAGATCACTGGTTCAGATTGATATTGATAACGAATGGCCTTCTTGCTGCCTGTTGGCATCAGATAGTGCGTTGGCAACCATTGGTCGATTTCTTGATTCAAAGGCCAACCAAGATAAGCCGACAATGCTTGCTCAATCGAAACACTAGACAGTCCTTTTGCCGACTTAATGCCATTCAGATAGGGAGATAGCCACTCATCAAGGTGTTCAATCAAACTCGCATCGTCCATCGCTGGCCAATCATGCTCAGGCATCCAAAGCTCTGCACAGCGTACACGCTCAACCAACTGCTTAGCCGAAGCTGTCCAATTTAAGCGATCCAACCCACATCGAGCGACATAATTGAGCAGCGCTTGGCTCGCCTGATTCGCATCGGGATCAGGTAAAGCTTTGGTGCTGATAATCAACTTGCCCAGAGATACACGCTGCTCAGCAACTAAACGGCCACGTTTCTCATCCCAATCGGCGTAATCGGAACGCACAAACAGTTTTGGAAATTCAGCTTCTAACTGTGCGATATCAACCGCGGTGGCTAAGAAAATCTGACTGGCTCGCCCTGTGCTGCGCATCAAATCAATCACTACGATATAGTTATTGTTCGCCAGTGGATCATCATCACGAACCTCAGCACCGTGGCCATTCGCCAAAAGGAAAGCACTGCTGGTCGCGCTTCTCACTTGTGCAATCCGGTCTGGGAAGGCAAAACAAAGCACTAATGGTAGCAATGATTCGTCAGCTTGTGACAAATCTAAGTGATGATTGAGTTTGCTCGCGAGACTTTTCGCTCGCTGCATCACAACGCTATTTTTGGAATGTTTTCTTTGCTTAAGTCGATGCAAAGAGTGTTGAATATCCGTCACATTGCGCTCCGGCTCTTCCAGCAAAGCAGCAGCAACAATCGCGACATTCAACAGAGCAGGACTACCTTGCTGCGCTTTAACCAACATGCTGGCAATACGAGGCTCTAGACCTAAACGTTGGACCTGTTTTCCTAATGCCGTAAATTGACCATTATCGTCTAACAATTCAAGAGTCTGTAAGAGTTGCTTGGCTTGCCCGATAGAAGCTTTGGGTGGAACGTCTAACCATTGCAGTTCATCAGCACTCGCAGCGCCCCATTGCGTCAATTCAGACACCAGCGAAGACAAATCAGAATGAAGAATTTCAGGTTCTGGTATAGCTGGTTGCTGCATCAGCTGCGTTTCGCTGTACAAACGAACGCACAAGCCCTCTTCAATTCGTCCCGCACGGCCCGCTCGTTGTTCAGCTGAAGATTGCGAGATTTTCACTTGCTCAAGCTTAGTAATACCGGTTTTCAGATCGAACTTCGCCACACGTTCAAGCCCAGAATCAACCACCAATCGAATACCTTCAATCGTCAAAGAAGTCTCAGCAATATTGGTCGCTAACACCACCTTTCGACGCCCTTTCTCTGATGGCGCGATCGCTTTCTGCTGTTGAGAAAAGCTGAGTTGCCCATACAGAGGACACACATCGATATCATTGGCGAATTGTTCTAGTTGAGATTCCACCTGCTTAATCGCAGAAACGCCCGGCAAAAAGGCCAGAAGTGAGCCTGACTCTTTCTCCATCAGAGAGCGAATCACGTTAGCCATTTTAGGGGCTAGATATTCATTTGCGTTAAGAGGCTGATAACGGAAATCGACCGGAAAGGTGCGACCTTGTGATTCAACGTATTTGGCATTCGGCAGCAAAGTTTGCAGAGCTTGTTGATCTAAAGTTGCCGACATCACTACCACTTTCAGATCGTCACGCAACGCCTCTTGGATCTCTAAGCTAAACGCCAATGCGGTATCGGCGTGAATACTGCGCTCGTGAAATTCATCAAAGATCACCATATCAACCCCAGTTAATTCAGGGTCGGTTTGGATCATTCTTGTCATGATCCCTTCAGTAACAATCTCTAAGCGAGTCGCACTGCTGCTTTTAGATTCACCACGAACTCTAAAGCCAATGCTCTCTCCCACCTTTTCTCCCAATTGGCTCGCTAAGTAAGTAGCAATATTCCTTGCAGCCAAACGCCTCGGTTCAAGCATGATGATTTTGCCTTGAACGGCGTTGGTCTTAACTAACTGTAAAGGGAAGAATGTTGACTTACCCGCACCGGGAGCGGCCTTTAGAATAAGTTGAGTGTGTGTTTCTAAGCCAGCGAGCAGATCTGGCATCACAGCTTCTATGGGCAGTTGTGGCAATGGGAGAACCTTGTGGTGTAATGTTGGCAACATTGTACATAAAAACCTACCTGTCTAAATAAGTAATATGCACTTCAATCCTCCATTAGAGCCAGCGACTCTTATTAAACGCTATAAACGCTTTCTCACTGACATCCAACTTCCAGACGGTAGCGAGCGCACTATCCACTGCGCTAACACTGGAGCGATGACAGGATGTGCGACTCCTGGCAATACGGTGTGGTACTCAACCTCCGATAATGCAAAGAGAAAGTACCCAAACAGCTGGGAGATCTCAGAAACAGACAAAGGTCATCGTATTTGTGTAAATACTGCGCGGGCAAACCAGCTAGCAGTGGAAGCAATTGAAAATGGGACTATAGTTGAACTCTTAGGTTATAACGCGTTACGAACCGAAGTGAAATATGGCAGTGAGAATAGTCGCATTGATATTCTGCTTGAAGATAACGAAAAGCCGCCTTGCTATATCGAAGTGAAAAGCGTCACTTTGCTCGACGAGCAAGAAACGTCAACTAAAGGGCAAGGTTTTTTCCCTGATGCGGTCACAACCAGAGGCCAAAAACATCTGCGTGAACTCACAGAAATGGTCGAATCTGGAAATAGAGCCGTACTTTTATTCACTGTTTTACATTCAGGTATTGAAAAAGTGTCTGCGGCACACCATATAGACGCCAAATATTCGTTATTACTAAAACAAGCACAAGACGCTGGAGTTGAAGTGCTTTGCTATAAAGCAGAGCTCAGCAGTACTCAAATACAACTAAAACAAGCTGTTGAATTTATCAATAGCTAAGCAAAGATGCTGAACTAATCACATTGATTGCAAGTTTGAATAAGAGTATTTGCCACCATTCGTTCTTTCTGCTATAGATACCCGCCTTAAAATTAGCTGCTTTGCAGTTGACTAGGTGTAAATAGGAGATGCTGTATGCCAGAATCTAAGAAAAAAGCGCTAGGCATCCTAGCCATCGCAGGTGTTGAACCGTACCAAGAGAAGCCAGGTGAAGAGTACATGTCACTTGAGCAAACGGAACATTTTACAAAAATTTTAGCAGCTTGGCGCAACCAGCTCAGGGAAGAAGTTGATCGTACTGTGCACCACATGCAGGACGAAGCAGCGAATTTCCCAGACCCAGTTGACCGTGCTTCTCAAGAAGAAGAATTCAGCCTAGAGTTACGTAACCGTGACCGTGAGCGTCGTCTTATCAAAAAAATTGAGAAGACATTAGACAAGATCGAAGAAGACGATTTCGGCTTCTGTGATTCTTGCGGTATCGAGATTGGCATTCGTCGCCTTGAAGCTCGTCCAACTGCTGATCTTTGTATTGACTGTAAAACACTTGCAGAGATCAAAGAAAAACAGATGCAAGGTTAATTCTTGCAGATGTAAAGAAAGGGAGCCTTGGCTCCCTTTTTTGTTTGTTATCCAAGCGAAGTATTTCACACGCTTGATAGTAAATAGCAGCTTTAAGCCTTAGTTCTATACATCAAACCTTGTTCTATAGATTGAAGCTTAGTTCTAGGCATTAAAGCTCTTGTCAAACGTCTTAAGAATCGGCTACTGCGGTACCATTTAGATTAGGTTGTTCACTCATGAATTATATCGGGCGCTTTGCACCATCACCGTCAGGTCCTCTTCATTTTGGCTCACTTGTTGCTGCTCTTGGTAGCTACTTTCAAGCGAAATCTAACCAAGGAAAATGGTTAGTTCGTATGGAAGACCTCGACCCGCCAAGAGAAATGGCCGGCGCTGCAGACCTCATTCTTAAGACGCTTGAGGCTTACCATCTATTCTGGGATGGTGAAGTCGTTTATCAAAGTCAGCGTCATGGCTTGTATCAAGCTCAAATCGATCAATGGGTCGCTGACAATCAAGCCTACTACTGCCAATGCACCCGCAAGCAGATAAAGGCTTTGGGTGGTTTTTACAATGGTCATTGTCGAGATGCAGGCTTAATCGATTCAGGCGAACAGGCGGTGCGCTTGTGCATGGACTTTCCAGTGGAGTCCTTTGATGATGTTCGCCACGGCACCATTCAAATCCCTAAAGCACTAGCTGAAGAAGATTTTATTATTAAACGCAGAGATGGATTGTTTGCCTATAACTTGGCCGTTGTTCTTGATGACATCGACCAAGGAGTAACAGAAGTCGTAAGAGGCGCAGACCTGATAGAACCAACAGGTCGACAAATCAGTTTGTATAAGACGCTCAAGCAAAAAACAGTGAGCTACTTGCACTTACCATTGGCAACCGATGGCTTGGGGAATAAACTGTCAAAACAGAACCATGCCACCGCGATAGATCTAGACAACCCAAAACCAACGTTACTCAACGCGATGCGATTCTTAGGTTTTGATATCCCGACGGCCCTTTATGAGGCTTCAATGGATGAGATTTTATTGTGGGGCTGCCAACAATGGAACGTCAGTCAGTTACCTGATAGTTTACAAAAAGAGCACTGTAATTAGCTCGAAACTCACGGCAAATAGCAAAAACGACACATAAAAATGCCATAACCAACCACTGTGGTTAAGCAGACGATGTTCTCAAATGGCTCGCGCTAAGCTATTATTAGCCGCAATTAAACTCTGCACTACCACTTTGGACTAAGAGAAAAACAAAGTTGGCGATACCTACTTTGTTCTAAACTAATGAATACAAACGACAATACCCCAAGCGAACAACGCGGATTCCACGAATTAGCTCTGAATATTTATACTCGTCAAGAGCACAATATTTCACGCAAGCAGATCAGCGACAACGCACTAAAAGTGCTATATCGCCTGAATGGTGCGGGTTTTGACGCATTTCTAGTCGGTGGTGGTGTGCGCGATATCTTATTAGGCTCTCAGCCAAAAGATTTTGATATTGCGACCAACGCAACGCCAGAGCAAATCAAACACCTCTTCAGAAACTGTCGTCTTATCGGTCGCCGTTTCCGCTTGGCACATATCATGTTTGGTCGCGACATCATTGAAGTGGCAACTTTCCGTGGTCACCACCAAGAACCATCGAAGAACGTTTCTGCACAATCGAAAGAAGGCATGCTACTTCGCGATAACGTGTACGGCAGTGTTGATGAAGATGCAGAGCGTCGTGATTTCACAATCAACGCGATGTACTACAACATTGCAGACTACAGCATCCACGATTACGCGGGTGGTGTAGAAGATTTAGAAGATAAACTGATCCGCCTGATTGGCGATCCAGAAACGCGTTACCGCGAAGACCCAGTACGTATGCTACGTGCAATGCGCTTCGCCGCTAAACTGGATTTCGACATCGAAGAAGACACAGCAGACCCTATCGAAGAGTTAGCTCACCTTCTAAGAGATATCCCAGCAGCGCGCCTTTACGAAGAGTCTCTGAAATTACTGCAATCAGGTCACGGTTTAGAAACCTACCACTTGATGCGCGAGTACAATCTATTCCAACAGATGTTCCCAGCGGTAGCGCAGCACTTCACCGAAGATTACGACTCACACACAGAGCAGATGCTTGATTTGGTTCTCGATTCAACCGACCTTCGCATCGAAGATGGTAAGCGAGTAAACCCAGCATTCATGTTCGCAGCGATGCTTTGGTACCCAATGAACAAGCTGGCAGACAAACTTGTCGCTGAACAGGGTATGGCGCATTACGATGCGATCATGGAAGCGAGTAACATCATTCTAGATCAGCAAGTAAAGTCTATTGCGATTCCTCGTCGTCACACAGCAACCATTCGCGAAGTTTGGCAACTGCAACTTCGACTGCCTCGTCGCAACGGTAAACGCGCTGTTCGTCTAATGGAATTAAACAAATTCCGTGCAGGCTACGATTTCCTAGAAATGCGTGGTGAGATTGAAGGTGGCGAAACCAAAGAGTTAGCAAAATGGTGGGAGCGTTATCAGACTGCAGGTCGTAACATGCGTCAAGCAATGGCTAACGACGTTGCAGCACCATCAAAGTCAGGCCATCGTCGCCGTAAGACTTACCGAAACAAAAAGAGTAAGCAATCAGAATGATAACTGCTTACATTGCGGTCGGCAGCAACCTTGCCGACCCAGTTAGCCAAGCAAATTTGGCTATCGAAACGCTAAAAAGCCTACCGCGATCAACGTTTATTGCGACCTCTCAGCTATATAGTAGCACTCCAATGGGACCGCAAAATCAACCAGACTACATCAACGCGGTAGTCGCTATCCAAACCGAATTAACGCCAATTGAACTGCTTGATTGCACTCAAAAGATCGAACTAGAGCAAGGGCGCGTCCGTAAAGACGAACGTTGGGGACCAAGAACCTTGGATCTCGACATTGTGCTATACGGCAATGAGGTGATCGATTCAGAGCGCTTAATCGTTCCTCATTATGGAATGAAAGAACGAGAGTTTGTACTCTACCCGCTTGCTGAAATCGCACCAAGTTTACAACTCCCTGATGGGACTGAGCTGACAGAACTACTGAAAATAGTAGATAAGAACGGGCTCAATGTTTGGCAACAATAGCCAAGCGCATTAAGGAAAACCAATGAAAAAAGTAACCATTAACGACCTGATCAAATGCAAACGTGAAGGCCGTAAATTCGCGACTTCGACAGCTTATGATGCGAGCTTTGCTCAATTATTCGAAAGCCAAGAAATGCCAGTTCTGCTTGTCGGTGATTCACTGGGTATGGTTTTACAAGGCCATAACGATACATTACCAGTAACTGTTGAAGACATTGCTTACCATACTCGCTCAGTGCGTGCTGGTAGCCCGAACTGTCTTCTTATGGCTGACATGCCTTTCATGAGCTACGCAACGCCAGAACAAGCTTGTGAGAGCGCAGCGACTTTGATGCGTGCTGGTGCGAACATGGTAAAAATCGAAGGCGGAAGCTGGTTGGTTGATACTGTGAAAATGCTAACAGAACGCGCAGTACCAGTATGTGCGCACTTAGGCTTAACGCCTCAATCTGTGAACATCTTTGGTGGTTACAAGATTCAAGGTCGTGACGACGAGCAAGCCGACAAAATGGTTGCTGACGCGTTAGCACTGCAAAACGCAGGCGCTCAAATCGTTCTACTTGAATGTGTGCCAGCTTCATTGGCAAAACGAATTACAGAAGCTTGTGACGTACCGGTTATCGGTATCGGCGCAGGTAATGTTACCGATGGTCAGATCTTGGTTATGCATGACATGTTCGGTATTTCTGCGAACTACATGCCGAAGTTCTCTAAGAACTTCCTAGCAGAAACAGGTGATATGCGTAAGGCAGTAGCTCTATACAAAGAAGAAGTAGAGAGCGCGCGCTTCCCTGATGAAGCTCATACAATCGCTTAGGAGTAAGTATGCAAACTTTTGCTGAAATAGCGGCTCTTCGTGAGCAGATTAAACAGTTTAAGCGTGATGGACGTACGGTTGCTTTTGTACCGACAATGGGAAACCTGCATGAAGGCCACCTGACTCTGGTAAAGAAAGCTCGTGAACTGGCCGACATCGTTGTGGTAAGCATCTTTGTAAACCCAATGCAGTTTGACCGTGCAGACGACCTAAACAACTACCCTCGAACGTTAGAAGCAGATTTAAGCAAACTAACAGGTGAAGGGGTTGAGCTAGTATTTACACCAACGCCAGAGGTGATGTACCCAGATGGATTAGACAAGCAGACGTTTGTTGAGGTCCCTGGCATATCTCACATGCTTGAAGGTGCCTCTCGTCCAGGTCACTTCCGTGGTGTATCAACCATTGTCACTAAACTGTTTAATATCGTTCAGCCAGACTTTGCATGCTTCGGCGAGAAAGACTTTCAGCAACTTGCTGTTATTCGCCAGATGACCACTGATTTAGCATTAGACATTGAAGTTGTCGGCGTTGCGACCGTTCGTGAAATGGATGGTTTGGCAATGAGCTCTCGCAATAGCAACCTAACGATTGACGAGCGCCAACGAGCGCCCGTTTTAGCGCGTACTATGCGCTGGATCAGCAGCGCTATTCGTGGTGGTCGCGATGATTACGCATCAGTGATTGAAGATGCTACTGACCAGCTACGCGCTGCAGATCTTCAACCTGACGAAATCTTCATTTGTGATGCTAAAACTCTGCAAGCGATCACTTCAGAATCAACTCAAGCAGTGATTCTAATGTCGGCTTTCCTAGGTAAGACGCGTCTTATCGATAACCAAGTTCTCGATTTGGTAACGGAAACCAAAGAAGAAGTGAAAGAAGAAACGACTGAATAGTCGGCTTCTGCTCTTAACGCAAAACAAAAAAAGGTCGATGTTATATCGACCTTTTTCTTTACCTGTTACTTAGATGAACCAAAGGTTAGCTACGTAAGCCAATACCCTTTGTCACTAGGTAGTGTGCAATGCCATACAACAGCACGATAAACACACCTAGTACGCCAAACGACGTCACGATCCCCACATCAGACACACCCAAGAAGCCATATCTGAACGCGTTAACCATGTACACGATAGGGTTCAACTTCGATACACCTTGCCAGAATTCAGGCAATAGACTGATCGAGTAGAACACACCACCAAGGTACGTCAGCGGCGTTAAGATAAAGGTTGGGATAATAGAGATATCATCAAACGTGCGTGCGAATACCGCGTTAATCAAGCCACCCAAAGCGAATACTACCGACGTTAAAAATACCGTCGCAATGATCACGCCCCAATGGTCAACTTGTAAGTCGACAAAGAACAACGACACGAAGGTTACTATGGTACCCACTAACAAGCCACGAACCACACCACCCATTACGAAGCCGGCGATAATCACGTAGTTAGGAACAGGCGCTACAAGCAGCTCTTCAATGTTCTTCTGGAACTTGGCACTAAAGAACGATGAAGCAACGTTGGAATATGAGTTGGTGATCACCGACATCATGATCAGACCGGGAACAATGTATTCCATGTAGCTAAAGCCGTTCATTTCACCAATACGCGCACCAATCAGGTTACCGAAGATGATGAAGTAAAGCGTCATGGTAATCGCTGGCGGCACCAGAGTCTGCACCCAGATACGAGTAAAGCGATTGATCTCTTTGGTCAACAAACTGCAGAAAGCGGTCCAATATAGGCTGTACATATTATTTACTCCCCTCACGGACGATACTCACAAATAGCTCTTCTAGACGGTTTGCTTTGTTACGCATAGAGAGGACTTTAACCTGTTGCTCGCTCAATTGAGCAAAGATGGTATTCAAACCTAGGTTCTTGTCGATTTCGATTTCTAGCGAGCCATTGACCATCACTTGGCTATTCACGCCTTCAAGCTTAGGTTCAGTCGTGCCCTCTTCCAGATCCAGAATAAAGGTCTCAGCACTCAATTTGCCCAACAGCGCTTTCATTGTTGTGTTCTCAATCAGCTCACCGCGATTGATGATACCAATGTTGCGACACAGCATTTCTGCTTCTTCTAGGTAGTGCGTGGTCAAGATAATGGTAATGCCCTGCTTCTCATTGATCTCTTTTAGGAATTCCCACATTGAACGACGTAGTTCAATATCAACGCCTGCTGTCGGTTCATCAAGGATCAACAAATGAGGTTCATGCATCAATGCACGCGCGATCATCAAACGACGCTTCATACCACCAGACAAGTTACGCGCGCGTTCGCCACGCTTTTCCCACAGATCGAGTTGAGATAGGTACTTTTTCGCTCGCTCTTTCGCTAATGCTTTTGGCACGCCGTAATAACCCGCTTGTTGCAGCACGATCTGTTCAACGGTTTCAAACGGGTTAAAGTTAAACTCTTGAGGCACAAGGCCTAAGTTCTGCTTCGCCAATTCCAGATCGGTATCAATGTCGTAGCCGAACACTTTAACCTTGCCTGACGTTTTATTTACCAGTGAAGAGATAACACCAATGGTGGTTGATTTACCCGCACCATTGGGACCAAGTAGTGCGTAAAAGTCGCCTTTTTCTACTTGTAAACTAACGCCCTTAAGAGCCTCGAAGCCCCCAGAATAAGTTTTTCTTAATTGCTCAATTTCTAATGCATACATAGAGATAGACTGCCATTTGCTATAGATAAGATGTAGACGGCCGAGCTTGAGGAAGAGAGTAATGCTTAAAACGAACTAGCTGAAAGCTAACCCAAGATTTGTTTACTCGGCCATTTTGCGAACAAGTTTATCGTTGATTGACGATGAATACAAATATCGTGTGAGAGTTTCTTTCGAAAACAAATAAGCGTCTTGGCTACGTGAAGACTAAATCAACGTTCAATAAATATAAAAATGCCTCTAAGTGATTCACTTAACGGCATTAATGATCAGTCTTGAAGTGAGCGTCTATGGCTTATTCATATCAGCTTATTACTGAAAAATTAAACTGACTCAAATTGATGCTCATCTCTGTCGACATAGCTTGTTGCTGCCGTCAGGGCTTCATATCTGAATCGATAAGTGTTGGATTCAGGTACTAGGTCAATCACGTGGAACTTCTCTAGTTGTTGACGAGTATTCTCATTAGGACACAGCAGATACACCTCACACTGCGCATCCAATGCATCTTTAATCGCATTCTCTAGCGCTAGGCCAACAGTGACATCAATCATAGGTACATCTGTCAGGTCTAGAATCATCGCTTCATAGTCAGAGATACTTGAGTGCTGACGTGAAATCGCCTTTGAAACGCTGAATATCATCGGCCCTGATAGGTAGAAGAATAGCACCTTACCATTGGCACTATCGAGTAACTGACGTTCGCTATCAGTCAATGGGATATCGTCTTCATCATCACCATCACTGATCGCCTTAACTTGTCTGGCTTGCTCTCGGCTTAATCTTTCAATAATCAGAATATTCGAGATAAACACACCCAGTCCAACGGCAATAATCAAGTCAACAAACACAGTCAATAGCATCACGCCGTACATCACGCCCATGCCGGCATAGCTAACCTTGTGCGCGCGCTGGATAAAGCTCCAATCTAGGATATTGAAACCAACATACATCGCGATACCAGCCAGCACTGCCATAGGAATCGGTTCTGTTAAACCACCTGCAACCAATACCACGAGCGCAAGTACTAAAGCTCGAATAACACCTGAAAGCGGAGAACGCGCTCCCACCTGAATATTGGTTACAGTCCCCATGGTGGCACCCGCGCCAGGTAGTGCACCAAACAGGCCAGAGATCATATTGGCAATGCCTTGGCCACGAAGCTCTTTGTCTGAGTCATGCTCTTTACGAGTCAATGAATCTCCGATAACCGCGGTCAAAAGCGTATCAATACAACCTAATGTACCAAGCACCAAGGCATCGATAACCATAGTAGTAAACTGTTCAGCGCTGATCGTAGGGATAACGAGGGAAGGTAAACCAGCTGGGATTTCACCAATACGGCGAATAGAGTCGGTATCAAAAATCATGACGGACAAGAGCGTTACAGCCACTAACGCGACCAGTTGAGCAGGCACATACTTACGATACTTAGCGGGGAAGCCAAAAAGAATACCGAGTGTCAGAGCACCTAGAAATAGCTCACTCACTTTTAAGTTTGCTAGCGTATCAGGTAAAGCAGAGAGCGTGCCCATTACACCACCGGATGGAGCGGCATGCCCTAACAATGGAGACAGCTGCAAGATAATCAGAATAACGCCAATGCCCGACATGAATCCGGAGATCACGCTATATGGCATCAAAGTGACGTATTTTCCTAGCTTTAACGTACCAAGTAATATCTGGAATGCACCGGCCATCATCACGACAGTAAAGGTCATTGCCATACCCGTTTCAGGATATTTAGCAACCATACTCGTCATTACGGCAGTCATGATCACCGTCATCGGGCCGGTAGGTTCAGAAATCAAACTACTCGAACCGCCAAACAATGCTGCAAATAGGCCAACCATAATGGCGCCCCACAAGCCAGCTTCAGCTCCCGCGCCAGAAGCAACACCAAATGCCAATGCTAAAGGTAACGAGATGATGGCTGTAGTTACACCGCCAAACATATCCCCTTTGAGATTGATATCCGTAAAACGACTTCCAAACAAAACACACCTTCCTGATGATGAAATGACAAACCTTATCACTTTAGCAAATGTATCAAGTGTTCAGAAAGTGTTAATTCAATCACATTATTCATGTCTTATAACCGGATTATTGATAGTGGGCTAAGTTTATGATTTTCCGTACTAGAACACGTCAGATGAGTAAATTTTGACGCAGTTTTTACGAGATTGAATTTGTAACATTGTGTATAGTTAAGCATCTTAATTGAGGGATGTAAGAAGCAAGATGCCAGAAATAAAACAGCTTTTTGAGAACAATTCCAAATGGTCTGAAGAAATTCGCTCTGAAAGACCTGAGTATTTTACAACGCTTGAAGAGGGTCAAAGCCCTGGTTTTCTATGGATAGGTTGTTCAGATAGCCGAGTTCCAGCCGAGCGCCTGACTGGCTTATATTCTGGAGAACTGTTTGTTCACCGAAACGTGGCCAACCAAGTGGTTCATACAGACCTAAACTGTCTATCTGTTGTTCAGTACGCAGTAGATGTGCTTAAAGTGAAACACATTATTGTCTGTGGTCACTACGGTTGTGGCGGTGTTAACGCGGCGATTGATAACCCTAAACTTGGTCTTATCAACAACTGGTTACTGCACATCCGTGACAATTACCTAAAATACCGCAAGCAAATCGAGGGGCTTCCTCGTGAGCAATGGGGTGACAAGTTATGCGAAATTAACGTCGCAGAACAGGTTTATAACCTAGGTAACTCAACCATTATGCAAAATGCGTGGGAGCGTGGCCAAGACGTTGAAATCCATGGTGTGGTTTATGGTATTGGCGATGGCAAGCTACAGGACCTTGGCGTACGTTGCTCAAGTAACGATACTTTAGAGAACAGTCACTTAGATGCATTAAACAAGATCTTAACGACGCCTCTTCTTAGTCAACAAAGCTAACCCATTCCGTCATATATACAAAAAGCCCGCATCAAGCGGGCTTTTTAATGACTTCTAAACCACAAGCGTAATGATTACTCTTGAGGTACTACCTTACCGATGTACGGTAGGTGACGATATTTTTGTGCGTAGTCGATACCAACACCAACAACAAACTCGTCTGGGATCTCAAAACCAATCCATTTTGTATCGACAGTCACTTCACGGCGAGAAGGCTTGTCTAATAGCGTACAAATTTCGATAGACTTAGGACCACGTAGGCTCAGAATCTCTTTTACTTTAGTCAGCGTGTTACCTGTATCGATAATATCCTCTACAAGTAGAACGTCTTTACCTTGGATATCATCATCAAGATCTTTCAAAATACGAACATCACGTGAGCTTTCCATGCCGTTGCCGTAGCTAGACGCGGTCATGAAATCAACTTGGTGAGTTAAATCGATAGCACGAGCAAGATCTGCCATAAAGACAAAAGATCCACGCAATAAGCCAACTAAAACTAGATCTTCACTACCATTGTAGTGTTCCGTGATCTGTTTGCCTAGTTCGTTCACTCGATCCTGAACTTCTTGCTCAGAGATCATGACTTCAACTGTATGCTTCATACTGCTCTCATTCTATTTGGTGATTGCGACGAATGTTGACAGTTTCGTCAGTTGTGTCGCTCAATTTTGTGCGTAAGTCTAGCACTGCTCAAATACCCACACCACCTTATGGTTCGAATTTACTGTCAGATTCTCAACGAAATGTGCGCTGGTGCCTTATCCAATACTCGTCTCCTTTCACATCAATGCTGATCACGCTTTATGTATCAAGTTTGATGTAACTGTCTATAAAACAAGCTGAAAGGATTGACCATTCGCATATGCACCATTACACTCATCTTGGCTTAAATAATAATAAAATCATTAATATAAAAATTTCGTTGGCAAGGAAAATAAAATGGACTCAATATCTAAGAGACCTAGAACTAGGCTTTCACCTTTAAAAAGAAAACTTCAATTGATGGAAATCGCTCTTGAGGTATTCTCTCGCCGCGGTATCGGTCGTGGTGGACACGCTGATATTGCAGACATCGCTCAGGTGTCTGTCGCAACTGTATTTAACTACTTCCCTACCCGTGAAGATCTGGTTGATGAAGTACTAAATCACGTTGTACGCCAATTCTCTAACTTCCTTTCAGACAATATCGATCTGGATATTCACGCAAAACAAAACCTACATAATATTGCGACTGAAATGGTGACGTTAGTGGCTCAAGATAGCCATTGGTTAAATGTGTGGTTCGAATGGAGCGCTTCGACTCGTGATGAAGTATGGCCGCTATTCGTAACAACGAACCGCACTAACCAAATGTTAGTACAAAACATGTTTAGCAAAGCGATTGAACGTGGCGAAGTTTGTGACGATCACGATCCTAAACATCTAGCCAATCTATTCCACGGCATTTGCTACTCGCTATTCATCCAAGCAAAACGTGTAGAAACGCCAGAAGAGCTTTCAAGCTTAACGGATAGCTACTTGAACATGCTGTGCATTTATAAGTAGATTCGAGTAAATAATTTAAGGGTTGGCCTAATGGGCCAACCCTTTTTTGTAGAATGGAATGTCTCTTCGCATCCCGAAGCGCAGCGTACTCGCATCTCGGAGTGAAACGTTCCTGCTCTTTTCTTCAGACATAAAAAAACCGCTGACGAATCAGCGGCTTTTAAAAACATTAGCGAGTGGCTAAAGAAGGATTACTTCTTCTTTTTCACTGCTTTCTTGTTTGGAAGGTCAGTGATTGAACCTTCGAATACTTCCGCAGCTAGACCAACAGACTCGTGTAGAGTTGGGTGAGCGTGGATAGTAAGTGCGATATCTTCTGCATCACAACCCATTTCGATTGCTAGGCCGATTTCGCCAAGAAGTTCACCACCGTTAGTACCAACAACAGCACCACCGATTACGCGATGAGTATCTTTATCGAAGATCATCTTAGTAACGCCATCTGCACAGTCAGAAGCGATTGCACGACCAGAAGCAGCCCAAGGGAAAGTAGCAACTTCGTAATTGATGCCTTCCGCTTTCGCTTCTTTCTCAGTCTTACCTACCCAAGCAACTTCTGGCTCAGTGTACGCAATTGATGGGATTACTTTAGGGTCGAAGTAGTGCTTCTTACCAGAGATAACTTCAGCAGCTACGTGACCTTCATGCACACCTTTGTGAGCAAGCATTGGTTGACCAACAACGTCACCGATCGCGTGGATGTGAGGAACGTTAGTACGCATTTGCTTATCAACATTGATGAAACCACGCTCATCAACTTCGATACCCGCTTTTTCAGCGTCGATAAGTGCACCGTTTGGAACACGACCGATAGCAACAAGAACAGCATCGTAGCGTTCAGCTTCAGCTGGTGCTTTTTTGCCTTCCATTGAAACATAGATACCGTCTTCTTTTGCTTCAACAGCAGTCACTTTAGTTTCAAGCATTAGCTTGAACTTGTTCTTAATGCGCTTAGTGAAAACTTTAACGATGTCTTTATCCGCAGCAGGGATAACTTGATCGAACATCTCTACAACTTCAACTTTAGAACCTAGAGAGTGGTAAACCGTACCCATCTCAAGACCGATGATACCGCCGCCCATGATAAGCAGTTTTTCAGGTACTTCGTTTAGTTCTAGTGCATCCGTAGAATCCCAAATACGTGGGTCTTCATGTGGGATGAAAGGAAGTTTGATTGGGCGAGAACCCGCAGCAATGATTGCGTTGTCGAAGTTAACAGTTGTTGCTTCGCCTTCGCCTTCAACAAGAATGCTGTTAGGACCAGTGAACTTACCGAAACCGTTAACAACAGTAACGTTACGCATCTTAGCCATACCGCCAAGACCGCCAGTTAGTTGATCAACTACTTTTTCTTTCCAGATACGGATCTTGTTGATGTCCGTTTGTGGCTCGCCGAATACAACGCCGTGCTCTGCCATCGCTTTAGCTTCTTCGATTACTTTAGAAACGTGAAGAAGTGCTTTTGATGGAATACAACCAACGTTTAGACATACACCACCAAGAGTGCTGTAACGTTCAACTAGTACTGTTTCTAGACCTAAATCCGCACAACGGAATGCCGCTGAGTAACCAGCAGGACCTGAACCAAGTACAACAACTTGGGCTTTAATTTCTTTGCTCATTGTGACCTCTTGTAGTCATTATCCCTAACAGGCTGAGTAGATGTTCTTAAAATTATTGGGCTTTCAAACAGGAAACATTTTACAGAGATGTTAACAGTGTGAAAGTAGCTTTAAGTTAGCCTGTGAGCTAGACAACAATTCCCCATCAGATTATGAGAAATGCAGGAAACTGTTGTCTAAAAATAGTCTTTATATAAAGAATTAAGGTGACCCGAAAGTCACCTTAATAATTACTTTCTCAATTACAGTACTAGACGACGAATGTCAGATAGTGCGCTGTTTAGGAAAGTAATGAAGCGTGCACCTTCAGCACCATCGATCACACGGTGGTCGTATGATAGAGACAGTGGAAGCTGTAGACGTGGTTGGAACTCTTTACCATTCCAAACTGGCTTAATTTCAGACTTAGATACACCTAGGATACCTACTTCTGGAGCATTTACGATTGGAGTAAATGCAGTGCCGCCAATACCACCAAGGCTAGAGATTGTGAAACAACCGCCTTGCATGTCTGCCGCTGTTAGCTTACCAGAACGTGCTTTCTTAGAAACAGCCATTAGCTCTTCAGATAGCTCGTAAATGCCTTTCTTGTTCACGTCTTTGAAGACAGGAACAACTAGACCGTTTGGTGTATCAACAGCGATACCCACGTTTACGTACTTCTTAAGAATGATGCTTTCGCCATCTTCAGAAAGAGAAGAGTTAAACGCTGGGAATGCTTCTAGCGCTTTAGCAACAGCTTTCATGATGAACACAAGTGGAGTGATCTTCATGCCAGTGTCTTTCTTCGCTTCGATTGCGTTCTGTTCTTTACGGAATGCTTCTAGCTCAGTGATGTCTGCGTTGTCCCATTGTGTAACGTGAGGGATCATTACCCAGTTACGGTGCAGGTTAGCACCAGAGATCTTCTTAATCTTAGAAAGCTTCTGAACTTCAGTTTCGCCGAACTTGCTGAAGTCAACTTTTGGCCATGGTAGTAGACCAAGTGCAGAACCGTCGCCGCCTTTGCCAGATGCAGCTGCACCAGACTCAAGACGCTTAAGTGCATCTTTAACGTAAGACTGAACGTCTTCTTTAAGGATACGGCTCTTACGACCAGTACCTTTAACCTTAGAAAGGTTAACGCCGAATTCACGAGCTAGACGACGAACTACTGGAGAAGCGTGCGCGTAGTCACCGTTCTCTTGGAAGTCGCCAGCTGCTGGAGCCGCTGCAGGTGCTTCTGCTTTAGGAGCCGGTGCCGCCGCTGGAGCTGCTGCTTGTGCAGGTGCTGCAACAGGAGCAGGCGCTGCGCCTTCAACCGGAGTGCCGGCCACGACGAAAGTCATGATTAGAGAGCCAGTTGACACTTTGTCGCCAGCTGCAATCTTAATCTCTTTTACTGTACCAGCGAATGGTGCAGGAACTTCCATTGAAGCTTTGTCGCCTTCAACAGTAATTAGAGATTGCTCTTCTTCTACTGTATCGCCAACCGCTACCATGATTTCAGTAACTTCTACTTCGTCACCACCGATATCAGGAACGTTTACTTCTTTTTCAGCTGATGCAACTGGTGCCGCCGCTGGAGCAGGAGCTGCTGCAACTGGAGCGCCAGAGCCCGCTACTTCACCTGTTTCTACAGAGAAAATCATTACTAGAGAACCAGTCGATACTGAGTCACCAGAAGCGATCTTGATTTCTTTAACGATACCAGCGAATGGTGCAGGAACTTCCATTGAAGCCTTGTCACCTTCAACAGTAAGAAGAGATTGTTCTTCTTCTACTGCGTCACCGATAGCAACCATGATTTCAGTTACTTCAACTTCATCACCGCCGATGTCAGGAACGTGAACTTCTTTAAGCTCAGCCGCCGCTGCAGGAGCAGCTGCAACTGGTGCCGCCGCTTCAACTGCTGGAGCAGCCGGTGCTGCTGCAGCACCTTCCGCTTCGAAGATCATGATAAGAGAACCAGTAGAAACAGAATCGCCTTCCGCTACTTTGATTTCTTTAACGATACCCGCTTGAGACGCAGGAACTTCCATTGAAGCTTTGTCGCCTTCAACAGTGATCAGTGACTGCTCTTCTTCAACCTTGTCGCCAACGTTTACAAGAATCTCAGTTACTTCAACCTCGTCAGCACCGATGTCTGGTACATTAATTTCGATTGTCATTGTATTTACCTACCTTAATGCCAGTCTTATGCGTATTGCGGGTTAGTTTTTTCAGTGTCGATATCGAATTTAGCAATTGCTTCAACAACTACAGATTTCTCGATGTCACCACGTTTAGCCAGTTCAGTTAGAGCTGCAACTACGATGTAGCCAGCGTTCACTTCGAAGTGACGACGTAGGTTTGCACGGCTGTCAGAACGGCCGAAACCATCTGTACCAAGTACTTTGTAAGACTCAGTTGGCATGTACGCACGTACTTGCTCAGCGTAGTTCTTCATGTAGTCAGTCACTGCGATTGCAGGTTCTTTACCAAGAACAGTCGTGATGTACGGTACTTTCTCTTCAGCTTCTGGGTGAAGCATGTTGTCACGCTCTACCGCTTGGCCGTCACGAGTTAGTTCGTTGAACGACGTTACTGAGAATACGTCAGATGCTACGCCGTACTCTTCGCTTAGAATTTCAGCCGCTTTACGCGCTTCGTTCATGATAGTACCAGAGCTCATTAGTTGAACTTTGCCCTTAGCACCAGCGTGAGATTCAAGCTTGTAGATACCTTTACGGATGCCTTCTTCAGCGCTTTCTGGCATTGCTGGCATTGCGTAGTTCTCGTTCATTACTGTTAGGTAGTAGTAAACGTTCTCTTGCTCAGGACCGTACATGCGACGGATACCGTCTTGCATGATTACCGCTAGCTCGTAAGCGAACGTTGGGTCGTAAGAGATACAGTTAGGGATAGTGTTCGCTTGGATGTGCGAGTGACCATCTTCGTGCTGTAGACCTTCACCGTTCAGTGTTGTACGACCTGCAGTAGCACCTAGTAGGAAGCCACGAGCTTGTTGGTCGCCTGCTAGCCATGCCATGTCACCAATACGTTGGAAACCGAACATTGAGTAGTAGATGTAGAACGGGATCATCGGTAGATCGTTTGTGCTGTATGAAGTTGCAGCAGCAACCCATGAAGCCATAGAACCTAGTTCGTTGATACCTTCTTGAAGAACTTGACCAGACGTTGCTTCTTTGTAGTAAGAAACGATGCCTTTATCTTCAGGTGTGTATTCTTGACCGTGTGGGTTGTAGATACCAACCTGACGGAATAGACCTTCCATACCGAATGTACGAGCTTCATCACAGATGATAGGAACGATGTTCTTACCAATGTTCTTATCTTTAAGAAGGATGTTTAGCGTACGTACATAAGCCATAGTTGTAGAGATATCACGCTTCTGTTCACCTAGTAGAGGTGCGAATGCGTCTAGCTCAGGAACCTTGAACTCTTGAGTAAACTTAGGAAGACGTGCAGGTGTGTAACCGTGTAGAGCGTTACGACGAGCGTGCATGTATTCGTACTCAGGCGTACCTTCTTCCAATTTCAGGTAAGGAAGTTCAGCGATCTTCTCATCTGAAAGGATGTCTTCTAGGCCTAGGCGATCACGTAGGTGTTGAACATGAGTCATGTCCATTTTCTTAACACCGTGTGCAATGTTCTTACCTTCAGCTGCATCACCCATGCCGTAACCTTTAACAGTCTTAGCTAGGATTACAGTTGGCTTACCGTTTGTCTCTTTAGCATTGTTGAATGCAGCAAACAGTTTAGAAGAATCGTGACCACCACGCTTAAGAGCGAAGATTTCGTCATCAGTCATGTCTGCAACTAGTGCAGCTGTTTCTGGGTACTTACCAAAGAAGTGCTCACGTACGTATGCGCCATCTTTAGATTTGAATGTTTGGTAGTCACCATCGATAGTTTCGTTCATTAGTTGAAGAAGCTTACCAGTAGTGTCTTTAGCTAGTAGAGAATCCCAGTTACTACCCCAGATAACTTTAACAACGTTCCAACCTGCACCTTTGAATAGGCCTTCAAGTTCTTGGATGATGCTACCGTTACCCATTACAGGGCCGTCTAGACGCTGTAGGTTACAGTTGATTAGGAAACATAGGTTGTCTAGCTTCTCACGCGCAGCGAAAGAGATAGCACCACGTGATTCTGGCTCATCCATCTCACCGTCACCTAGGAACGCGTATACGCGTTGCGCTGAAGTTTCTTTCAGGCCACGGCCGTCAAGGTACTTAAGGAAGCGCGCTTGGTAGATAGCAGAGATAGGGCCAAGACCCATAGATACTGTCGGGAACTGCCAGAACTCAGGCATCAGTTTCGGGTGCGGGTAAGAAGGGATACCTTTACCATCAACTTCTTGACGGAAGTTATCTAGCTGTTCTTCAGTTAGACGACCTTCAACGAATGCACGAGAGTAGATACCTGGAGAGATGTGACCTTGGTAGTAAACTAGATCGCCACCGTCTGTCTCGTTTGGAGCACGGAAGAAGTGGTTGAAACATACTTCGTAGAACGCTGCTGCTGACTGGTAAGAAGCCATGTGACCACCAAGGTCTAGGTCTTTCTTAGAAGCACGCAATACGATCATGATTGCGTTCCAGCGAATAATCGAACGAATACGACGCTCAAGAGTTACGTCACCAGGGTAAGCTGGCTCTTGTGCTGCTGGAATTGTGTTGATGTAGTTTGTGTTGATGCCTGTAGCCATATCAACACCATCTAAACGTGCTTTATCTAGAACTTGTTCTAGTAAAAACTGTGCACGTTCTACACCTTCTTCACGTACTACTGACTCAAGAGCTTCTAACCAATCTTGAGTTTCCAGAGCATCAACGTCATGCTTCATGTCAGACATGGCGATCTATCCTTTTTGTTAGTTGGATTCTACTAAACACGTAAAAAGCCGAAGTATTACGGCTATTTACCCTGTTGAATTCGACGTAGAGAACGTTCGCGGCGCGATTCTTCTTTGGTCAAATCCATCAATGTTTCTTCGATGTAAGCTAAATGAGAATGTGACATTTCACGCGCCTGTTCTGGCTGCCCTGAAACGATCGCATCTACAATGTTAGCTCGATGTATACTCACTTTCTCCACAACGTCTTTACGACGATGCAACAGCTTTAAATTTTCTAAGACGTTTTGTTCGAGTAACGGAGCCAAGCTACGAACAATGTGCAATAACACCACATTGTGCGCTGCCTCTGTTAAAGCAATAAGAAAAGCCATCACCGCTGCAGATTCGGCTTCAATATCACCCTTTTCTTGCGCGCCGTGAATTTTTTCTTGGCAGGCTTGAATACGAGCAAAGTCTTCATCGGTTCCACGCAATGCCGCGAAGTAAGCCGAAATCCCTTCCATCGCATGACGCGATTCCAACAAGTCTAGTTGGGTTTCAGAATGGGACGACAACAAATTAAGCAAAGGATCTGAAAAGCTTTTCCAGATATTTTCGCTAACAAACGTACCTCCACCTTGACGGCGAGTAAGCAAGCGTTTTGCTTCTAAACGTTGTATCGCTTCTCGGATCGAAGGACGAGACACATCGAACTGTTTCGCCAGTTCGCGCTCAGGCGGCAGCTGCTGCCCTGGAGCCAGTGTTCCTTCCACTATCAACCTTTCTAACTCTTGTTCGATAACATCGGAGAGTTTTGGCTGACGAATCCTTTGATAAGCCATAGTTTGTTGTTCTTCTTTTTCTTCGCTGACAATTGGTAATACCAATTTTAAGTTGGGCAGAAATTAACATAATTAAAACGCCACTGTCCAGCCTAAAATTGACCTGCATCATAGAATACAGCGTGAATTAACCATGATTTAACAAATGAAATTTAAAACAGCAACCAAATTGGTCTTACCATTTACAGGGGTAATACTTTTGGGGAGTGTTCGTGCTAGAAAGTTTCAGGATAAAAATGAATTGTTTCAGAAAGATTAGTGTCACTCGTTTAAAAATCGAACCAAGCGCACATTTAGGGTGGAAATTCTGTTCATAAGTTTTAATAAATGAGTGTTTGATAAGTTCGTCACACTCTCAATTTATTGATGCGCTTCTCTCCACCACTTTCTTTACATCGCAACAACAAAAATTCACAAGTCATTATGCCAGGCGTTGACTATTCAACGCCCACCAGCGGTAAGCCCATCGTCAAAAACTGAGGCTTAAGCTTTGAGATTTTTTTTAAACTTCTGCCAATCAAACACCAAGCCAGGGTCAGTTTTACGCAAAGGCGCTATATATTGATGGCCAGTGATACGCTCACTGGTGATTTGAGGAAACGTCGATACGATCGTTGCTGTTAATTGGCTAAGCGCTTGATACTGCTGCTCGCTATAAGCTACAAAGTCACTACCTTCCAGTTCAATACCAATAGAGTAATCATTGCACCTTTCACGCCCTGCAAAACTCGACTGGCCAGCATGCCAAGCTCGGTCTAAGAAAGAAACGAACTGCACCACTTCCCCATCGCGACGAATCAAACAGTGCGCCGACACGCCCATTTGGTGAATCACCTTAAAAAACGGGTGTTCCTTCGGGTCGAGTTTGCCCGTAAAAAACAGTTCTATGTAAGGCCCACCAAATTGACCCGGAGGCAAGCTAATGTTGTGAACCACCAGCAGAGAGATATCGTCGGCACTCGGTCGAGCATCAAAATACGGAGAAGGAACATGCCGAGCGCAGTCGTACCATCCGTTGGAGCTGATCGTCATCTTGGTCTCACTTTCTTTTCTGCTAGCACAATAAGATGTGACCTTGCCCATAGAGCAGTCGCGCTAGCCTCTTTAATTTGAAGTTAAGCAAGAGTATCATTCCATTCCCACTCCCTTTCAAGATTAGATTTGCGATGAAAAACACACATAACAGCCACCAACGCCTTGACTACTTAAAAGAGCAACTGCCTCTAGAGATCACTCGTGCAGTCGCTGAGACCATCAAAGAAGATCTAGGTGGCACGTTAGATCCAGCGGCTGATATTACGGCAAGTCTAATCCCTGCAGACGCAATCAACAGCGCAACCATCATTACTCGTGAGCACGGTGTGTTCTGTGGTAAAGCTTGGGCTGATGAAGTGTTTAAGCAATTGGGCGGTGAAGTGACTATCGAGTGGAATGTAGAAGATGGCGATAAGGTTGAACCAAACCAAACGCTTTGCACCCTAACTGGCCCAGCACGCGCGCTACTAACGGGCGAGCGTAATGCAATGAACTTCATTCAAACGCTATCTGGTTGTGCGACTACTACAGCTATCTACGCAGACAAAATCAAACATACTGAATGCCGCCTGCTAGATACTCGCAAAACAATTCCTGGCCTACGCAGCGCACTGAAATACGCGGTCGCTTGTGGTGGCGGTTTCAACCACCGTATCGGTGTTTTCGATGCCTACCTAATTAAAGAAAACCACATCATCGCATGTGGTGGTATTGAGAAAGCTATCTCTATTGCAAAAGAGTTGAATCCAGGTAAGCCAGTGGAAGTAGAAACTGAGAGCCTAGAAGAGCTAGAGCAAGCGATCAGCGCTGGCGCAGACATCATCATGCTAGACAACTTCACTACGGACATGATGCGTGAAGCAGTTAAGATTAACGCGGGTCGTGCTGCACTAGAAAACTCTGGTAACGTGACACTAGACACCATCGCAGAATTTGCTGAAACGGGTGTTGATTACATCTCGGTAGGTGCACTAACTAAGCACCTGAAAGCAATGGATCTATCAATGAGATTCAAAGCGTAATTTACTGAATAATAAATAAGTTATCGCTGAAGGCACTGTTAATAACAGTGCCTTTTTTATTGCCTTAATTGTCAGTATTTCAAGCAGTTATTTAAGTTGATCGCATAAATTTGCGCACTATATGAAACACCACACTAATAAATACAAAACCACTCGCGGCCACACCTAAACACAATTCCACTTCCCCATTCCGACTTCTATTCTTTCCATCAACCAGTGCCTGCACTGAAACAAACTAAACAATGGAATAGAACAATGAATAACAAAAGTAAAAGAACAAATCAGAAAGGCTTTACGCTGATTGAATTGATGATTGTTGTGGCTGTAATTGGCGTATTGTCTGCGATTGCCATTCCTCAATATCAAAAATATGTAGCCAAAGCAGAAGTTGCTTCAGCTCTTGCTACAATGACAGGTATAAAAACTAATGTAGAGGCTTATGCCGCGGAAAACGGGGCTTTTCCTGCTAATAGCTTAACTGATGAGCTAGGTGTCCCATCAAAGATACCAGTTGGAGCGATTACATTTGATCCTGACGCATCAGCTGGTGTTGGCACCATCGTATTTACATTCGCAAGCTCCGGAGTTAGTACCATTTTACATGATAAAGTTTTTGTATTAAGCCGCTCAGGGGATGGCGAATGGGAATGTGATAGCGATGCAACAGATGGTGTCGAGGACGCACTATTACCAAAAAACTGTAAGTTATAATATTCAATGCTCACCAACCTCCCAACTGTTCTCCGTCAGGCTGGTTTGCTTAGCCTGACTCAAGAACAAGCAGTTGCGGAACATGTACAAGCTTCAGGTATTTCGACACCTGAAGCTTTACTCGTTCTCGATTTCTTCAGTGGCGATTCCTTAGCAAGCAACATTAAAACCATCTTCGGCTTACCGTTAGTACAACTTGCCAATACTGACTATGAGACCTTATGTGACCAACTAGGACTTCGAGAACTGATTACCAAGTATAGTGCTATCCCGATTTCAGTCTCTAGCTCGACTCTCACACTCGCCTCTGCCGACCCGACCGATTTACAAGCGGAAGATGACTTTCGATTTGCGACCGGATTACAGATTGAATTGGTTGTCGCCAACTACTCTGAATTAGAAGGCGCAATACGAAAGCTGTATGGCCGTTCGATTTCTGGACAAGACTCTAAACGCAAAGAGATCACTCAAGACGAACTCGCCAATCTAGTTGAAGTGTCTGACGATGAGATAGCGTCGATTGAAGATCTTAGCCAAGACGATTCCCCTGTCAGCCGCTTTATCAATCAGATACTGGTCGATGCGGTACGCAAAGGTGCATCAGATATCCACTTCGAACCTTATGAAGAGCGCTACCGAGTACGCCTGCGTTGCGATGGCATCCTTGTTGAAATACAGCAACCCGCCTCTCACTTAAGTCGTCGTCTATCAGCTCGCTTAAAGATCCTCGCCAAGCTTGATATCGCTGAACGCCGCTTGCCTCAAGACGGTCGTATTAAACTGCGTCTAAATGACGACTTAGCGATTGATATGCGTGTATCAACGCTGCCGACCTTGTGGGGTGAAAAGATCGTACTGCGACTGCTTGATAGCAGCGCTGCTAATTTAGATATCGATAAGTTAGGTTATAGCGAAGATCAAAAAGCACTCTACCTCAATGCCCTGACACGCCCACAAGGGATGATCTTAATGACAGGGCCAACCGGCAGCGGAAAAACCGTCTCCCTTTATACTGGCCTTCGCGTTCTTAATACTACGGAACGCAACATCTCAACAGCTGAAGACCCAGTGGAAATCAACCTGTGTGGCATCAATCAGGTGCAAGTGACTCCGAAGATCGGCTTTGGATTTGCTGAGGCGCTGCGATCATTTTTACGACAAGACCCTGATGTGGTGATGGTTGGAGAGATCCGTGACTTGGAAACGGCAGAGATCGCGATCAAAGCATCGCAAACCGGTCACTTAGTGCTTTCGACACTGCACACGAATTCCGCCGCAGAAACCGTCACTCGACTCGCTCATATGGGGATAGAACCCTTTAACCTCGCTTCATCACTAAGTTTGATTATCGCCCAACGACTGGCAAGACGATTGTGCAACCATTGCAAAGAAGTTGACGACTCGCCAGACATATTCCTGCGTCACTCCATTCCTAACAGCCAAACCATCTACAAAGCGAACCCTCAAGGGTGTAATGAGTGCAATCAAGGTTATTCGGGTAGAGTGGGTATCTATGAAGTGATGCCGTTTAGCGATCAACTGAAAAATAGCCTGATAGACAAACCTAACGCGTTAACCATTGAAAACTTAGCTCGTCGAGAAGGCATGAGAACTCTGCAAGAGTCAGGGTTAGATAAATTGCTTGAAGGCACCACCAGCTATCAAGAGCTGCAACGTGTTCTGTACATATAAACCCATGGAGCACCAATGAGTAGCAAATCCAAACAATCACAACTAAAAAGCTATCACTGGAAAGGCATTAACAGCTCAGGCAAGAAAGTGTCTGGGCAAACCTTAGCGCTCACTGAATTGGAAGTACGAGAAAAGCTCAAAGAGCAGCATATTCAGATTAAGAAAATCAAAAAGAAAAGTATTTCAGCCGTGACTCGTTTAACTCATAGAGTCAAAGCCAAAGACATCACTATTTTAACTCGCCAACTGGCTACCATGTTGGCGACTGGTGTGCCGATCGTGCAAGCCATCAAGTTGGTGTCAGACAATCACCGCAAAGCTGAAATGAAATCGATTCTATCGCATATCTGCAAAGGTGTAGAAGCCGGAACGCCAATCTCAAAAGCGATGCGAACCGCAAGTCGTCACTTTGATGACCTATACACTGATTTGGTCGCGACAGGCGAGCTCTCCGGTAACCTTGCACAAGTATTTGAACGCTTGGCGACCTATCGTGAAAAGAGTGAGCAACTAAAATCCAAGGTTATAAAGGCTCTCATCTACCCAGCAATGGTTGTAGCGGTCGCCCTTACCGTTTCCTACTTAATGCTGACCATGGTGATTCCAGAGTTTGAGTCGATGTTTTCCGGCTTTGGCGCCGACCTGCCTTGGTTCACTCAACAAGTACTCTACCTTTCCCATTGGATGCAGGCTTACAGCTTTTATACTGCCGTAGGCATAGGGCTTGTTGTCCTGATTATTTACCAACTGTGTCAGCGTTCCCACTCGATCAAACTGTCTGTTAGTCGGCTAGGATTACGCTTTCCTGTTCTCGGCGGCGTATTAGCCAAAGCCTCCATTGCCAAATTCAGCCGAACCTTATCGACCAGCTTTAGTTCTGGCATTCCGATTTTAATGAGCCTCAAGACCACAGCCAAAACCGCAGGCAACCTGCATTATGAGTCGGCCATCATCGAGGTTCACCGAGAAACGGCTGCTGGCATGCCAATGTATATCGCAATGCGCAATACCAACGCCTTCCCTGAAATGGTGTTACAGATGGTGATGATCGGTGAAGAGTCAGGAAACCTTGATGATATGCTCAATAAAGTAGCCTCGATTTACGAGTTTGAAGTCGACAACACCGTCGACAATTTGGGCAAGATTCTAGAGCCACTGATCATCGTGTTTTTAGGCACTGTCGTTGGCGGACTTGTTGTCGCGATGTACTTACCGATCTTTAATCTTATGAGTGTGTTAGGATAGTTAAAAGCAACTAAACACCCATGAGCAGCCAACCTCTGCTCACCTTGATTAAGTGGTAAAGGACACTATGGAAGTATTTCACTACTATCCTTGGCTATTCCCCGTATTAGCTTTCATTTTTAGCCTTCTTATCGGCAGCTTCCTCAACGTAGTCATACACCGTTTACCGATAATGATGGAACGAGAGTGGCAACAAGAGTGCTCGGAGTATTTCTCTCAATATAAAATTCCAGCGCCAGAGGGAAAGTTCAATCTCAGTATCCCTCGTTCTACCTGCCCGAAATGTGAAACCCAATTAAGAATCATCGACAATATCCCAGTATTGAGCTGGTTGTTCTTAAAGGGCAAATGTCACAGTTGTGCGAATCCAATCAGCGCTCGCTACCCTTTGGTCGAACTGCTTACCGCAATACTTTGCACAATGGTTGCTAGCCACTTTGGTTTCAGTTACTACGCCATTGCTTTGATTTTTTTCACCTTCGCACTGATTACCGCGACCTTTATCGATCTCGATACCATGCTGTTACCCGATCAAATCACCTTGCCTTTAGTATGGTCCGGTATCGCTTTAGCATTGTTTAATATCAGCCCAGTATCGCTGCAAGATTCTGTGGTTGGCGCAATGGCTGGCTACCTGGCTCTGTGGTCTGTTTATTGGTTGTTCAAACTACTGACAGGCAAAGAAGGCATGGGTTACGGTGACTTCAAACTCCTGGCTGCGCTTGGCGCATGGCTTGGTTGGCAGCACCTACCGATGATCATCCTTTTATCTTCGCTTGTTGGCCTTGTGTTTGGTTTGATTCAACTTCGCTTGAAACAGCAAGGCATAGATAAAGCCTTTCCATTTGGGCCCTACCTTGCGATTGCGGGTTGGGTAAGCTTGATGTGGGGTAACGACATCATGGGTTGGTATTTCACTTCTGTACTAGGAATTTAACCATGGCAATCATTATCGGATTAAGCGGTGGTATCGCCAGTGGCAAAACTACGGTCGCTAACCTGTTCAATGAGCATTTTAATATAGATATTGTTGATGCTGATATCGTGGCACGTGAAGTGGTTGAGCTGGGCAGTGTCGGCTTAAAACAGATTACAGAACACTTTGGTGAGTCTATCTTGCTTGACGATGGAACACTCAACCGAAGTAGGCTGCGTGAGCTGATCTTCTCAGATCCTAAAGAAAAGCAGTGGCTCAATGATCTTCTTCATCCCATGATCCGTGACAAAATTGACAGTGACCTGTCTAAAATCACATCCCCGTATGGTTTATTAGTTGCACCGCTATTGGTGGAAAACCAAATGCAAGGCATGGCCGATCGCGTATTAATTGTTGATGTGCCAGCAGAAGTTCAAATAGAACGTACGATGAGTCGTGACAATGTTTCTAGGGAACAAGTTGCATCAATTTTAAAATCACAGGCTTCAAGAGAACAACGCTTAGCAGTTGCAGATGACGTGATTAAAAACCATACTAAAAACCAAGAACTTTTGCCTCAAATCACAGATTTACATCAAAAGTATCTGGCAATCAGTGCTGTAGATGGGTCAGAATAGAACAATGTTGAATGAAGGTTTGCTCGATGATCACCCATAAATTTGAACATCCTCTAAATGAGAAAACACGCATCTACTTAAGAGTCGAATCACTCTTGAGGCAGCTACACTTGTCTTCTACATTTTCCGATGCTCAACAGTATCAACTCTTTTTCCGTTCCATCTTTGATCTGATTGAAATCTTCGAACAGATCCAACTCAAGAGCGAACTGGCAAAAGATATTGAGAAGCAACGTGTAACCTACAAAAGTTGGTTGGATGTTGAAGGTGTCGATCAAGAGATGCTGACATCACTGCTTAATGACATTGGTAACATCTATCGTGATCTGATGCAGGCAGAGCGTTTTGGCCAGTCACTTAAGGAAGACCGCTTCCTGAGTGCCATTCGCCAACGCTTTAATCTTCCAGGTGGCTCATGCTGCTTTGATTTACCGGCACTGCATTATTGGCTGCACCTTCCTCTCGATAAGAGAATGAGAGATGCTAAAGCGTGGATGGATAGCTTACAACCTCTGTATGAAGCGCTAACACTGTGGTTGAAGCTCACCAGAGAGACTGGTCACTTTAAAGAGCAAATCGCTCGCGCTGGCTTCTTCCAGAGCGATGCCGATGAAGCGAATATCCTTCGTCTATCTATTCCAATGCAATACGGTGCCTACCCGATGATCTCAGGTCACAAGAACCGCTTTGCTGTTAAGTTCATGAGCTTTGAAACAGGGCAAGCCTGTACTCAAGACATTGAATTTGAATTGGCTATCTGCACCTAATTAATTTTCTTTTTTTAGTTTGGCTTGAGTCTTCACTCGAGCCTAAACTCACTATTATTACACCTTCAAATTAAGAATCACTATGTCGAAGAAAATCACCATCGTTAAATGCCCTCAATGTAATGCTGACGTTGAATGGGGCGAACAAAGCCCGCACCGCCCGTTTTGCAGCAAGCAATGTCAGATGATTGATTTCGGTGAATGGGCAGACGAAGAGAACAGCATCGCTGGCGCACCAGATATGTCAGATAGCGATGGTTGGTCGGAAGATCCGTACTAAGCGAGTAGCGAGTAGCGAGTAGCGAGTAGCGAGTAGCGAGTAGCGAGTAGCTTTTGAAGGGTTGGCGTTTAACGTCAATCCTTTTTTATTGCCTATAACACGGCGTTAGTAGAGATTCCCTACTCCTTCCTTCGTCAGTCTAGGGAATGACGGTTAAATATGAGTTTCGGTTTGTTCCGTCATCCTCCAGAGCGAGGAATGAGCTAATTGGGGATCTCTTACCTGCGAAACTCCAAATAACAGACACAAAAAAGCGGAGCCAAATGGCTCCGCTTTTATCGATAGAATGCAAAAAGAATTACTTCTTAGTAAGCTTCTCTTTAATACGAGCTGACTTACCAGAACGCTCACGTAGGTAGTACAACTTGGCACGACGTACTGCACCACGGCGTTTAACTTCGATGCTATCAACCATTGGAGAGTGAGTTTGGAACGCACGCTCTACGCCTTCACCGTTCGAGATCTTACGAACTGTGAATGCAGAGTGTAGACCACGGTTACGAATAGCGATTACAACGCCTTCGAAAGCCTGTAGACGCTCACGGTCACCTTCTTTTACCTTAACCTGAACTACAACAGTGTCACCTGGTGCGAATTTAGGAAGGTCTGATTTTAGTTGCTCTTCTTCAAGAGCCTTGATGATGTTGCTCATTTGTATAAATTCCTAGAATAAACTGATACTAAATTTAATAGGTTACTGCTTGCTTTTCGTTAAGAGCGTTGCTCTTTAATGAATTCAGCCAGTAATTGTTCCTGTTCGTCAGTCAGAGCTAGGTTTTCCAGGAGTTCTGGTCTTCTTAGCCAAGTTCGGCCCAACGATTGTTTTAATCGCCAGCGACGAATGTCCTTATGGTTTCCAGACTTGAGTACCGATGGTACATCTTTATCGTCTAGCACCTCAGGGCGCGTATAATGGGGACAATCTAGCAAACCATTTGCAAAAGAATCTTCTTCTGCTGAAGCGAAATCTCCAAGTACACCCGGAACAAACCGAGATACTGAATCAATCAGCGTCATGGCTGGCAGTTCGCCACCCGTCATCACAAAATCTCCAATCGACCATTCTTCGTCAACTTCAGATTGAATGATGCGCTCATCTACCCCTTCGTAGCGACCACAAATAAGAAGTAAATTCTCGTTTGTTGCCAGCTCTTCAACACCTTTCTGGTCGAGTTTACGACCTTGAGGTGAAAGATAGATAACTTTCGTCTTTCCCGGTGCTGCTTGCTTGGCCGTTGTGATAGCGTCGCGCAAAGGCTGAACCATCATTAACATGCCAGGACCACCACCGTAAGGTCTGTCATCAACAGTGCGATGTTTATCATGAGTGAAATCACGAGGATTCCATGTCTCAATAGATAAAAGACCTTTTTTAACCGCTTGACCTGTTACTCCAAAATCAGTAACAGAACGGAACATTTCAGGAAAAAGGCTAATAATGCCAACCCACATGTGTTCTCTCGCTCTGTAATTTGGAGTTAGAATCCAGGATCCCAGTCAACTTCGATCCGGCGAGCTTCGCGATCAACTTTCTTGATCACTTGCTCTTCAAGGTACGGTACTAACCGTTCCTTTTGGCCAAAAGCATCTTTAAGATTTGCTTTGATTACTAGAACATCGTTCGAGCCAGTTTCTAATAGGTCAGTGACCTCACCAAGGTCGTAACCTTTAGTGGTAAAAACTTGCATACCGAACAATTCGCGCCAGTAGAATTCATCTTCTGACAATTCAGGTAACGAAGCAGGGTCAATAGCAATTTCAAAGTTAGTCATCAGTTGCGCGTCTTCACGAACATCTAATCCCGCTAGCTTACATACATAACCTTGGCCATGACGTTTCCAGCTCTCAACTTTGTACTCAACCCACTTACCCTTTAGGTTTAAATACCAAGGGCTGTAATCAAATATGCTTTCAGCATTGTCTGTGTAGGAGAACACTTTGAGCCAGCCACGAATACCATAGGTAGACCCAAGTTTACCCATGACAATTCTATTGTTTTGCTCGCTCATAGTTTCTTTACCCTTCATCGACATAAGCTATTTCTCTTTAAAAAAGAATTAAGCCGCTTTTTGAGCGTCTTTAACTAGCTTAGCTACACGATCAGATAGAGATGCGCCTTGACCAACCCAGTGGTTAACACGATCTAGGTCTAGACGTAGACCTTCTTCTTGACCTTGAGCTGTAGGGTTAAAGAAACCTACTTTCTCGATGAAACGGCCAGTTGCAGCGTTACGGCTATCCGCAACTACGATTTGATAAAATGGGCGCTTCTTTGCACCGTGACGTGCCAAACGAATGGTTACCATGTCGTCCTCTTTGCTTTCTTAATAAAATAATTAACCCCAAGTATAAGTAAATAGCTTGGGGTCTCGTGCCAAATTAAAGCCCCGGAATTTTACTCTTATTCCGGTGCAATGCAAGGGCTTTAGCTATTTTTTCACCAACATAGCTGCCGTACACTTTCTGTGACACGGCTAACACTATGAAAAGTAACGTAGCTAAAGCTTACATTTGTAGATTATCGACCAAACGGGTTAAAGCCACCACCCATTCCGCCCATACCTCCACCGCCGCCCATCATGCCTTGCATGTTGCGCATCATGCCTTTCATGCCACCTTTCTGCATCTTCTTCATCATCTTCTGCATTTGGGTGAACTGCTTAAGCATACGGTTTACATCTTGTACCTGTGTACCAGAACCAGCGGCAATACGCTTTTTGCGTGAGCCTTTGATTAAGTCAGGGCGTTGACGCTCTTTCATGGTCATAGAGTTGATGATCGCTTCCATCTGCTTGAACATCTTGTCATCAACTTTATCTTTAACGTTATCTGGTAGCTGAGACATGCCTGGAAGCTTATCCATCATGCCCATCATGCCGCCCATGTTTTGCATCTGACCTAGCTGTTCACGGAAGTCTTCAAGGTCAAAGCCTTTCTTCTCTTTGAACTTCTTAGCCAGTTTCTCTGCTTTCTCGGTATCAACGTTTTTCTGTAGGTCTTCAATAAGAGACAGTACGTCGCCCATACCTAAGATACGAGAAGCAACACGATCTGGGTGGAACGGTTCTAGTGCGTCAGTCTTTTCACCAACACCCAAGAATTTAATCGGCTTGCCTGTGATATGACGAACAGACAGAGCAGCACCACCACGCGCATCACCATCAACTTTCGTCAAGATAACACCGGTTAGTGGTAGCGCATCACCAAAGGCTTTTGCAGTGTTCGCAGCATCTTGACCTGTCATTGCATCAACAACGAACAGTGTCTCTACTGGTTTAATTGCAGTATGAAGCTCTTTGATCTCGCCCATCATCTCTTCATCGATAGCCAAACGACCCGCAGTATCGACAAGTAGCACGTCGTAGAATTTCTTCTTCGCGTGGTCGATTGCAGCGTTTGCAATATCAAGAGGTTTTTGATCAGCTGAAGATGGGAAGAAGTCTACGCCAACATCGCTTGCTAACGTTTCAAGCTGTTTGATTGCCGCTGGACGGTAAACGTCGGCAGACACAACCAAGACTTTCTTCTTGTCACGCTCAGTTAGAAGCTTAGATAGCTTACCTACCGATGTGGTTTTACCCGCACCTTGTAGACCCGCCATTAAGATAACGGCTGGCGGCTGCGCTGCTAGGTTAAGAGCCTCGTTAGACTCACCCATCACCGCTTCAAGTTCAGCTTGAACGATCTTAATGAATTCTTGACCAGGCGTTAGAGATTTAGAAACCTCAACACCCACAGCGCCTTCTTTTACGCGCTTAACAAAATCGCGGACAACGGGCAGTGCAACGTCGGCTTCAAGTAGCGCCATACGTACTTCACGCAGCGTCTCTTTAATATTGTCTTCGGTCAGACGACCTTTACCGCTGATGTTCTTCAGCGTTTTGGATAGACGATCCGTTAAATTATCAAACATAGTTTTCTCTTCGCTCAAAACTGCGACTATTACTGTGAGTATACATTAGCGCGGATTAGAGTCATACCCGTTGTAGAGCGTTAATCATCCGTGCTTGTGATGTGAGACATTATTCACTTGGAATTGAATGAGGTTCGCCATAGCCCCAAAGAGCGATGCGAGGTATAATTCGCCAATTAGTAATCATTAAAATGGATACCATGGACAGTCTTATTGCGATCGCAGCAGCCTTTCTTTATACAATGGCGATTTCCACGATCATTCCAGGTCTCGTGCACCAAACAGGAATCCGTGTAAAAACGGTGTTTATCAGCGCATTACTTGCTCTAGCTTTCCATGCTTGGTTGCTTGGCGATTTGATTTTTAATGCCAGTGGCCAAAACCTCAGTATCTTGAACGTTGCTTCATTAATCAGTTTAATCATATCTGTGGTAATGAGCGGTGCAATGCTCAAAACCCGCTTGTGGTTCATCTTGCCTGTTGTTTATAGTTTCGCAGCGCTTAACCTCATGGCAGCAACGTTTCTTCCAAGTACCTTCATCAAACATCTAGAGAATGACCCAAAACTGCTCGTGCACATCTCTTTGGCTCTATTCTCATACGCAACGTTAACTATCGGTGCGCTATACGCCCTGCAACTTGCGTGGCTAGATCACAAACTTAAAAAGAAAAAAGCCTTAGTGATAAACCCTAACCTACCTCCTTTAATGATGGTGGAAAGACAGCTTTTCAAGATCATTTTGATTGGTAATGGCTTATTAACAGGTACCTTGTTAACGGGTCTCATCTTCGTGCAAGATATGTTTGCTCAAGGAAAAGCACACAAGGCAGTGTTGTCTTTTATCGCTTGGGTTATCTACTCCATCCTTCTGTGGGGTCACTATCAGAAAGGTTGGCGAGGACAGAAAGTTACTTGGTTCGCACTGGCCGGCGCCAGCATGCTCACATTAGCCTACTTCGGTAGCCGCTTCGTCCAGGAAATCATCCTGAACTAGTCTGTAAAATAAAGGCAAGGTCTCACATACCTTGCCTTTAAAATATTGAGTGCAATACATTCAATTGACATCTCGACCATGTTCGGTCATAAATTAATCAAGATACACAAATAGGAAAAGAATAGTTTTGGACGACATATCAACGGGTATCTTATTTGCGCTACTCGCGTGTCTCATTGTAATTTCTGGTTATTTCTCTGGTTCCGAAACGGGCATGATGTCCTTGAACCGCTACCGTTTAAAGCACTTGGCCAATACGGGTCATAAAGGTGCCAAACGCGTAGAAAAACTTCTGAACCGCCCAGACAGATTGATTGGCCTCATTCTCATCGGCAACAATCTCGTCAACATTCTTGCATCTGCGATCGCTACTATTCTTGGTATGCGCATCTACGGGGATATCGGTGTGGCTATCGCTACTGGTACCCTGACTCTCGTGATCCTCGTATTCGCCGAGGTAACCCCAAAGACTATCGCTTCTCTATTTCCTGAACGTGTCTCTTACGCCAGTAGCATCCTTTTGATGGTGCTGATGAAGGTACTGTCACCGTTGGTGATTTTAGTTAACTTCATTACCAATGGCTTCATTCGTATCTTAGGTGTCAAAGCCAGCCATGATGCAACCGACCACTTGAGTTCAGAAGAGCTTAGAACCGTGGTAAATGAAGCCGGTAGCTTAATCCCTCAACGTCACCAAGATATGTTGGTGTCTATTCTGGATTTAGAGCACGTCACCGTGAACGACATCATGGTGCCGCGTAATGAGATAACTGGTATCGACATCAATGACGACTGGAAATCGATTGTTCGCCAACTGACCCACTCTCCTCATGGTCGTGTGGTTCTCTACCGTGACCAGATAGATGAAGTGGTCGGCATGCTTAGGCTGCGTGAAGCTTACCGTCTGATGCTTGAAAAGAACGAATTCAATAAAGAAACCCTGTTGCGTGCCGCGGATGAGATCTACTTTATTCCTGAAGCGACACCACTCAATATTCAACTGCTTAAGTTTCAACGCAATAAGCAGCGCATCGGTTTGATTGTTGATGAGTATGGCGACATCAATGGTTTGGTTACATTAGAAGATATTCTAGAAGAGATCGTAGGTGAGTTTACCACCTCAATCACCCCAAGCTTATCTGAAGAGATTACTCCGCAAAGCGATGGCAGCTTCTTGATTGAAGGCAGTGCCAATATCCGAGATATCAACAAAGGCTTACAGTGGGCACTGCCTACCGATGGCCCAAGAACGCTGAATGGTTTGATACTGGAACATCTTGAAGATATTCCTGAGAGTCACCTGAGTGTTCAGGTTGCCAGCCACCCAATGGAAATTGTTGAGCTTGAAGAGAACCGCATCAAACTGGTTCGCGTGTTCCCACAGATCGTGAACGGCTAACTGAGTTATCACTGAATCTCTGTCTCGCCCTAAAATACGTTGACGAAAAAGGCCCGGTTCATTGAACCGGGCCTTTTAGTATCTAACTCGCCCTATCTAGGGTAGCTATCAATGACTAGTCGATCTTAAGCTCTTGCAGCATAGACTCTGGCAGTGCCAGTTCATCATTCTTGTTTACAGAGATGCCTGCAGCGATGATCGCATTCGCGATCTCTTTCGCTTCATCCAAAGAGTGCATTGCCGCGGTACCACATTGGTATTCGTTCAGCTCAGGGATCTTATTCTGGTTCTCAACTTTCAGTACGTCTTGCATCGCTGCCAACCAACCGTCAGCCACTTGTTGTTCTGTAGGCGTACCAATCAGGCTCATGTAGAAACCAGTGCGACAGCCCATCGGTGAGATATCGATGATCTCTACATCTGAACCGTTCAATTGATTACGCATGAAACCAGCATATAGGTGCTCTAGAGTATGGATACCTTTCTCAGATAGGATGTCTTTGTTTGGCGCAGTAAAACGCAGGTCAAACACAGTGATGGTATCCCCTTTTGGGGTTTGCATTGTTTTAGCAACACGAACGGCAGGTGCGTTCATGCGTGTGTGATCAACAGTGAAACTATCTAATAAAGGCATTGCTCTTCTCCATGACGGCTGGCTTTAGAAAAACCAGCTTCGATTGTCTTCTAGTTCTTTGCGGCACTGTTTCAGCTGCCATCCATAATCTTTTGCTTGCTGTTCGACTTTGCGCGCCACCTTAATTAGCGATGGCTTGCTGTTGTATGACTTACGCTTATAACCACCACGGCCTTCATGATAAGCCAGGTATTGGTTATATGGGTCCCATAGTGAGATGCCCAATTGACGACGCGTCTCGCTGGTATACCAACCGATGAACATCAATGCATCATCAAAGTTGGTTCTTGAACCACCGTTATTGGTCGCCTTTTGGAAGTCTTCCCAAGCAGGATCTTGAGCTTGTGCATAACCGTAGGCACTGCTTACACGCCCCCACGGTATAAAGCCAAGAATGTAATCTTTAGGTGGGCGCGCATCATGACGATAGCTACTCTCTTGTTTCACAAAAGCCATCGCAACGTTAATCGGCGTTCCCCATTCTTCTTGCATATCCAAGGCATCTTCATACCATGAAGGGTGCTCTCGAAAGATGCTACACAAATTATCTTGCTGCTTTGGCGGTGGCGTTGCACATCCAACCAACAGGCTAGAGACAACACCAACAGTCACTACAGGTAACCATTTACTACTCACTCGAGTAGGCTGACCTAATAAGGCTTGCTTCCTTTCCACCAAAGTCTCGCTATGCTTTTAAATACGAAAAATAATCCGCTAAGAAGCTATCAAAATCTTGAGTGCTTGCTTCTTCACTTTGTTGCTGAGCAATCACAGAACGTTGAACTTCTGCTTCCATCAACTCAGCTGAATATACTTTGTATTGGTGAGCTTTGTGTTGCTGAGCGTACGTTTTACCTAACGCGCAACCCACTTTACCTAAGCCACCCAGTTTTTTGGTTTCTTCTAGTAACTGGCCAGAAATGGTCAGCTCTGGGTTATCAATCCAAGCTTCAAGCGTATCGCACGTTTCTTGGTATGCACGACCACCTTGTTCAGCGTCCATCATCTCGGCAATAGAGCGCAGATCTTTGAAGACACGCTTCGCCCAATCTTGCAGAGACAATCGCTCACCATGACAACCGATTTGCAGCTCTAGACCAACCTGACGACCTTGTAGGATCACCTTGTTCCAGTTATCGCGCCAGCATTCAAGCTCGCAGTTATCCATCTCAGCAGAGTCCGTTAGCACACTCCACGTTAGGAATAAGTCTAGGAAGCGAACCTGCTGCTCATTGATACCAATTGAGCTGAATGGGTTTACATCTAAAGAGCGAACCTCAATGTACTCAACACCACCGCGTGCCAATGCTTCAGATGGTTTCTCACCACTCTTCGCCACACGCTTAGGACGGATTGGAGCGTAAAGCTCATTCTCAATTTGCAGTACGTTGCTATTCAATTGACGGTATTCACCATCAACCTTAGTGCCAATCTCAGCGAATTCTTCAGATGGTGTACGAATCGCTTGATTCAAACCTTCAAGGTATTGGTCTAGGCTGTTGAAACCAATCTTCAATACGCTTTGAGCACTGTTGGTGTAGCCAAGGTCGCTCAGGCGCAGTGCCGTTGCTTTTGGCAGATACAGTGTCTCGCCAATCTTTTCAAAAGGCAGGCTTGTCTCTCTTCCTTTTATGAAAGAAGAACATAGCGCAGGTGAAGCACCGAAGAAGTATGGGATTAACCAACCAAAGCGGTAGTAGTTACGAATCAAACCGAAGTAAGCATCTGACTTAGATTCACAACGCGCTTCTTCAGTTTGCTCTCCAAACAGGCTATCCCAAAAGCTTTCTGGGAAAGAGAAGTTGAAGTGAACACCAGAGATAATCTGCATCAGGCTACCGTAACGACGTTTTAGGCCTTCACGATATAAGGTCTTCATCTTACCGTTATTCGAGGTGCCGTATTGCGCTAGCTGAATGTAATCTTCACTGCCAACGTAACAAGGCATAGAAAGCGGCCATAGTTTTTCGCCGTCTAACTTGGTTTGCGTGAAGTGGTGGATATCAGACAACTGATTCAAAAGCGTCGGAACGTCGTTAGAAACAGGCGTGATAAATTCCAGTAGCGACTCAGAGAAATCGGTCGTTACCCATTCGTTCATCAACGCAGATCCCAAAGCCTCAGGGTGCGGCCCAGTAGCAAGGTGCCCATCTTCCGTGTAGCGTAATGTTTCCCTTTCAACACCACGACCAAATTGAGAGAAGGTCTTAGGGTTGGTTGCAACTTGCTTTAGTCGCGCAGCAAAATCAGTCAAAATTCAGTTCACTTATCTTATATTGTTCTGATTAGAACTATCATAAATTAGGTTGGAGGAGAAAAGTAGAGTCTCTTCCCTCCCCCTTTAATGTGTACTCTAACGAATGATTTCAAGCTCTTCTATTGGAATATCTAACTTTTCTAATTGCGGGCGAAGCGAAGTCGCGTCACCAACAACGATTATTTGATAATCATTCGGGTCAAACCATTTCTTAGATAGCTCGTTTAAGGTCTCTTTTGAAACCGTTTCAACTATCTGATTACGCTGTTGTAGGTAATCTTCATCAAGGCTCAATGCAACAATATTACTCAACAACCCCGCCTTTTGACTTGGCGTTTCGTATTTAAGTGCATCTTGTTGACCGACGGCAAGGCGCATAAATTTCACCTCTTCGTCAGTTAATCCACTTTGGCTAAACTCATTCAGCTCATTAATAAACTCTTGAATCGATGGAACCGTCGCATTCGCCCTTACCTGCGCGCTAAATACCACTGCGCCAGTTTCACGAGTACTTGCGAAGTAACCGCTTGCACCGTAAGTGTAGGCTTTGTCTTCACGTAGGTTCTGGTTGATACGGCTATTGAAGTTGCCCGCTAAGTTAAAGTTAGCTAACTGGCTCAAATACAATTCGCCCGTCGCATCAAACGGCAGGCCCTTACGAACCAAGCGAACAATGCTTTGCGGCGCACCCGGTTTATCAACTAAGTACAGGTGCTGACCAGAAAGCTCTTTAACGATCTGTGGACGCGTTAATGGTGCCGCATCGCCTTGCCACTCTTCAAAGAATTGTAGCTGTTTCCCTACCTCTTTCTTCGAGATGTCTCCCACCACAACAATATTGGCACCTTCTGGTGTGTAATGTTGCGCATAGAATTTTTTCACATCGTCTAAGGTCAATTTCGATAGAGATTCCTTAGTACCATCACTTGCACGAGCAAAAACAGTGTCACCAAACAGCACTTCACGGGTTGCTTGAGAAGCCATCCAGCTTGGCTGCTGATGCTGATACACAACGCCTTCTAGCATCTGTTTCTTAACGCGCTCAAAATCTTGCTCATCGAACTTAGGATCGAATAGAACCTCTTGCACAATCGCTAAGGTTTGAGGCAAGTTTTTCTCTAGCGTCGAGACTGAAATATCTGTGGTGTAGCTGCCCGCACTAATGCTCACGCTGCTACCAAGTTTATCTAAGGTCGCTTGTAACTCTTCAACGGTTCGTTTAGTTGAGCCTTCTTCCATCATCGAAGCCGTTAGGTTCGCTAGGCCTTCTTGCCCTTTGCGAACATAGCGTTCGCCTGCAGGCAATTGAATTTGCAGCTGTACTGTCGGAGTTTCACTGGTCACGGTACCAATTAAGTCAGTGCCATTTGCAAAGTGCATGCGGTACAACTCAGGCATGGTCGCCTCAACACCAAAGTTCACTTCTGGCATCACACTGCGATCAAAGGTATCCGGTGCCTTTCTGAAATCCAGTTGATCTTCCGTCACCTTGCTGTATTCCGGCAACGTACGTGGTGGCGTGGTAAAGGTCGCTTCACGAACCGCCAAATCGAGCTTTTTCTTAGGAACCACACTCAAGGTAACCTTGTGCTTACCTTCGATGAAATCTTGGTATGCCTTGCTCACGCTCTCAGGCGTCACCGCTCGGATTTGATCGAGTTGTGATTCAATGCGATCAGGCTGACCATAGAAGGTTTGGTTCGACGCGAGTTGCGACACCTTACCTTTAACGCTTTGCAATGCAAAAACAGCATTCGCTTCGGCCATGCCAGTGATCTGGTCTAAACGCTCTTGCTCAACGCCCTCTTTCGAGAATTGCTCCAGGGTATCCATCAGCTCTTTATTGAGAACCGTCAAATCGCCTTTTTCACCTGAGTTGCCCATTGCATACACGTACATGGTACACGCCAACTCAGCACAATCATGGAAAGAGCCAGCGCTGACGGCCTTCTGCGTTTTTACGAGGTTTTGATATAGGTAACTGTTGGTACCTGAACCTAACACGTTAGACAATGCATTCAGTGAAGCTTGCGTCTCTTCACCGCGATACGTTGTTGGCCACCCCACCAGCACCATCGGCTGACGAATATTGTCTTCTAAGGTGATGTATTTATCTTCTGTTAGAACAGCAGGTTGCTTCTCTGCCGCCTTCACTTCAGGGCCTTGAGGAATTGAACCAAAGTACTTGTTAACCCATTCTAGCGTGTCATCAACGTCGATATCACCACCAATCGTTAACACGGCATTGTTTGGGCCGTACCAACGCAGGAAGAACGCTTTAAGATCATTCACGTCAACACGGTCAAGATCTTCAACATAGCCGATTGGTTGCCAAGAGTAAGGGTGACCTTCAGGGTAAAGCGCTTCGCCCATGCGTTCCCACATCAAGCCGTAAGGACGATTTTCGTAGCTCTGCGCTCGCTCGTTCTTGACCGTGCCTCTTTGAACCTCAAATTTCTTCTGAGAAACAGCATCCAACAAGAAGCCCATTCGGTCTGATTCTAACCACAACATTTTCTCAAGTTGGTTAGAAGGAACAGTTTCAAAATAGTTGGTGCGGTCACGGTTGGTCGTGCCGTTTAACGAGCCACCCGCTTCGGTAATGATCTTAAAGTGCTGTTGGTCACCAACGTTCTCTGAACCCTGGAACATCATGTGCTCAAAGAAGTGAGCAAATCCCGACTTGCCTATCTCTTCACGTGCTGAACCGACGTGATAAGTTACATCAACATGCACCAACGGATCGGAATCATCAGGGGAAAGAATAACTGTCAGACCGTTTTCAAGCTGATACTTGGTGTAAGGAATCACTACTTTATCTTTAGAGGGCTTAACCTCTTCTAACAGAGTGACACCTTCAGGTAACGAGGAAAAGAAGGGCGTTGAGCTAGGTACATTGTAAGAACAGCCAGCAATGGCGATAAGAGAAAATGTACCAAGTAAAACCTTTTTCATAGGTTCTCCTTAGAAAAAACCGAAGTAGATAGCAGCAAGTAAGCTATAGCGAGCGGCTTTGCCAATCGCTATCAAAATAACGCTAGGGATGAATTTCATTCTTAGCCAACCCGCAGCGAGACACAAAGGGTCACCAATGATCGGTAACCAACTAAATAACAGTGTCCAGTAGCCATAGCGACTCAGCCAAGCCATAGCCTTATGACCATGCTTTTCAGATTGAGTTCGATTAGGCAACCACAAACCAATCCAATAGTTAGTCAGGCCGCCTAAGGTATTGCCTAATGTCGCCACTAGAATGATCGATGAGGTTGAAAACTGATCTAAGCTCAATGCAGCCACAAGGCTAGCTTCTGAACCACCGGGGAGTAACGTGGCACTCAAGAAGCCACTAATGAAGAGTACCCACAGCGCCGAGTCCGAGAACCACAGCGCGATATTTTCAAAAAGGGAGTTAAAAAATTCTAACACTGCCTATCAACTTTCTTGCATTTTAAGTAGCACCTTGCCTCTGGTGTGTCCGGTTTCAACCTGCAGGTGCGCCGACTGCGCCTCGTCTAATTGGTAGATACCTTGAATTTCTGTTTTGAGTAATCCGACACTGACCATGTAAAGCATAGTGTCCATTTGCTCAGGGCTTGGTTCAACCAGCATGCCTGATGCAGTAAAACCTAATAGTGTGGCTTTTTCGCAGATAAGTTCTGCAGATAGAGTCGGCACAGTCACGACTCGCGCGTCATCTTTTAGGCACTTCAATGCATCAAGCGCGGTATCGCCGCCGACCAAGTCAATCAACACATCGACATCAGATACTCTTTCTGATGCTGGTGCAAACTTATAGTTAATCGCGTGAGCACCTAGCGTCGCAAGGTAATCAAGGTTGGCTTCGCTGCAGGTTGTGTAAACCTCTGCTTTTGCTGCCACTGCAATCTGAACCGCAAGGTGACCAACGCCGCCCGCGCCCGCCAAGATAAGCACGCGGTCGCCTTCTTTCACTTCGGCTTTGTTGAGCGCTTGTGCCGCTGTTTGACTCGCGAGTGGTAATGCAGCTGCCGCTTCTAGAGTGACAGAATCAGGAACCATACTTAATGCAGCTTCTGGAACACACACATATTGGCTGTAACCGCCACCTTGCAGTGGAAAACCAATAAAGCCAGCTACGTTATCACCAACAGTAAAGCGTTCAGCCTGTTCGCCTAGCGAGACAATTTGCCCTGAAATATCGTAGCCAGGTACCCAAGGTAGGTTATCTTTGTTTTGTGCTGCCGCCCAACCAAGGCCCGCTCGGGTTTTGACATCAATCGGATTAATGCCTGAAAAGGAAACTTTAACCACCACTTCTCCAGCCTTAGGCTCAGGGATCGCACTGGTTTGAATACTTAGGTTTTCGACGCCGCCGAATTGAGTAATCGCAATCTGTTTATTTTCCATTTCCACATTTCCTTGATTGATAAAAGCCCTAGTGAGCAAGCACCTTAATTAATAAAAAGAAAGGGATGCGAAAGCATCCCTTTGACTATAAACCATTTAATAAGGCTAAGTTAACCGCTCATTCGTAAATTGACGACCAATTAACGTAACGATACATGACCCAGCAAATCCACTAGCCCACGAGAGCTAATAGAATACCCGCCGCAACCGCACTACCAAGTACACCGGCTACGTTCGGGCCCATTGCATGCATCAACAAGAAGTTCTGAGGGTTTGCCTCAAGACCAACCTTGTTCACAACACGTGCCGCCATTGGAACCGCTGATACGCCAGCTGCGCCAATCAGTGGGTTGATGTCCTCTTTCGAGAATCGGTTCAACACCTTAGCCATCAATACACCACCCGCCGTACCGATACTGAACGCGACCGCACCTAAACCTAGAATACCCAATGTTTCTAAGTTCAAGAACGTATCCGCTTGAAGCTTAGAACCAACCCCTAGACCTAGGAAAATAGTTACAACGTTAATCAGTTCGTTTTGAGCTGTTTTTGAAAGGCGATCAACCACACCCGCTTCACGCATTAAGTTACCCAAACAGAACATACCAACTAGAGGTGTTGCTGAAGGTAGGAACAAAATCGTCATCAGTAGTACAGCAAGCGGGAAAAGAATCTTCTCGGCTTTGCTAACGTGACGAAGTTGAGCCATCTTAATTTTGCGCTCTTCAGGAGACGTTAACGCTTTCATGATTGGTGGCTGAATGATCGGAACCAAAGCCATGTAGCTATAAGCCGCTACTGCAATGGCACCTAAAAGATCCGGAGATAACTTACTCGCCAAGAAGATCGCAGTTGGGCCATCGGCACCACCAATGATCGCAATTGACGAAGCATCGGCCATCGAGAACTCCATTCCTGGAACGTAGTTCAGCAAGATCGCGCCAAATAGCGTCGCGAAGATACCAAACTGAGCCGCAGCCCCTAGCCACAACGTTTTAGGGTTCGCAATCAACGCACCGAAGTCCGTCATCGCACCAACACCCATAAAGATCAGCAGTGGGAAAATACCTGTCTCAATACCAATGTAGTAGACGTAGTAGAGCAAACCACCTGGATCAGTAAACCCAGCATTTGGAATGTTTGCTAATACAGCACCAAAACCAATAGGCAGTAGAAGTAACGGTTCAAATCCTTTACGAATTGCCAAAAACAACAGTAAGCAACCAACCAGCATCATACAGATCTGGCCGAACTCAAAGTTCGCAATCCCTGTTTCAGACCATAAGGTCATCAATCCTTCCATGGTACTCCCTTACGCTAAGCTTAGTAGTGGAGCGCCTACAGTAACTGCATCGCCTTCTTTAACATTCAATTCTTGAACGATACCACCACGAGCAGCACGAACTTCCGTTTCCATCTTCATCGCTTCTAGGATTAGTAGAACGTCGCCTTCAGAAACCTCAGTACCCGCCTGAACGTTTACTTTAAAGATGTTACCCGCCAATGGAGCTGGAACCGCTTCAGCGTCAGACGCTGCTACTGGTGCAGCCTGAGCAGGTTTTGCAGATGGCGCCACCGATGTCAGTTCACCTTGTGGGCCAACTTCAACATCGTAAACTTGACCATCAACCTTCACGCTGTAGCTTTCAATACCACCAGAAGCTTGTACAGGAGCTGCAGCAACTGGAGCCGCAACTTCTAGCGTTGGTGCAGGTTCAAATGCTTCAGGATTACGACGGTTCTTAAGGAACTTAAGACCCACTTGTGGGAAGAGCGCGTAAGTCAGTACATCATCAACCGTATCTTCAGCTAGAGAGATACCCTCTGATTTCGCTTTCTCTAACAGATCCGTCGTTAACGTATCCATTTCAGACTTAAGTAAATCAGCAGGACGACAAGTAATCGGCTCTGCACCGTCTAGAACTTTCGCTTGCAGTTCAGCATCCACTTCAGCAGGAGCTTGACCGTATTCACCTTTCAGTAGACCAGCAGTCTCTTTCGTGATGCTCTTATAGCGTTCGCCCGTTAAGACGTTAATAACCGCTTGAGTACCGACAATCTGAGAAGTTGGTGTTACTAAAGGAATGTAACCAAGCTCTTTACGTACGCGTGGGATCTCTTCTAGAACTTCATCCATGCGATCGGCGGCGCCTTGCTCTTTAAGCTGGCCTTCCATGTTAGTTAACATTCCGCCAGGAACTTGAGCGATTAAGATGCGAGAATCGACACCTTTTAGCTGACCTTCCCATTTCGCGTACTTTTTACGTACATCACGGAAGTAAGCCGCGATGGGTTCGATTTGGTCTAGTTTAAGATTCGTGTCGCGCTCTGTACCTTCTAACATCGCAACAACCGTTTCGGTTGGCGTATGACCGTAAGTACAGCTCATTGAAGAAATAGCGGTATCTAGAATGTCGATACCCGCTTCAACGGCTTTAACCGCTGTTGCAGTCGATAGACCAGTTGTCGCGTGGCTATGCAGTGCTAGAGGAACGTCACACGATGCTTTGATACGTGTAATCAGCTCTTCTGCTTCATACGGCTTTAATAAACCTGACATATCTTTGATACATAGTGAGTGACAACCTAGGTCCTCTAGGCGTTTGGCCAAATCAACCCAAGTATCTGAGTTGTGAACCGGACTGGTTGTGTAAGACAACGTACCTTGAGCGTGGCCACCAACGTCGATCGTTGCTTTCACTGCTTTTTCAAAGTTACGTACGTCATTCATCGCATCAAAGATACGGAATACGTCCATGCCGTTTTTATGGGCACGTTCAACAAATTTTTCTACTACATCATCCGCGTAGTGACGGTAACCCAACAGGTTTTGACCACGCAGTAGCATCTGCATTGGTGTGTTTGGCATCGCTTTTTTAAGTTCACGTAAACGCTCCCATGGATCTTCTCCAAGAAAACGGATACACGAATCAAATGTCGCGCCGCCCCAAGTCTCTAGAGACCAGTAACCGACTTTATCCAGTTCTGCCGCAATTGGCAGCATATCTTCGATACGCATACGAGTAGCAAATAGTGACTGGTGCGCGTCACGAAGTACCACATCTGTGATAGCTAGTGGTTTAGACATGCTCATAAACTCCTTTTTAATCCTTTAAATGCTACTTAGCAGTAGACGCACGGTATTGATGAACCGCGGCCGAAATTGCTGCCACTACCTGTGGACTAACAGCTGAAGGGTTTGATTGTGATTTTTGAATTTTTTTAGGTGCTGCGATCGGCTCTGGTACTTCTTCTGGTACCAGTTTTGACATCAACCGAACGAGGTAAACTAGAATAGTTAGGAAAATAAAGACAACGGACATCCCCGTTATCATTAGAGTCGCCGCATCTCCTAGCAGGCTTCCAATATTAGTCATGTTGCTTCCTTTCTTCGTCATCCTGACATACGTACAGGATTTCAGCGAATAGTGATCCCGACCCATGGATTATCTCGATTGGTAAAAGTTTGTCAATTTTGTTTAAGGTTCTGTTACGGATAACGCACACATAAGGTTAATTATTCGCCTATCAGATCACATAAATCTGTCAAATACGTCATTTTTAGATATTTAAACTGTGACTTAAACGGGGCTTTTCTGGGAATTGATATGAGAAAGGTGGAATAACAAAGAAGCAATCAAGAACTACTTTAAATACAACAAGTTAAACAACGAACAAATTTAACATTGTCGCAACAAATTTGCAGCAGACATAAAAAAAGCCTCGTATAAACGAGGCTTTTTCTAATAATGTGGCGCGCTCTGGAGGATTCGAACCTCCGACCGCCTGGTTCGTAGCCAGGTACTCTATCCAGCTGAGCTAAGAGCGCACGGTTTTAATATCAATTCATTGTTACTAACAAGAGATCAATATAAGGATTTCATTCTTATAAGAAAAAAGCCCTAAATAGTGGCGCGTCCTGGAGGATTCGAACCTCCGACCGCCTGGTTCGTAGCCAGGTACTCTATCCAGCTGAGCTAAGGACGCACGGTTTTCGATATCAGTATTTCCAATATCAGGAGTTCACAAGGAAACCCTAAAGAGTGGCGCGTCCTGGAGGATTCGAACCTCCGACCGCCTGGTTCGTAGCCAGGTACTCTATCCAGCTGAGCTAAGGACGCGCAGTTTTCGATATCGGTATTCCCAATATCAGGGGTTCATAAAAGAAACCCTAAATAGTGGCGCGCTCTGGAGGATTCGAACCTCCGACCGCCTGGTTCGTAGCCAGGTACTCTATCCAGCTGAGCTAAGAGCGCACGGTTTTAGTATCAATTCGTTGTAAACAACAACTCAATACAAGGATTTCTGTTCTTATAAGAAAGAAGCCCTAAATAGTGGCGCGTCCTGGAGGATTCGAACCTCCGACCGCCTGGTTCGTAGCCAGGTACTCTATCCAGCTGAGCTAAGGACGCACGGTTTTTGATATTAATTTTCGACGAACGATTTATCAATATCAGGATTCACATTCTTATAAGAACTAAACCCTAAATAGTGGCGCGCTCTGGAGGATTCGAACCTCCGACCGCCTGGTTCGTAGCCAGGTACTCTATCCAGCTGAGCTAAGAGCGCACGGTTTTAGTATAAACTTAGTCAATACAAGGACTTTCATTCTTAAAAGAAATTAACCCTTAAATAGTGGCGCGTCCTGGAGGATTCGAACCTCCGACCGCCTGGTTCGTAGCCAGGTACTCTATCCAGCTGAGCTAAGGACGCACGGTGTTCATTCATTAAGAATGAAGTTGTGAAATATATCACATTCTTCTTGCTACGAAGAAAAAAAAAGGCCATCGGCCTGTAATGAATGGCGGTGAGGGAGGGATTCGAACCCTCGATGCAGCTACAAACCACATACTCCCTTAGCAGGGGAGCGCCTTCGGCCACTCGGCCACCTCACCTAATTCATTATTCTCAAATCACTTACAAGTAAGAGAAGAGAGAATGGCGCGTCCTGGAGGATTCGAACCTCCGACCGCCTGGTTCGTAGCCAGGTACTCTATCCAGCTGAGCTAAGGACGCACATTTACATTGTCTAAATTGCTAATTTTAGACTCGCAAGAAATGGCGGTGAGGGAGGGATTCGAACCCTCGATGCAGCTACAAACCACATACTCCCTTAGCAGGGGAGCGCCTTCGGCCTCTCGGCCACCTCACCGTCTTGCGGAGGCACATATTACGTTTTACCGAAAATATGTCAAACACTTTATTGAAAAAAATTGGACAAAAACACTCAACCGTTTGCTATTTAATCAAAGCGCTTGCAAATTGAACTTATAAGATTCAAATCGCGCTTTTTCCCTTAAAAATTAAGGTGAAAGATTGGCAATAATAAACAGCCGAAAACAATTATCTAATTTCTCCAGCAGCAAGTGCTACCGCTGATGGCACAATACTACGGGATGCGTATTTTCGCCATAGGGGAAGCGAATAAATCTTGAGTTTTGCCAAACAAAATAGAGAGCAACAGTTCTGTTCAACCTTGTCTGTATCTCGCAGCATCACAAAGCATTCACTTCACCACTTTGAGACCGATCCGTTATCCAACCCATCTATGTCCCAATGAGTGTTTCGGTTCCCCAAGATCAAAAAAGGCTAGCAACAATGCTAGCCTCTTCTCTACGCAAAAGTATTAGTAGTTGCCAGATGCAACGTTACCATTACCTTTTTCAGCTTGAATGCGCATGTAGATCTCTTCACGGTGAACAGATACTTCTTTAGGTGCGTTAACACCGATACGTACTTGGTTACCTTTAACGCCTAGTACAGTAACTGTTACTTCATCACCAATCATCAGTGTTTCGCCAACGCGGCGAGTCAAAATTAGCATTCTTTGCTCCTTGAGTAATCTCTAAATTTATCTAGCTACGAGAGCATTATCCAACAAAAGTTATATTTTCGTAAACTATCGATTGAGTTTATTTAACCAAAATGCACTTCTTTTTTAGGATAACCCTGTGTTTCACGCGCTACGATGTATGCATTGTGTAATATGTTAGCAGCCATATCGACTTGCGTTGGTGATATCACCAAAGTTAAAGACTGCTGCTGCAATAAGTGATGCTGTACATCAATTTCGCCTTCAGACAACAATCCATGTGAACTGACCACAATTTCTTGTGTTCGGCTTCCTACCACAGTTAACAAACTAACCTGTTCACTATTACGGATTTTCTCAGCAAAAACTAGTTTTAATTTGGCACTTATGTCTTGTTTAATAATGAGTGCTGCCCGTTCTGTTTCCTCGATCACACTACAGACTTCGATCCCCAACAGTTGGCAATGTGAAATGAAAGACGGTAAATCTTCATTCAAACACTCGATACGCACCATATCTCTTTGGATGGCGATGCCAGCAATATCATTCAAACACTGATTACCCGCGATCAATGTGCCCTCGCCTTGTTCAAAGCTTGAAAGCACTCGCAATGGCACGTTGTTCTGCCATGCATACTGAACACACGGAAGATGCAACACCTTAGCGCCTCGGCGGGCCATCTCTTCCATAGAAGGGAAGTCTAAAGTATCTAATTTCTGAGATTGCTTTACGACTCTAGGGTCACAAGAGTAAACACCATCTACATCAGTATAGATCTGGCATTCTTTCGCCTGCAAGGCACCTGCAAGCGCGACCGCTGTAGTATCTGAACCACCGCGGCCTAATGTTGTGATATCGCCTTTCGCATTGAATCCTTGAAAGCCTGCAACAATAACAATCTGATTGTCATCTAGCAAAGCTTGAATCGGGGCAGTATCAATGCGCTCAATCGCTGCATTATTATGATTAGAATCCGTGTGTATCTTGGCTTGGTAGCCAGTCATCGATGTCGCTTCATAACCTAACTTGTGTAACGTCATTGCTAACAAGGCCATGGAAACTTGCTCGCCAGCCGTTAACAACACATCCAGTTCTCTAGCGTTTGGTACGCTATCAACTTGCGTGGCTAAATTAACTAACCGATTTGTTTCACCAGACATAGCAGAAACGACAACCACAATCTGGTTCCCTTCATTTTTCGCTTCAATGATTTTTTCTGCTACATGATGGATTCGTTCAATTGAACCCACCGACGTTCCACCAAATTTTTGCACGATAAGAGGCATTTTCACCCGTCCTCACCTTCCCAAGACCAATGTCTATATATGACAAAAAAACACATACTCCGCGTCAGGGCGAAGCAATAAAAAATTAACCAAGGAGTCTAACGCCACCATTAGACTTCTTGGTTAATCTCAATCAAATCTTGTTTAAACACACTTCCAATAGGCAAAATAAAAGATGCCCAATCAACTGATTGGGCATCTTTGTATCAATTACTTAAGCTTAAAGACGCTCTTCTAGCCAAGTACGCACAGATTTAAGCGCTTCTGGCAGTGCTGCAACGTCTGTACCGCCCGCTTGAGCCATATCTGGACGACCGCCGCCTTTACCGCCAACTTGCTCAGCAACCATCTTGACGAGATCACCCGCTTTTACTTTGCCGATTAGGTCTTTGGTTACACCAGCAATCAAGCCAACTTTACCGTCTGCTACGTTCGCGATCAGGATGATGCCGCTACCTACTTGGTTTTTAGCGTTATCAACCATAGTACGTAGGTTCTTGTTGTCTGCGCCTTCAATTGCAGCAACCAAAACTTTAGTACCAGAGATGTCTTCTACTTTGCCCATGATGTTTGCGCTTTCTGCAGCAGCCATCTTTTCTTTAAGCAGTTGGATTTCTTTCTCTAGCGATTTCGCTTTCTTAGCTGACTCAGCCAGTTTCTCTTCGTAAGCGTTAGCTTGAGCTTCTACTGCATCTAGTGCAGCTTCACCTGTTACCGCTTCAATACGACGAATACCCGCAGCAATACCACCTTCAGAAGTGATCTTGAATAGGCCGATATCACCTGTGTTTGAAGCGTGGATACCACCACAAAGTTCAGTAGAGAAGTCGCCCATAGATAGAACGCGAACTTCATCATCGTACTTCTCGCCAAACAGTGCCATTGCACCTTTTTCTTTCGCTGACTCGATGTCCATGATGTTCGTTTCAATCACATGGTTCTTACGAACTTGTGCGTTAACTAGACGCTCTACTTCTTTAATCTGTGCTGGTGTTACCGCTTCAAGGTTAGAGAAGTCAAAACGTAGGTTGTCTGGCTTAACTAAAGAACCTTTCTGAGCAACGTGCTCACCTAGCACTTCGCGCAATGCAGAGTGAAGTAAGTGAGTGGCAGAGTGGTTTAGTGAGATAGCAGCTCGACGCTCAGCGTCAACCGTTGCTTCTACTTTATCGCCCTTAGCAAATACACCTTCAACTAGCTCACCGTGGTGCGCAAATGCGTTACCTAGCTTCTGAGTGTCTTGTACTTTGAAAAGACCCGACGCTGTTTTTAGTGTACCAGCATCACCACATTGACCGCCTGACTCAGCGTAGAATGGTGTCTCTTCAAGGATGATGATTGCTTTGTCGCCAGCCGATAGTGAAGCAACCTCTTCGCCGTCAACGAATAGCGCAGAGATTTCACCAGCACCTTCAGTTGCTGTGTAACCACAGAACTCAGTGTTGGTGTCTACTTTGATTGTCGCGTTGTAATCCGTGCCGAATTGGCCTGCTTCACGTGCACGCTTACGCTGTGCTTCCATCGCCTTCTCAAAGCCTTCTTCATCGATAGTAAAATCGCGTTCGCGAGCTACATCGTTAGTAAGGTCAGCTGGGAAGCCGTATGTATCGTAAAGTTTGAAAACTGTTTCGCCGTCAAGCTCTTTGCCTTCAAGTGCATCTAGTGCGTCATTAAGAATAACCATGCCGCGCTCTAGCGTACGACCAAAGTTCTCTTCCTCAATGCGAAGTACTTTTTCAACCAGCTCTTGCTGTTTCTTAAGTTCATCTGCCGCAGAGCCCATCACTTCAGCCAGTACGCCCACAAGTTTGTGGAAGAACACGCCTTGTGCGCCAAGCTTGTTACCGTGACGAACTGCACGACGGATGATACGACGTAGAACGTAGCCACGACCTTCGTTTGAAGGCATAACACCGTCAGCAATTAGGAATGAACAAGAACGGATGTGGTCAGCAATAACGCGTAGCGATTGGTTAGATAGATCGTCATGACCAACAACTTCCGCAGTCGCTTTGATTAGCTTTTGGAATACATCAATTTCGTAGTTAGAGTGAACGCCCTGCATGATTGCAGAAATACGCTCAATACCCATACCTGTATCTACAGCAGGCTTAGGTAGCGGTTCCATTGTGCCGTCAGCGTGACGGTTGAACTGCATGAATACGTTGTTCCAGATCTCGATGAAACGGTCACCATCTTCTTCAGGTGTACCAGGACGGCCGCCCCAGATGTGCTCACCGTGATCGTAGAAGATTTCAGTACATGGACCACAAGGACCTGTGTCACCCATCGTCCAGAAGTTATCAGACTCGAACTGTTTACCGCCTTCTTTGTCGCCAATGCGAACGATACGGTCAGCAGGAACACCTACTTTCTTGTTCCAGATATCGAATGCTTCATCATCTGTCTCGTATACCGTTACCAGCAGGCGGTCTTTTGGCAGTTGAAGAGTTTCAGTCAGGAATTCCCAAGCAAATCCAATCGCTTCTTCTTTGAAGTAGTCGCCAAAGCTGAAGTTGCCTAGCATTTCGAAGAACGTGTGGTGACGAGCCGTGAAACCTACGTTTTCAAGGTCATTGTGTTTACCACCCGCACGTACACAACGCTGAGCCGTAGTTGCTCGAGTGTAGGCACGCTTTTCGGCGCCTAAGAAGCAATCTTTGAATTGGTTCATACCTGCGTTAGTAAATAGCAGGGTTGGATCGTTATGTGGAACTAACGATGAACTGTCTACGATTTGGTGTTCTTTGCTCTCAAAGAACTTAAGGAACGCGTTGCGAACCTCATCAGTGCTCATGTACATGCAGCTCTTCCTGAAAATAGTCGAGTTAGAATTTTGCCGTATTGTAGATCATGGTTAAGGCTTCGACTAGTTTTCTTGTAGAAAAGACACCCTTGGGCAGGATTTTAGTGGGAATTCGATAAAATGAAGAATATTCCACTATATCTTGCCGTGGAAAAGCAGAACTAAATTGACGACCTAGTACCGAAGAAACTCAGTCAACGAGAGAGATTTGACCAAAGACATGCTCGACGGAGCAGATCCAATAAAAAAGCCCCGCATAAAATATGCGAGGCTTTAAATTCTTTCAAAGCGGATGCTTCTTTCAAACATCCACTCTATAAAACGTGAGCTTATAGCTCTTCGTTTTCTTCTTCTTTCTCTACGTCTTTCTCTTCAAGAACAGCAGGAGTCAGTAGTAACTCACGAAGTTTAGTATCGATCTCTAGAGCAACTTCTGGGTTTTCACGTAGGTATTTACCAGCGTTAGCTTTACCTTGGCCGATCTTATCGCCTTTGTAGCTGTACCAAGCGCCTGCTTTTTCTACTAGCTTATTCTTAACACCTAAGTCGATAAGCTCACCTTCGCGGTTGAAGCCTTTACCGTAAAGGATTTGAGTCTCAGCTTGTTTGAATGGTGCAGCAATCTTGTTCTTAACGACCTTGATACGAGTTTCGTTACCAACAACTTCATCACCATCTTTAATCGCACCAGTACGGCGAATATCAAGACGAACAGATGCGTAGAACTTAAGTGCGTTACCACCTGTTGTTGTTTCTGGGTTACCGAACATCACACCAATTTTCATACGAATTTGGTTAATGAAGATAGCCATACAGTTAGACTGCTTAAGGTTACCCGTCAGCTTACGCATTGCTTGAGAAAGCATACGAGCCTGAAGACCCATGTGGCTGTCGCCCATTTCGCCTTCGATTTCTGCTTTTGGTGTTAGGGCTGCTACTGAGTCAATAACAAGAACGTCGATTGCACCTGAACGAGCCAGTGCATCACAGATTTCCAGCGCTTGCTCACCAGTATCTGGTTGAGAAACAAGAAGTGCATCGATATCAACACCAAGCTTTTGAGCGTAGATAGGGTCTAGTGCGTGCTCCGCATCAACGAATGCACACGTCTTTCCCACTTTCTGTGCTGCAGCAATAAGCTCAAGCGTTAGCGTTGTTTTACCTGATGATTCTGGACCGTAAACTTCTACGATACGTCCCATCGGTAGGCCACCAGCACCTAGTGCGATATCTAGAGATAGAGAACCTGTAGAAATAGTTTCTACGTCCATTGTGCGGTTATCACCAAGACGCATGATAGAACCTTTACCAAATTGCTTTTCAATCTGACCAAGGGCTGCGGCTAACGCTTTTTGTTTATTCTCGTCCATTTCTATCTCCACATAATCGGTTGTCTCAACAAGCGATCTAGAATCTATTTCTAACCCACATAGGGGTGACTAATTGGCTTTCATTATACTGTTGATTCATACAGTGTCTATACCTGTATGAAAATAATTTGTACAAATGTTACTTACCTTCCATTGATAGGTAATCATAAATAACTTGCAGGGCATGGTGCGTGGCTTGTTGGCGTACTTGTGATCTGTCGCCTGTAAATACATGCGTTTCTACTTTATCCCAGCCATTTAGCGCTTTCCACGCGAAGCATACTGTACCAACAGGCTTATCTTCGGTCGCGCCACCTGGGCCAGCGATGCCACTGATTGATACAGAGATCGTCCCGTTTGAATGTTGCAATGCCCCGCTCGCCATTTCTATTACGACAGGCTCACTCACGGCGCCGAATTCCATTAAGGTTTTAAGCTGTACACCGATCATCTCTTGTTTGGCTTCATTGCTGTACGTAACAAAAGCGCGATCAAACCATCCAGAGCTGCCCGCAATATCGGTGACTGCACTCGCGACACCTCCGCCAGTGCAAGATTCAGCCGTCACTAACACGTGTTTGTGTTTAGCGAGTAAATGTCCAAGCTGCTCACTAAGGTCTTGAGTCATCTGCATCATCTGCTTCCCTTTATTTACTGTCATATCATTTGGATTCGCATCTTTTCGCATCAGCCGCTTTTCGCACGAAACGCTTTCACGTATCCTAAGCCGCAATAGAAATAAACGAAAGAAGTTAACTGTGAAAGCCGATCAAAAACATACTCCCATGATGCAGCAGTATCTAAAACTGAAAGCAGAAAACCCAGAAATTCTGCTGTTCTACCGCATGGGCGATTTCTACGAGCTTTTCTACGATGACGCTAAAAAAGCCTCTCAACTCCTCGATATTTCACTGACTAAGCGTGGCTCATCAAATGGTGAACCGATTCCGATGGCAGGTGTTCCATACCATGCGGTTGAAGGATACCTTGCAAAGTTAGTGCAACTTGGTGAGTCCGTAGCAATTTGTGAACAGATTGGTAATCCAGCACTTTCAAAAGGCCCTGTTGAGCGCGCAGTAGTGCGTATCGTGACACCGGGTACCGTAACCGACGAAGCCTTGCTTTCTGAACGCGTTGATAACCTAATTGCAGCCATTTATCACCACAACGGTAAATTCGGTTATGCGACACTTGATATTACCTCTGGCCGATTCCAACTTTGCGAGCCAGAAACAGAAGAAGCGATGGCCGCTGAGCTACAAAGAACCTCTCCGCGTGAGCTGCTGTTCCCTGAAGATTTCGAACCCGTCGATTTAATGGCAAGCCGTAATGGCAACCGCCGCCGCCCTGTATGGGAATTTGAATTAGACACCGCTAAGCAGCAATTGAATAAGCAGTTTGGTACTCGCGATCTGGTTGGCTTTGGCGTAGAAAGCGCGAAACTGGGTCTATGTGCGGCTGGTTGTTTGATCCAATACGTGAAAGATACCCAACGTACTGCCCTCCCTCATATCCGTTCACTCACGATGGATAAACAAGATCACTCGGTGATCCTTGATGCTGCAACTCGTCGTAATTTGGAGATCACGCAAAATCTTGGGGGTGGTACTGATAACACCCTTGCCGAAGTACTTGATCACACTGCGACAGCAATGGGTAGCCGTATGCTTAAGCGTTGGTTACATCAACCAATGCGCAATATATCTGCACTCGATCAGCGCTTAGATGCAATTGGTGAAATGAAAGATTTGGCTCTATTCACAGAACTACAGCCAACCTTAAAACAGATTGGTGATATCGAACGTATTCTCGCTCGATTAGCACTTCGCTCTGCTCGCCCTCGCGATATGGCGCGTCTTCGCCAAGCAATGGAATATTTGCCAGAGCTTGCTGAAACACTGACGCAACTGAAGCACCCATACCTAACTCAACTTGCTCAATATGCTTCTCCTGTGGATGAGGTTTCTGAGCTGCTTGAACGTGCAATCAAAGAGAACCCACCGGTGGTTATCCGTGACGGTGGTGTGATTGCAGAAGGCTACAATGCCGAGTTAGACGAATGGCGCGACCTTGCAGCAGGCGCAACTGAATTTCTTGATAAGCTTGAGCAAGAAGAGCGTGAACGTCATGGCATCGACACGCTAAAAGTTGGCTACAACAACGTACATGGTTTCTTCATTCAAGTAAGCCGTGGGCAAAGCCATCTTGTGCCGCTACACTATGTTCGTCGTCAAACGCTGAAAAATGCTGAGCGTTACATCATTCCTGAGCTAAAAGAGCACGAAGACAAAGTACTTAACTCTAAGTCGAAAGCACTCGCTATCGAGAAACAGCTGTGGGAAGAGTTGTTTGACTTACTACTGCCGTATCTAGAGCGCCTACAAAATATCGCCTCTTCAGTATCTCAGCTTGATGTTCTACAGAACTTGGCTGAGCGTGCAGATACCCTTGATTACTGTCGTCCAACCATGACAGAGTCTGCTGGCGTACAAATTCAGGCCGGTCGTCACCCTGTTGTTGAACAAGTGATGGACGAACCTTTCATTGCTAACCCTATCGACCTGAATGATCAACGTAAGATGCTGATCATCACGGGTCCCAACATGGGTGGTAAATCGACCTACATGCGCCAAACGGCACTCATCGCATTGATGGCTCATATCGGTTGTTATGTTCCTGCAGAAAGCGCAACCATCGGCTCTATCGACCGTATCTTTACGCGTATTGGCGCATCCGATGATTTGGCTTCTGGCCGTTCAACCTTCATGGTTGAGATGACAGAAACCGCAAATATCCTGCACAATGCAACACCAAACAGCCTTGTGCTAATGGATGAAATCGGTCGTGGTACCAGTACTTACGATGGCCTGTCTCTGGCTTGGGCAAGTGCAGAGTGGCTAGCCAATCAAATCAATGCGATGACACTGTTTGCAACGCACTACTTTGAGCTAACTGAACTACCTAACCAACTTCCAACTTTAGCAAACGTACACTTAGATGCGGTTGAGCATGGTGATAGCATTGCCTTTATGCACGCAGTTCAAGAAGGTGCTGCAAGTAAATCTTATGGTCTAGCGGTTGCAGGTTTAGCTGGCGTACCGAAAGCAGTGATCAAGAATGCTCGTGCGAAGCTGACTCAGTTAGAAGCGTTAAGTATGGAGTCGCCAACATCGAAGCCAAGCGGTGTCGATATCGCAAACCAACTGAGCCTGATCCCAGAACCGAGTGAAGTAGAGCAAGCGCTAGCGAATGTTGATCCTGATGATCTAACTCCTCGCCAAGCATTAGAAGAACTTTACCGCTTGAAGAAGCTGCTTTAGTTTCTTACCAAGTAGCTTGTTATGGCCGTACTGCTATTTTGATTAGACGGCATGAAATACCAAAGCCACAAACAAAAAAACGCTGACTTAAAGTCAGCGTTTTTATTTGTCTTCTATTTAGAGAAGCATCATCCGTTCAATTAGTCGTTTTCTACGTTGAACAGGTTTTCCATATTCAGACCTTGCTTGATAAGAATCTCACGTAGACGGCGAAGACCTTCAACTTGGATTTGACGAACACGTTCACGAGTCAGGCTGATTTCGCGGCCCACTTCTTCTAATGTTGACGGTTCATAACCCAGTAGTCCAAAGCGACGCGCAAGCACCTCTTTCTGCTTAGGATTCAGCTCATCAAGCCAGAAAATCAACGAGTTCTTGATATCGCTATCTTGAGTTGAAACCTCAGGATCTGAATTATTGATGTCTGGAATAATATCCAACAGCGCTTTCTCACCGTCACCACCAATTGGCGTATCAACAGAGCTCACTCTTTCGTTTAGACGAAGCATCTTGCTCACATCACCAACCGGCTTATCTAGCTTAGAAGCAATTTCTTCTGCCGTTGGTTCATGGTCAAGCTTTTGTGATAGCTCTCTTGCAGTACGTAGGTAGATGTTCAGCTCTTTCACAACATGGATTGGCAAACGGATAGTGCGAGTCTGATTCATTAACGCACGTTCAATGGTTTGACGAATCCACCATGTCGCGTAAGTTGAGAAGCGGAAGCCACGCTCTGGATCAAACTTCTCTACGGCGCGAATCAAACCTAGGTTGCCTTCTTCGATTAGATCGAGAAGTGCAAGGCCGCGGTTGCTATAACGACGTGAAATTTTTACCACTAAACGCAGGTTACTTTCGATCATGCGTTTACGTGCTGCTTCATCACCGCGTAGAGCTCGACGTGCATATAGCACTTCTTCTTCAGCGGTTAGTAGTGGTGAGAAACCAATTTCGCCTAAGTAGAGTTGAGTGGCATCTAAACTTTTAGACGTAACTTCAACTTCTTCTTTCGCTTCGGTTTTCTTAGTGACTGTTCGTTTTGCTTTTCCAAGAGCTTCCGGTTCCGTGGTTGCTTGGTCAAGATCGAACTCTTCTTTGGTTACTGCATTGCTTATACTCATAACGCCTCCCCCTGGCGAAATTAGCATGACATTACAACTTCATATGTCGCTAAATGACTATGTCACTCCATACAATACGTAATTTTTGCATATTGTATTTAAGGTAAATATCGTTTTGGATTAACGGACTTACCTTGGTAACGAATCTCAAAGTGCAGCCTAACACTGCTGGCTCCAGAGCTTCCCATTGTTGCAATCTTCTGCCCTGGTTTCACACTTTGCCCTTCAGATACTAATAGTCGGTCGTTGTGCGCGTATGCACTTAAGTAATTATCATTGTGCTTCACAATCACTAGATTGCCGTAGCCTCGTAGTGCATTACCCGAATAAACAACCGTTCCCCCTGCAGTAGATACTATTGGCTGACCTCGCTGTCCTGCTATGTCTATGCCTTTATTTCCTTGTTCGCCTACAGAGAAACTCTTGATTACTCTCCCTTTAGTTGGCCATAACCATTTGGATACTTTATCACTTGTTGGTTTGGTGGGCGGTGTAACATTCTGTTTACCTTTAGAACCAACATACTCCTTTGATTTGGATTGTTCAACCTTCTTTGGTGGATCTTTTTTCACCACTTTGGTGGTAGTTTGAGCTGGAGCCGGTTTAGAGTTTTTGCTCGGTTGCGATGTGGTTTTAGGTTTACTTGCCGCAGATGACGTTGTCGATGCCGCGACAGGCGCAGCAACTGCTGCTGCCGCTACCGTTGATTTACCATACGCTGGCGCATTGTAGCTAGGACGCCACAACTTAAGCTTCTGCCCTGGGTGGATAGTGTAAGGAGCAGACAACTTGTTATAACCGATGAGGTCTTTAACGTCTTTATTGGTGACATAAGCAATGAAGTAAAGGGTGTCGCCTTTTTTAACTTCATAGTAACTGCCACGATAACTACCACGATCAATCGATGAGTAATTCTTGTTTAGGTTTGAAACGGGCGCAGGCGAATTCGCTGCACACCCAACAAGGGCACAGCTAAGCAGTAAAGTACTTCCTTTTAACAACTTCGAACGCATCGACTCTCTATCCACCTACACCATTAATCTTGTTATTAAGCTAGTTCACCAGGAACAAGAGGTACAAATCTCACCATTTCGATAACACTCGACAAAAATTCATCGCCGTGACGAACGATCTTCAACAGTTGTTGTTCATCATCCCCAACAGGAATCAGTAAACGACCACCATCTTTCAGCTGTTGCAGAAGCGCTTGAGGAATCGACTCTGCAGCAGCGGTAACAATAATCGCATCAAAAGGCGCCTTTGAAGACCACCCTTGCCAACCATCACCATGCTTAGTTGAAATATTGTAGAAATCGAGTTGCTTCAACCTACGCTTAGCATCCCATTGTAGCGACTTTATTCTTTCAACCGAATAGACATGATCAACAAGCTGAGCCAATACTGCGGTTTGGTAACCAGAACCCGTTCCAATCTCCAAAACGCGGCTATCTTGTTGTAACTCAAGTAACTCTGTCATTTTAGCAACAATATATGGTTGCGAGATGGTTTGCCCCTGTCCGATCGGCAGCGCATTATTATCATAAGCTTGATGGTACATCGCCTGTGATAAAAAGCTCTCTCTCGGCAGTTGGTAAATCGCATCAAGAACCTTTTGGTCTCGGATACCATTTTCAATCAGAAAAGTAACTAAGCGCTCGGCTTGTGGATTGCTCACTTACTTCTCCCCTAACCATGTTGTCATCGCACCTAACGACTCGTGCGCCGTCAGATCAACTTGTAACGGTGTTACCGATACAAAGCCATGTTCGATTGCGTAAAAATCGGTACCTTCGCCAGCATCTTGCTCTTTACCCGGAGGACCAAGCCAATAGATATCATGACCACGAGGGTCTTTTTGCTTAATCATATCTTCGGCATGGTGACGAGCACCGAGGCGCGTAACTTGAGTACCAGAGAGTTGTTCTAAAGCCAAATCAGGCACATTGACGTTTAACAGGCGATTAGTTGGGATTGGGTTGACTAAATGTTGTTCGACGATACGACGAGCAATCGCTGCCGCTGTCTTAAAATGTTTTTTACCCACCAATGAAAATGCCACCGATTGAACGCCTAAGAAATGCCCTTCCATTGCGGCTGCGACTGTGCCTGAATAAAGCACATCGTCACCCAGGTTAGCACCGTGATTAATACCCGTTAAAACCAGATCGGGCATATCGTTCTTGAGCAGTTCATTTAACGCAAAATGCACACAGTCGGTCGGCGTGCCTTGTACCGAGTAGGTATTTTCTGCAATTTCTTGAACGCGCAAAGGTTGTTCTAAAGTTAATGAATTTGAAGCACCTGAGCGATTTCGGTCAGGTGCCACAATGATAACTTCAGCAAGATCACGTAATTCATTTGCTAGCTCATGAATACCTTGAGCGTGCACACCATCATCATTGCTGAGTAAAATCTTCATCTTGTATCCTTTCTTTTGTTCCCATGCTAAGCCAAGTCACTTAAATTCCAATATCAAGTGACTCAGCTCCAAGCAGAATCGTTATTGCTCGTAGGTTCTCTCTACGTGTACTTCTTCAACCAATTCGCGAACGATCGCTGTTGCGAAACAACCCGCATCAAGAGAGAACTTAAGCGTGACATTATCTTCGTTCACTTCCCAAGTTAAGTCTGTTGGTTTCAGTGACGCTTCACGGCGATCATGACGCATACGGTTACCACGAATCAGAGCCATTAGATCCGGTTCAGCATCAAGGTGTTTCTGTTCTAGAGCTTGAGACTCATCAATCGTTGGTAAGGCATTATCGCCAGCCAAAGCAACAGTTATCAAAGCAGAACCGTTCGCAATGTCTTGGTTTACAGCTTCAATGTTGTCTGCTGTTACTGCCAGTTGAGCACCGTCTTTCACCACGATATCGCCAACCAATGCTGATGCAAACGCATCTTGCTCAATACGGTCTGAAAGGATCAGGTTGTAAATCCACGAACGAGCAGCAGAAAGGTACAAGCTGCGCTTATTCTGGTTACGAGTACGAACGTTATCGCGGCCCCAACGACGAGCTTCAGATAGGTTGTTACCTTCATTGCCAAAACGCTGAGCACCAAAGTAGTTTGGCACGCCCACTTGAGCGACTTTTTCCAAACGCTTGACCACATCATCGCAATCCGTTACTTCAGACAAGGTCAACTCAAATTGGTTGCCAACTAAATCGCCTGGACGTAACTTTTTGTTGTGTCGCGCTGTCGCTAAGATTTCAATGCTTGGGTATTGTGCTAAGAACCCTGAAAAGTCAGGCTCACCTTTCGGTAGGTGAACGCTCAACCACTGCTCTGTCACAGCGTGGCGGTCTTTCAAACCCGCCCAGCTCACGTCTTTCGACTTAACACCGCAAGCTTTAGCCAGCTCGTTTGCTACGAAGCTCGTGTTTTCACCCGTTTTACGAATACGAACCATTAGGTGCTCGCCTTCACCAGCAAACTCAAAACCCAAGTCTTCATTAACGACAAAGTGTTCGGCTTTTGCTTTTAGTTTTGCTTTCGCAGTTGGTTTACCGTTTAGATAAGCCAATGAAGATAAAATATCTGACATGCTGTTCTTTTCGTGTTGGTGCTTACGCACTTTTAGTAATTAGGACCACCGCTTCACATGCGATGCCCTCTTTGCGACCTGTAAAACCTAAACGCTCAGTGGTCGTCGCTTTTACATTCACATTGCTAATGCTGGTTTCTAGGTCTTGAGCAATAGCTTGGCACATAGAGTCTATATGAGGCGCCATCTTTGGAGCTTGCGCCATGATAGTAATATCGGCATTACCAATCACGTAACCTTGTTCTTTTACTCGACGGTAAACATCTTTCAGTAGCTCACGGCTATCCGCACCTTTCCATTCGTCATCGGTATCAGGGAAATGACGACCAATATCACCCGCAGCAATCGCACCCAATAGAGCGTCACACAACGCATGAAGGGCAACATCACCGTCTGAGTGTGCAATAAGACCTTGCTCGTAAGGGATGCTTACACCACCAATAATTACCGGGCCTTCACCACCAAACTTATGTACATCAAAGCCATGGCCAATACGAATCATCATTATTCCTTATTCTGACTTAAATAGAACTCAGCAAGCGCTAAATCTTCAGGCTGAGTAATCTTAAAATTATCTGAACGCCCTGCCACTAAAGCGGGCGATAAACCTTTCCATTCAAAGGCTGAGGCTTCATCAGTAATTGAAGCGCCTTGTTGCAACGCCTCACTTAATGCCTTCCACAGAGGCTTTGCTCTGAACATTTGCGGCGTAAGTGCATGCCATAAATCGGCACGCTCAACGGTATGCTCGATCTGCCCTTGGGCACCGCGCTTCATCGTGTCACGAACTGGAGCCGCTAAAATAGCGCCCACATCATGGCTCATCGCGCCGGAAATTAGCTTGTCGATATCACTTAGCTGAACACACGGCCTTGCCGCATCGTGAACCATTACCCAATCACTAAGCTGCTGCTCAGCGATATAGTTTAGCGCAGAGAGTACAGAGTCCGCTCGCTCGCTTCCGCCTGACACTCTGATCACTTGCGGGTTCAGGTTGAGTGCTAGATCAGGGTAGTATGGGTCATCATCGCTGATCGCAACGACAATTTGAGCGACTTGTGGGTGAGACAGTAATTTCTCAATGGTGTGCTCTAAAATTGTTTTGTCGTGAATCTTGAGATATTGCTTAGGGCGGTCTGCCTTCATTCGGCTACCGACGCCCGCCGCAGGTACAACGGCAATCACGCTTTGAAGTTGAGTCGACATTAATGGGATTCCTCACCAATGATGCGATAAAACGTTTCACCTTCTTTGACCATTCCAAGTTCATGACGTGCGCGTTCTTCTATCGCGTCTAAGCCTTGGCGTAGATCGTCAATTTCAGCAAACATTTCTGCATTTCGAATATGCAGCTTTTCATTTACTTGCTGTTGAACTTGGATTTCGTTGTTCACACCGTAGTAATCAGAGATACCATTTTTACCGAGCCACAGTGTGTGTTGTAGCCAGCCAAACACTATGAGCAGTACTAAAGCAAAAATTCGCATAACACCTTTCGCCGGTTGAAAAAGAAGGAACTAGAATAAGGCACATATATACCATAATGAGCTTATTGGTGCGAGATATGTGGTGTCAGGGAATCAATAAGTCGGGGAGTCATTGTCAGGAAAACAATGAGATTCCCTACTCCTTCCTTCGTCAGTCTAGGGAATGACGAACTTTATATGTGACAAGGAGGAGCTTTAGAGCCTAGAGCTTCTTTCATTCAGTTTTCTACAGACAAAAAAATGCCCCGCATAAGCGAGGCATTCAAAAGTATTAGTGCATAATTCTAACTAGTTGGTGCTGTAGCAAGGCAACAAAGAAGATTCAGCTATGGAGCATAGTTTCCTATGTGACTTAGTGAATCTTCTGCAGTTAACGCAGCTACAGTGCCAAATAGGACGAATTATTGACCTTTAACTTCTTTAAGACCGTTGTAAGGAGCTTTAGAACCTAGAGCTTCTTCGATACGGATAAGTTGGTTGTACTTAGCAACACGGTCAGAACGGCTCATAGAACCAGTTTTGATTTGACCTGCAGCTGTACCTACCGCTAGATCAGCGATAGTTGCATCTTCAGTTTCGCCAGAACGGTGAGAGATTACTGCAGTGTAGCCAGCGTCTTTAGCCATCTTGATAGCAGCTAGAGTCTCTGTTAGAGAACCGATTTGGTTGAACTTGATAAGGATAGAGTTAGCTACGCCTTTCTCGATACCTTCAGCAAGAATCTTAGTGTTTGTAACGAACAGATCGTCACCAACGATTTGAAGCTTGTCGCCTAGAAGTTCAGTTTGGTGCTTGAAGCCATCCCAATCTGACTCGTCAAGACCGTCTTCGATAGAAACGATTGGGAAGTTGTTCGCTAGCTCAGCTAGGTAGTGGTTGAACTCTTCAGAAGTGAAAGTTTTACCTTCGCCCTTCATGTTGTAGATGCCAGCTTCTTTGTCGAAGAACTCAGATGCTGCACAGTCCATAGCAAGAGTAACGTCTTTACCTAGTTCGTAACCAGCAGCTGCAACAGCTTCTGCGATAACTTCTAGAGCTTCAGCGTTAGACTTAAGGTTAGGAGCGAAACCACCTTCATCACCAACTGCAGTGCTGTAGCCTTTAGACTTAAGAACTTTAGCTAGGTTGTGGAATACTTCAGCGCCGATACGTAGACCTTCTTTAAGAGTTTTAGCGCCAACTGGTTGGATCATGAACTCTTGGATGTCAACGTTGTTATCTGCGTGCTCACCACCGTTGATGATGTTCATCATTGGTAGAGGCATAGAGAACTGACCAGCAGTACCGTTTAGCTCAGCGATGTGCTCGTATAGAGGCATGCCTTTCGCAGCAGCAGCAGCTTTTGCGTTAGCTAGAGATACAGCTAGGATAGCGTTCGCGCCGAACTTAGACTTGTTATCAGTACCGTCTAGGTCAAGCATGATTTGGTCAACGTCAGCTTGTGCTTTAGCGTCAGTACCAACTAGAGCTTCAGCGATTGGGCCGTTTACAGCTTCAATAGCTTTAAGAACACCTTTACCTAGGAAACGTGATTTGTCGCCGTCACGTAGCTCAAGAGCTTCGCGAGAACCAGTAGATGCGCCAGATGGAGCAGCAGCCATACCTACGAAACCGCCTTCTAGGTGTACTTCAGCTTCTACAGTTGGGTTACCACGTGAATCGATGATTTCACGACCTAGAACTTTAACGATCTTAGACATTGAATGTTTCCTTCTCGTTGAATATATAAATGTCAAATTTAAAGGTAGCAGCACAACTTACGCAGCTACCTGTATTCCTTTTTACTTCTCTAACTCGCCGCGCTGGAACTCACCAGCCGCTTTAACGAAACCTGCAAACAATGGGTGACCATCGCGAGGTGTTGAAGTGAACTCTGGGTGGAATTGAGCAGCAACGAACCATGGGTGGTTCGGGTTCTCAATAACTTCAACCAGTTTCTTGTCCGCAGATAGACCCGATACTTTTAGGCCCGCTTTTTCGATTTGTGGACGAAGATTGTTGTTCACTTCGTAACGGTGACGGTGACGTTCATGGATCGTCGCGCTACCGTATAATTCGTAAGCTTTCGTCCCTTTCGCTAGGTGACAAAGCTGTGAACCAAGACGCATTGTGCCGCCAAGGTCAGATGTTTCTGTACGCTCTTCAACTTTACCTTCGCCATCAGTCCACTCAGTGATAAGACCAACAACTGGGTACTTAGTTTCAGTGCAGAATTCAGAAGAGTGTGCCCCTTCCATTTTCGCAACGTTACGAGCGTACTCGATAAGTGCTACTTGCATACCTAGACAGATACCTAAGTACGGTACTTTGTTTTCACGAGCGTATTGAGCAGCAAGAATCTTACCTTCAACACCACGGTCACCAAAGCCACCAGGAACTAGGATTGCATCTAGGCCTTCTAAAACTTCTACGCCACGAGACTCAACGTCTTGTGAATCTACGTATTTAATATGAACGCTTAGGCGATTTTTCAAGCCCGCGTGTTTTAGCGCTTCATTTACTGATTTGTATGCGTCTGGTAGTTCAATGTACTTACCAACCATACCAATCGTCACTTCACCCGTTGGGTTAGCTTCTTCGTAAATTACTTGTTCCCATTCAGACAGGTCTGCTTCTGGAGCTGTGATGCCGAAACGCTTACATACAAGTTCATCAGTACCTTGAGCTTTAATAAGCTGAGGGATCTTGTAGATAGAGTCAACATCGCGCATAGAAATAACTGCATTTTCTTGCACATTACAGAACAGAGCAATTTTCTTACGCTCGTTCGAAGGAATGTTGCGGTCTGAACGACAAACTAGGATGTCTGGCTGAATACCAATAGACAGTAGCTCTTTTACAGAGTGTTGCGTTGGCTTAGTTTTCACTTCGCCCGCAGCTGCTAGGTATGGCACTAGAGTAAGGTGCATGAACATTGCGCGTTCACGGCCTAGTTCTACTGCTAGCTGACGAATCGCTTCCATGAATGGTAGAGATTCGATATCACCAACCGTACCACCAACTTCAACGATCGCAATATCGTGGCCAGCTGCGCCAGAAATTACACGCTCTTTGATAGAGTTAGTGATGTGTGGGATAACCTGAATAGTTGCACCTAGGTAATCACCGCGACGCTCTTTAGCGAGTACGTCTGAGTAAACACGACCTGCAGTGAAGTTGTTACGCTTAGTCATCTTGGTGCGAATGAATCGCTCATAGTGACCAAGGTCAAGGTCTGTTTCAGCGCCATCTTCCGTAACGAACACTTCACCGTGCTGAGTCGGGCTCATAGTGCCTGGATCAACGTTGATGTAAGGGTCAAGCTTCATCATAGTCACTTTAAGACCACGAGCTTCTAAAATAGCCGCAAGAGATGCTGCAGCAATACCTTTACCTAGAGAGGATACAACCCCGCCAGTAACAAAAATGTAATTTGTCGTCATGTTTAACCTGAAATTGGTTGAATGAGGGAAATGGACTACTTCTGGACGGGATGAAAATATACCAGAAGCCCCTTATCGCCACAACGTGAAATCTATCACACTGCTATTTTTTATTTTTTGCTTCAAATCAATTCATGATAAAAGCTTTGGTTATCTTTTCTCCGCCACTTTGACTTCACCCCACATGGAATCAAGCTGTTGTAGTGAAAAATCGGTCAAATTTTTACCTTGCTGACGAACTTTTTGTTCCACCCCTTTAAAGCGACGCGAAAACTTGAGATTGGCTTTATTGAGTGCCGATTCTGGGTTTTTACCTAAATGTCGTACCAAGTTAACGGTCGCGAACAGTAAATCCCCCAGCTCTTCTTCAACCAATTCTTCGTTTGGCGTCACTTGAAGTGCTTCTTCTAGCACCTCGTCCACTTCCTCTAATACCTTATTGGCGACTGGGCCAATTGAGTCCCAATCAAAGCCATATTTCGCGACCTGCTTTTGAATTTTTGTAGCACGCGAAAGTGCAGGTAGAGAGTTTGGTATTGAGTCTAGAATACTTTCTTGAGTTTTGCCTGCTTGTGCTTTTTCTTTGGCTTTTTCCGCTTCCCAATTGGCATTGATTTCTTCATCACTGGCAAACTCAGTATCAGAGAACACATGCGGGTGACGGCGTGTTAGCTTTTCGTTAATGCCATCAACCACATCAGAGAACTCAAACAACCCCTGTTCTTTCGCTAACTGGCTATAGAAGATCACCTGAAACAACAAGTCACCCAACTCTTCTTGTAGGTTCGGCCAATCTTTGTTGTGAATCGCGTCCACCACCTCGTAGGTTTCTTCGATAGTATGCGGGACAATTGTTTCAAAATTTTGTTTCAAATCCCAAGGACAGCCACCTTCTGGATCGCGCAGCTTAGTCATAATCTGTTCAAGTTGTTCAATCGGGTGATTCATCGTTTTCTTCCTATTCACTGTCTTTGATTTTTAAATTTATAACGTCTTCTAAAACTAAAAAAGGCGAGCAGCCAAAACCACTCACCTTTCTATTCTTTCCGTCATCCCCAAGAGCGAAGAATGAGCGAGTTGGGGATCTCAAATCGCTTTACGAGATTCCCTATCACGTTCGTCCCTCACTGTAGGGAATGACGTGGATAGTATTTTGGCCTACCCCAACCTTTTGACTGACATAACATCTTTGATTTGTTCTACTCGGCTGGTAACGCGACTCAGAATTTCAATATTGGTCACTTCCAAATCGAAATCCATTACCGATAGCTGACGCTTGTAGTCGATGCGGCTCTTCATTGTGGTCACACTGATCTTCTCGTTCGAGAACAGTGAGGTGATGTCTTTCAACAAGCCATTACGTTCTAGCGCTTCAACACGCAGCGTTAGGATGTATGAGCCGACAAAGCCATTACCCCAAACGGTATCAATGATACGTTCTGGCGCATGCACGCTTAGCTCGCCTAGCTGTTCACAGTCAGCGCGGTGCACTGAGATACCACGACCTTGAGTGATGTAACCTTTAATCACATCACCTGGGATTGGCTGACAGCAACGCGCTAGGTGCGTCATTAGGTTATCAACGCCCTCAACCACTACCGCATCTTTCTTCGGACGACTCTGTTGTGCCGGCTTGTTTTCCGACTCAAGCAGTTTCTCTAGCGCTTTCTTGTCTTCTTCTTCCGCCGTTGGCTTATTCACTAGCGCATTGATGTGATTAACCACTTGGTTAATACGCAAGTCGCCACTACCAATACCTGCATAGAGTTCGTCTGGCGTATTCACGTTAAAGCGTTTTAGTGCGTATTGATCAGCATCTTTTAGGGTTGCGCCTACTTTCGCTAGCTCAACTTCCAGGATATCACGACCCGCTTCTAGGTTTTTCTCACGGCTTTGTGCGCGGAACCAAGCGTTGATTTTCGCTCGAGCTCGACCAGAATGAACAAAACCTGTGGTTGGATTTAACCAGTCACGAGATGGGTTCGGCTCTTTCTGCGTGATGATCTCAACTTGATCGCCCATCGATAGTTTATGAGTGAACGGTACGATACGCCCCGCTACTTTGGCACCGATACAGCGGTGTCCGACCATCGAGTGGATGTGGTAGGCGAAATCCAACGGGGTTGCGCCCATTGGTAAGTCGACCACGTCACCACGTGGAGTAAATGCGTATACACGGTCATCGAAGACTTGGCTACGTACCTCATCCAGCATCTCGCCAGAGTCCGACATCTCTTCTTGCCAGTCGATAAGTTTACGCAACCAAGTGATTTTCTCATCGTAGCCACTACGGCCGCTTGAAGCTCCTTCTTTGTACTTCCAGTGCGCCGCCACACCAAGCTCAGAGTCTTCGTGCATTTGCTTAGTACGGATCTGAATCTCAATGGTCTTGCCTTCAGGGCCAAGTACTACGGTATGAATCGACTGGTAACCATTTGGCTTAGGGTTCGCCACATAATCATCAAATTCGCTCGGGAGGTGCTTGTATTTAGTGTGTACCACCCCAAGGCCGGCGTAACAGTCTTGCAGCTGGTCAGCGATAATACGTACTGCTCGTACGTCAAAAAGCTCATCGAAGGCTAAGCCTTTCTTCTGCATTTTGCGCCAGATACTGTAGATGTGTTTTGGTCGGCCACTCACTTCAGCATTGATGTTTGAACGCTGCATTTCTGCGGTTAAATCATCAACGAAATCTGTGATGTATTGTTCACGAACGATACGACGCTCAGACAGCTGTTTTGCAATCTGCTTGTAGGTATCTGGTTGTTGGTAGCGGAATGCGTAATCTTCGATTTCCCACTTAAGTTGGCCGATACCTAAACGGTTTGCCAGTGGGGCATAGATGTTAGAACACTCTTTTGCGGCCGCGCGACGCACAGCATCAGGCGCTTTTTTTACCTCGATAAGGTTACAGATTCGTTCAGCGAGTTTGATGACTACGCAGCGGAAATCATCGACCATAGCCAGTAGCATGCGTCGAACGTTATCAACTTGACCCGAGGCAGCACTGCCTTCAAGGGTCACGTTTAACTGGCCTAAGGCCGCCATTTCTTCAACGCCATCGATCAACTTTACGGTTTCTTTACCGTAGCTTTCTTCAAACGCTTCGCGCTCAAAAACGCCGCTTGAGACGACGGGGAAAAGTTGTGCAGCAATTAAAGTGGCACGGTCCATGGACAAGGTGACCAAGATTTCGATCATCTCACGGCCACGCCAAAGCAAGAGCGATGCTTGCTCGTGATCTTTTAAAAGTTCTTCACAGTGACGATAAACTTTAATCAGTTTATTCGAGGTTTTTGCGTCTTGATTCAATGACGCAATCCAACTTTCTAGCTCAAACTGTTCGCTTGGGTTTAAATGTGCGCTTCGTACCGCAACCATCATGCCTTCCTAGTTATTATGTTTTATACCCAATTCAATATGACTAACTGGTTCCAAGTTAGTTCGACCATATTGATATCAGCGCAGGCTTCCCTGCGCCTTTGTGATTCATTTGAAGCCTTGTTTAAGGGCCTCTAAGCCTTGATAAAGAGAGCCATCGATTCTAGATGACTGGTGTGTGGGAACATGTCCAACATACCCAGTTTGGCTAATTGATAGCCTTGTTTTTCTAAGCTCTCAGAATCTCTAGCTAGAGTAGCAGGATTACACGAAACATAAACCACACGCTTCGCTCCTAACGCTGAAATTTGATCAACGATCCCACTCGCTCCCGCACGTGCCGGGTCAAGCAATACTTTATCGAATTTCTCTTTTGCCCAAGGCTGTGAAGATAAGTCTTCTTCAAGGTTAGCTTGGTAAAATTCCGTATTGCTTAACTGGTTTAACGCTGCATTAGATGCGGCTTGCTGAACCATTTCATCAACGCCTTCTACACCAACCACAAACGCCGATTGTTGCGCGATAGGCAGACTAAAGTTACCGAGACCACAAAACAGGTCTAGCACTCGCTCATCCGCTTGAGGTTCTAGCCACTCAATCGCTTGAGCCACCATCTGCTGATTCACTTTCTGGTTTACTTGGATAAAGTGGTTTGGCTCAAACGGTAACGTCACGCCAGTTTCGCTGTAGCTAGGCGCATCACCAACCAGACGGGCCAACTTATCGGTTTCAGGCATCGAGTACAGCGTAGCGCCTTCTTCTTTTGCTAACGCAATCAGCGCTTGCTCATCTTTTTCAACTAAAGGCTTAAGGTGACGTAGAACCATAACAGGGCCAGTATCGCCCAACACCAATTCAACGTGTCCTAAAGACGTAAGGCTGTTGAAAGTGTTCAGTAAATTTTTCAGTTTTGGCAGCAACACATTAAGGCGAGGATCAAGCACGGCACAGTCGGTGATGTTTTCAATCTGCTTACTCTGCTTCTTACGGAAACCGAATTGAAGCTGTTGTGTCTTCTTATCAACAAATAGGCTGATACGTGCGCGACGTCGATAACCGGTTTCATCACCGACAATAGGTTGTGCAACTTCAGTGTTCGCCGTTTGGTATTGGCTCATCAGGTGCGTCAGAGATTGCGATTTATGCTCAACCTGAGAAGAGTAACCTAGGTGTTGAAGGTGACAGCCACCACACTGATTAAAGTGCTTACAAAACGGCTTTAAACGCTGCTCGCTCGGCTTCAATAACTTGATGAGTTTAGCTCGCGAAAACTTACTTTTGCTCTCAGTAAGTTGAATAACCACCTGCTCACCGGGCAATGCGCCATCAATGAAAACCGGTTTATTCTTTTGATAAGCGATGCCAGCGCCATTGTGATCCATTCGTTCAACCAAAACCGATTGATGCTTGGTCTCGAGTTGAGTTTTCTTTTTTGGTTGGAAAAAACGTGCCATTGCTTGTGCCTAATGTATCTTTTAATAAGTAATTGGTATCCAGGACTCACTATTATGTCTTGGAATCATTGTCGAACGTCACGGCTTTGATTAAGCTTACCGTTCACTTAACCGCCATTGTGTGCGTTATTTTCCCATATCCAGACCTCGATGTAATTAAAGAACATGACCAGATATGGCTTAAGAGCCCGTGTAATTACCTTAACTCTAGCTCCAACCCTGATTATTGGGTTGCTATTGAGTGCATTTTTCTCATTTAACCGCTATCAAGACCTTGAAGGTCAAGTGGTTAACACTGGTACTAGCATCATTGAGCCACTTGCGATTACGAGTGAATCAGGCATGAAGCTCGAAAGTCGAGAGTCTGTTCGTCAGCTTATTAGCTATGCTCATCGAAAGAATTCTAAGCTAGTGCGCAGTATCGCGGTGTTTGATGAGCGTCATGAGTTGTTTGTAACCTCAAATTTCCACCCCGATTTTGAAAGCCTGACCTACCCCAAAGATAAACCGATCCCGCATTTAAGCTCATCGAACCTTCTCGATAATACGCTGATTCTGCGGACACCTATCATCGCCGAAGGCCAGTACATCAATTCAGCCAACGGTCAGTCTCAAGCTAATCAAGCGATCGGCTACATTGCGATTGAATTAGATCTTTCATCACTTCGATTGCAGCAATATCAAGAAGTGTTCTCTGCATTCTTAGTGTTGATTCTCGGGCTTGGTTTATCGGGCGTGTTTGCGTTCCGCTTAATGCACGATGTCACTCAACCGATCACACACATGAAAAACATGGTCGACCGAATTCGTCGAGGTCACCTAGATGTGCGTATCGAAGGTAAGATGCATGGTGAGCTAGACTCGCTGAAAAACGGTATCAATGCGATGGCGGTATCGCTATCAGAGTATCACGTCGAGATGCAGCACAGTATCGACCAGGCCACATCAGATTTGCGTGAAACTCTTGAACAGCTAGAGATTCAAAACGTTGAGTTAGACATCGCGAAGAAACGCGCTCAAGAAGCGGCTCGTGTTAAGTCTGAGTTCTTAGCGAATATGTCTCACGAATTGAGAACGCCGCTGAACGGTGTGATTGGCTTTACTCGTCAAATGCTCAAGACTCACCTATCGAACAGTCAAACCGATTACCTACAAACCATTGAACGCTCGGCAAACAACCTGCTTAGCATCATCAACGATATCTTGGACTTCTCGAAACTTGAAGCCGGTAAATTAGCCCTAGAGAACATCCCATTTGAATTCCAAGCCAGCCTTGAAGAGGTAGTAAACCTTCAAGCAACCAACGCTCATGAGAAAGGCCTAGAACTGACACTGAAGATCGACCCTAAAGTACCGCCAGGTGTGGTGGGCGATCCACTGCGTATTCAGCAGATCCTAACCAACCTTGTTGGTAACTCAATCAAGTTTACCGAACGCGGCAACATTGATATCAGCGTTGAGCTTCGCTCACAAAGTGAAGACAACATCGAGCTGCAATTCATGGTTCGCGATACGGGTATTGGTATTTCTGAGCGTCAACAAGCTCAGCTTTTCCAAGCTTTCAGCCAAGCCGATGCAAGTATCTCTCGTCGTTACGGCGGTACAGGCTTAGGTCTGGTTATCACCCAAAAACTGGTCAGCCAAATGGGCGGAGAGATCAGCCTAACCAGTCGTCTTCACCAAGGCTCTACCTTCTGGTTCACCTTGAGACTATCAACGACTGATATGCCGATGACAGAGCTGATTGAGACGCAGTGTCTGCAAGACAAACAACTGCTGCTTATCGAGCCAAACATGCAAGCGGCATCGATTACTCAGCAAATCCTAACCCAAGAAGGCTTAGTGGTAACGTATCGTTCGGTGATGCCAGATGAGACGACCTCGTATGACTACGTTCTGCTTAACCTAGCCGCCAACCAAGAGTATCAATTTGATACTGTGAGTGGTTGGGCGATCGGTGCGAAGAAGATTGCTCAAAACGTGATTATTGGTACACCAAGTACCGAGCTAGCGTTGGGTGAGCAACTAATGAAAGAGGTCGATGTTCAGTGCATCACCAAGCCTCTTTCTCGTAAGAAGTTGCTGCAAACTCTGGTATCGAATCAGGCACCTACCTTGATTGCACCAGCGATTGAAACGCATTCTGAAGAGAAGTTACCGCTTACTGTGATGGCAGTAGACGACAACCCAGCCAACCTTAAGTTGATTACCGCGCTGCTTAAAGAGCGTGTAGAAACCGTCATCAGTTGTACCAGTGGTCAGCAGGCGATAGACAAAGCGACAGAGACGCCATTTGATATCATCTTCATGGATATTCAAATGCCACAGATGGACGGTGTGACCGCTTGCCAGAACATCAAAAAACTGGCGAACAATGCGAACACACCTGTGATAGCCGTAACCGCGCATGCAATGATTGGCGAACGAGATCGACTACTTGAAGCGGGCATGGATGACTACCTAACCAAACCTATTGAAGAGCATGTTTTACAGCAGGTTCTGATTCATTGGAGCTCGACCTCTGAGGTTGAGCTCATCGAAAAAATAGATCCAGACCACCCAGCGGTCTCTGCTGAAGTCGACAACGGTCCGGTGTCAGAAACTGAAGCCAGCGTGCACACAAACATCATCATTGATTGGCAAGCTGCGATGAAACAAGCCGCCAATAAAGAAGACCTCGCACGCGATATGCTGCAAATGCTCGTCGACTTTATTCCAGAGGTGTATGAGGCAGCAGACAAAGCGATAGAAGACAGTGACTATCCAGTTGAAGAGCTGATACACATCATTCACAAGATGCATGGCAGCAGCTCGTACAGCGGCGTACCAAGGCTAAAATCGGTATGTGCGACAATAGAGAAAGAGCTGCGTTCAGGTACTTCTGTTGAAGACATTGAACCTGAGCTTTTCGAGCTTCAGGATGAATTAGATAAGGTTCAAGCAACCGCGATTCACTACTTGAAACAGGCGAAGGCCTAGCGGGTACTTGTTACTCACTAGTATTCTTTAGAGGGTTTACCCGCCAATAAAAAAGCAGAGCTCATGAGCTCTGCTTTTTTCTGTCTAGAGCCAAGAGCACTAGATATAAAGTCGCGATAATCTGTTTACGATTCGAGTAACACCGTTGCCACAGCGTAGTGACGCTCATCCGAGATAGTCAGATGAATCGATGTTGTGCCATTCGCCTCTGCGATTTCACGCGCTTTCTTGTGTAAGCTCAATACTGGCTTACCATGCTCATCGTTTGAAATCTCAAAGTCGTGGAAGGTAACACCCAGCGCAATCCCCGTACCTAACGCCTTAGATGCAGCTTCTTTAGCAGCAAAACGTTTTGCAAGGTAACGGCCTTTTTGCTTCAACTGTTGGAATACTTCAAACTCAGAATCCGTCAAAATACGCTGAGCAAAAGCGTCGCCACTTCGCGACAGCGCCTTCTCGACACGTTCGATTTCTGCGATATCTGTACCTAATCCAACAACTGCCATGTTTCCTCTACTACTTAACTTCTGTCTAATGATTAACTGTACATCGCTTAGTGCCGACGACTTGCCGAACTAAGCGTTGTTACGTGCTGTTTCCATGATTGCTTTCATGTCTGCAACGGCTTTGTTTAAGCCATCAAACACTGCACGTCCCATGATCGAGTGACCGATGTTCAGCTCGTAGATCTCTGGAAGTGCCGCAATCGGTGCTACGTTGTGGTAAGTCAGACCATGACCCGCATTGACTGTGATACCTAAGTCATCTGCATAGCTTGCGCCTGCTGCGATCTTCTTAAGCTCGTCTTGTTGATCTTCTTCTGTCTTAGCATCAGCATAGTGACCCGTGTGCAGTTCAATGAACGGTGCGCCACACGCTTTTGCAGCATCGATTTGCTCACGGTCAGCATCGATAAACAGAGATACCTTGATACCTGCTGCAGACAGTTTTTGTGTCGCCGCTTTGATCTTCTCTAGTTGACCAACTACGTCCAAGCCACCTTCAGTGGTTAGCTCTTCACGTTTTTCAGGAACCAGACAAACAAACTCAGGATTAGTATCGAGTGCAATTTGAACCATCTCGTCCGTTACGGCCATCTCCAAGTTCATGCGAGTTTGAAGTGTTTCAGCCAGAATACGCACATCGCGATCAACGATGTGACGACGGTCTTCACGCAGGTGAATAGTAATGCCATCTGCACCAGCACGTTCAGCGATTTCAGCTGCGTGTACTGGATCTGGGTATTTAGTACCACGTGCATTACGTAGTGTTGCAATATGGTCGATATTAACGCCTAAAAGGATTGAGCTCATTTTCCAATACTCCGTGCTCTGGAGAGGGCTATTGTTGGCATAAATAGCTCTCTACTTTTTAATGGTTTGCCGCCAAGATACGGCTTTAAGGCTATGCGTGTAAAGCGTTTTGCCGCTTTTAACTGCTCTTTAGTGATAAACCTACGTTCGCTGATTGCAATAAGTTCATCGCCCATAAAAGTCAGGTTATCTCGACGTACTGAAGCGATGAAACCTTTCTGCTCTCGATAGCGATAAGTCATGCTCGGATCAATCGCTTCGCCAGTGCCCGCGCAGTGTAAAAAGTCGACGCCGTAACCCATAGCAGATAATAGAGCCAGCTCAAAGCGACGCAGTGCTGGCTCAGGATTATCATTATGCGCCAGCTCTGTTAAAGCATGAAGATAGTCGTGAAAAAGTGCAGGCATCGGTACTTCCGCCATCAATACCCGACCGATAAGCTCGTTCACGTACATGCCTGAATACAGATTAATACCGGCGAGAGGGAGCCCCAAGCTGATGGGTTCAGCTTGGCGTAAGGTTTTCATCGAACCATTACCAGACCACTTAAGCAATAGCGGCGTAAAAGGTTGTAATGCACCTTTCAAATTGGAACGCTTGCTGCGAGCGCCTTTAGACATCAACGTCACCCGACCGAACTCTTCGCTGAAGACGTCCAAGATCAGGCTCGACTCACTGTATGGTCGACGGTGCAACACAAAGCATCGCTGTAACCCTTCGCTCAATCACTTACCCTTATTACAGATACAAAAAGAGAGAGTTCGCACTCTCTCTTGGATTTATCTTCAGTTCAACTTTCTTAATCTCAGAAAGTGACGTTCAATATATTATAGATCGTCGATGTAGCCTAACGAGCGAAGTGCACGCTCATCATCAGCCCAGCCAGATTTAACCTTGACCCAAGTCTCTAGGTAAACCTTACGGCCGAATAGCTCTTCCATATCGATACGCGCTTCACGACCAATCGTTTTGATCTTCTCGCCCGCTTTACCAATCACCATTTTCTTCTGGCCTGTACGCTCAACAAGAATCAGTGCATTGATGTGGAAGCCATCGTTATCTGGGTTGTAATCGAAACGTTCGATTTCAACCGTTACCGAGTAAGGTAGCTCGTCACCCGTAAAGCGCATCAGCTTTTCACGGATAATTTCAGAGGCCATAAAACGTTGCGAGCGATCAGTCACGTATTCTTCAGGGAAGTGGTGTGTCGCTTTAGGTAAATGTTCACGTACGTGCTTACGCAGTACATCAATATTTTTACCTTGCTTCGCTGAGATTGGCACTACATCAATGAAGTCCATCTTCTTAGAGACTTCCATCATGTGCTGCATCACGTTAGTACGGTCTTGAACGTTATCTACTTTGTTGATGCAAAGTACAACTGGGAAGTCAGTCTTCTTCAGTTTGTTCAGAACCATCTCATCGTCGTCAGTCCAGTGAGTACCATCGACAAGGAAGAATACTAGGTTTACATCACTCAATGAGCTGTTCGCCGCACGGTTCATCAAGCGGTTGATGGCACGCTTTTCTTCAATATGAAGTCCAGGAGTATCAACAAAGATCGCTTGGTAATCACCCTCAGTTTCAACGCCCATAATACGGTGACGTGTCGTCTGTGGTTTACGTGATGTAATAGAAATCTTCTGACCCAGAATATGGTTCAGAAGCGTCGACTTACCTACATTTGGGCGACCGACAATAGCGATGAAGCCACAGTGTTGGTTTTCCGGTAGGCCTGTTTTTTTGCTATCAGATGAAAAGAATGCATCGATATCGAAATCTTGGTTGTTATCAGACATTGCTTAGTTGCTCTAATGCTGTTTCAGCAGCCGCTTGTTCTGCCTTGCGGCGGCTAGTGCCTTTACCGATAACAGGTTTATCCACACCTGCCACTTCACACTCAACCGTAAACTCTTGGTTGTGTGCTTCACCTTTAATATTAGTCACTGTGTAGACAGGTAGAGGATTTCTTCGACCTTGCAAAAACTCTTGTAGGCGAGTTTTCGGATCTTTTTGAGATACTCCAGGCTGAATAGCATCTAGGCGAGATTGGTACCAGCTTAAAATAATGCCGCGAACCGTCTCGGTATCACTATCTAAATAGACAGCGCCGATGATCGCTTCAACCGCATCCGCTAGAATAGAATCACGACGGAAACCGCCACTCTTCAACTCACCTGGACCTAATTTTAAGTAATCTCCTAGTTCGAATTCACGACCTAGTTCTGCCAATGTATGACCACGTACTAATGTTGCGCGCATGCGGCTCATATCACCTTCGTTTACCTTAGGAAAACGGTGGTAAAGATCATCAGCGATAACAAAACTTAAAATTGAATCGCCCAGAAACTCAAGACGTTCGTTATGTTTACCTGCGGCGCTGCGGTGAGTCAGCGCCAAGTGGATAAGATCGGCATCATTAAACTGATAGCCAATCTTTCTCTCTAGTTTATCAATTGGAGAATTCATGCTCTCTCGATGTGTTATGTGATCGATTAATGAATCCCACCGATGCGATTAAAACGCACACCAGTAGGAATCCATGTTGGAAGTACACTGTCTGAACCGCGTTCGAATTCGAAGCTGATCCAAATAGCAACGGCCTTACCAACAAGGTTTGCTTCAGGGACAAAGCCCCAGTAACGGCTATCGGCACTGTTGTCACGGTTATCACCCATCACAAAGTACTGGCCTTCTGGAACGACCCATTCGTTAACACCATTGCGAGGCTGATATGCTTGCACACGATCGCGGCGCAATGGGTTAACTAAAATCTGGTGCTCTACGTCTCCAAGCTGTTCGTTCAGCTGAATCAGAGGCACACCATCTTGAATAAATTGGCTCTCTTTAACATTACTTAGTTTCACTGGTTCACAGCTACTTGTACCCTTCGCCTGAATGCAGATCTCTTTACGACTGCTGTAGCGAATAGTGTCACCAGGCATACCAACAACACGCTTAATGTAGTCGATGTTTGGCTGAGGTGGGTACTTAAATACGATTGAGTCACCGCGTTCTGGCTTGCCTGTTTCTACCAATTGAGTGCGCCATACAGGGTCTTTTAGACCGTACGCGTACTTCTCTACCAAGATGAAATCACCAACCAAAAGGGTTGGCATCATCGAGCCAGAAGGGATTTGAAACGGTTCATAGATGAATGAACGCAAGATCAAAACAAATGCAATTACCGGGAAAATGGACACACTGTTCTCAACCCACCAAGGCTGAGCCGTAACTTTTGCGCTGGTTTCAGCGTCTAGGCCATTCGATTGTGCTTCAACGTCAGCAAGTTTTTGCTGGCGCTTCTTCGCCCACACAAACTTTTCCAACGCCCATACAATGCCGGTCACTAGAGTTACGATCACTAAGATAAGCGAAAATGTATTAGCCATTGATATCCCTTAAATTTCATTTCTTTAAAAATAACGAAAGTGAAAGAGTAGCGAGCTACTCTTTCACTTTCAATTATTCGTTTAATGCTGGATAAAGTTAATCTTTGCCAACATGAAGGATTGCAAGGAAAGCTTCTTGAGGCAGTTCAACGTTACCGATCTGCTTCATACGCTTCTTACCTTCTTTTTGTTTCTTAAGAAGTTTCTTCTTACGACTGATATCACCACCGTAACATTTTGCGATTACGTTCTTACGCAGTTGTTTCACTGTAGAACGAGCAATGATGTGGTTACCAATCGCTGCTTGAATCGCGATATCGAACATCTGACGAGGGATGAATTCTTTCATCTTCTCTACCAGTAGACGACCACGAGACTGAGCAATATCTTTGTGCGTAATGATAGCTAGTGCATCAACTGTTTCGCCATTCAGCAGTACGTCTACACGTACCATGTTTGATGGCTCGTAACGTTGGAAGTTGTAATCCAATGATGCATAGCCGCGAGACGTTGACTTCAGACGGTCGAAGAAGTCTAGAACTACTTCTGCCATAGGAAGATCGTACGTCACAGCAACTTGGTTACCGTGGTAGACCATGTCTACTTGTACGCCACGCTTCTCAACACACAGTGTGATTACGTTACCTAGGTAATCCGAAGGTACCAGAATATTACAGCGTGCAATTGGCTCACGAATTTCTTCTAGGTCATTAACCGCTGGCAGTTTAGCCGGGCTATCAACGTAAAGAACCGTTTTATCTGTTTTTACAACTTCATACACTACTGTTGGAGCAGTTGTGATTAGGTCTAGGTCGTATTCACGCTCTAGACGCTCTTGGATGATCTCCATGTGAAGCATTCCTAAGAAGCCACAACGGAAACCAAAACCAAGTGCTGCTGAACTTTCTGGTTCAAAGAACAGTGATGCATCGTTCAGGCTTAATTTGCCTAACGCGTCACGGAAGTTTTCGTAGTCATCAGATGATACAGGGAATAGACCAGCGTATACCTGAGGCTTCACTTTTTGGAAACCAGGTAGACGTTCAGTGCTGCCGCCTTTTGCAAGCGTCAACGTATCACCAACCGGTGCACCTAGGATGTCTTTAATACCACAAACAACCCAACCTACTTCGCCAGTATTTAGCTCTGTAGTATCGATTTGCTTAGGCGTGAAGATACCTAGACGGTCAACACCCCATACTTGGTCTGTCGACATTACTTTGATCTTATCGTTCTTCTTCAGCTTACCGTTTTTGATACGAACCAAAGAAACTACGCCAAGGTAGTTATCGAACCAAGAGTCAATGATCAACGCTTGTAGAGGCGCTTCAGGATCACCTTCCGGTGGCGGGATTGCCGTCACGATGTTTTCTAGAACATCATCAACACCCAAACCTGTTTTCGCAGAACAGCGAGTCGCTTCCATCGCATCGATGCCAACGATCTCTTCGATTTCTTCAGCAACACGTTCTGGTTCAGCAGCTGGTAGGTCAATCTTGTTCAAGATTGGCACTACTTCCAGTTCCATTTCGATTGCTGTGTAACAGTTTGCTAGAGTTTGTGCTTCAACACCTTGGCCAGCATCCACTACAAGTAGTGCGCCTTCACAAGCCGCTAGAGAACGAGATACTTCGTAAGAGAAGTCTACGTGTCCAGGAGTGTCGATAAAGTTAAGTTGGTAAGTTTCACCATCTTTAGCTTTGTAATCTAAAGTCACACTCTGCGCTTTAATTGTAATACCACGCTCGCGTTCTATATCCATAGAATCGAGGACTTGAGCTGCCATCTCACGTTCACTTAATCCTCCACAAACTTGGATTAAGCGGTCAGAAAGGGTCGACTTACCGTGGTCGATGTGGGCGATAATCGAAAAATTACGAATGTGCTTCATAGGCTTGGTGTGACTAAACTCTTTGAATAGGGATAATAAGAAAGCCGCGACGCGTCCAATCTACAGTCAGCATTGGTGGCGGCATTTCAATCAAGTTGGCAGATTCTACCCAATTTAAGGGCAAGAAGCATCATAAATTAGACGAGAGACTCACCTAGGATTCGAATCAAGACGACTTCTTGCTTGGATTTGTCTTCCATGGGTTTGGCTAACCGCTTCGCTAAGGCAATCCCACCAGCAGTAAACAGTGCTGCACTTAAGATAACAATGCCCTCGCCCCCCTGGAGTAAGGGTTGTAACAAGAGTTGCCCAAAACCAGCACCAATCATCAACATGAAAAGTGGGATGAGATAAACAATCGCCGCCGACTGAAGTAGGCTTTTTTCTGGAAAGCCAATTTCTACGATTTGTCCAGCTTTGACTAAGCTTTTGGTTTTAAGCTGCCAAAACAAAGATTTATTGCCAACAGCCTTGGTCACAATACCCGTACCGCAGTTTTTTTGAGAAGAACAGCTGCTACAACTGGTTTGTTGTTCGCAGCTCAATTGAACAAAGTATTGCTTACCTTTTTGTTCAACCGAGCTAACGGTCGCCAGCGCGGTCATCATTGCGCTTGTACCGATTTATTAAATGTAACTGACTGAGCAATACGTTTTGCAGTTGCCGGCGGAATGTCACCAACCACAGAGATCTCTTTATCGCCAATCACTAAGCTGTGCAAGGTTCTACGCCCTTGACGCACCAGCTGCCCTTTCAATGAATGCTCATCTTTTTCCGCGATATAAACCGAAAAGTTAAACAGTCCATCACTGAAAAGCTGACTTTCAACCATTTTATCGGTCGCAGCCATTTGATAGCGGCTAAGCTCTTTTGATTTAAACCCTTCAGGAATCCACGACGCTTGCCAGTTAGTTTCATTCACTAAGCCTTCCGGTAATGATAAAACTTTCGGCAATTGAGCTTGGCTCAAGCCACCCATAGCCTCAGCAATCTTATCGTTCACCACGTAAGAGATAGTGCGGTACTGTTCAAGCACTTCGCCATCACGATCCAAAAGGTCGGCACGCAAAGGAAGATTCGTTTTTTCGTCTACCCAAACCACGTAAGAGTAGCGAAGGCCATCTTTCGGCACGACACGCAGCACTTGAGTGGTGCTACCTGCTTCACGAGAGCGACCAACTTTCACAAAGTCGTAGTACTGATTCAGAGATTCGATATCTCGATTAATCATCGGAATAACAGGCGCAACCATGCTGCCTGACTGAATCGTAAATGGCTCTGTACCCGGCTCGATGTAGCTAACTTCGTTGCCACGTCGAATGACTTCACGAACAGGGCCGCTTAGATAAACAAGGTGTGCAAGTTGTTGGTCGTCGTTAACCGCATGGCGATAAACAAGAGGCTCAATACTGCTCTTCTTTATCAAAATGTAGGAGAGTTCGTAATTTAGATGCTGACTGGCCTCGTTCATTTGATGCAACAAGGCCTTTGCAGTGGTTTCCTCTGCAAAGGCTGTTGGAGACATCAAGCTGAACAGTGTCAGTGCACTGACCAGGATTTTCTTCATTCAATGTCCGATTCTAGATGTGCATCTTGCATTGGCGATGCATCACTGTTTAATCTTAGCTGCAGCTCATAATCTTCTAACAATGCATGAACGCGTTTGCGCTGCTCTTGCAAGTTAGCTTCAGATGCTGGTTTCTCAACAGAGTCACGCGTTAAACTTACTGGTTCCGCAGAACCGGCAAATGGAATCGTCTGGAGTACAGGCAACTGCTCTGGTGCTGCAGGGTCGCTACCACCATATTGTTGAACACCTAATACAACAGCTAATGAAACACACGCTGCCACGGCAACTTGTCCAAACTGTTGTAACCACGCCGGAAGCTGACGCTTCGCTTGCTGAGGTTTAGGTTGCTCTTCAATTGGAGCAACAGTAGGTTCAACATTCACTTGGTGCAGGTTCGACATTGAACCATATGCAGGCTCGTTCTCAAGCGCTGCCGCTACACTATTAGCAATGTTCCACTCTGGAGTTTCTGGCGAATCCCCACGCATAACATCACCAATTAAATGGTAACTCTGCCAAGTATCCATGCTTTCTTGATCAGATTCGAGATCTACAATGAGAGCTTTATCGATCGTTTCACCATCCATGAGTGCCGAAAGCTTTTCTTTATCAGCCATTATTTTCACCATAATTATTACAAGTTCTAGCGTTGCAAAAGAGGTTTGATTTTCTTTTCCACCGCTTCACGAGCTCGGAAAATACGCGAACGTACGGTTCCTACAGGGCAATCCATTACTTCTGCAATCTCTTCGTAGCTCAAACCTTCGAGCTCTCGCAACGTCATTGCAGTTTTTAAGTCTTCTGGTAGCGCTTCAATCGCTCCAAAAACAACTTGTTTCAATTCTTTAGACAGCGTTAAGTTCTCAGGGTTCGATATTTCTTTTAACGCGCTGCCTGTTTCGTAATATTCTGCATCTTCTGCATCTACATCGGTTGCTGGCGGCCTACGGCTTTGGGCAACGATATGATTTTTAGCGGTGTTCACGGCAATTCGGTATAACCATGTATAGAAGGCACTCTCGCCACGAAAGTTAGGTATCGCGCGGTAAGCTTTAATAAAAGCTTCTTGTGCTACATCAGGTACATCACCGGAATTATTCACGTATCGAGAGATAAGATTACAAACTTTGTTTTGATACTTAACCACTAGTAAGTTAAATGCCTGCTTATCTCCACTCTGAACTCGCTCAATCAACACTTGATCGGTTAGCTGCTCGTTCATTCGAGCGGGTACTCCTATTGTTATAACCCTCACCTTCACAGATATGGGTACTAATTATGCGAAATGTAGTATTGACACCACCGTCTACAAGAGCACTATTGTGACTAAGCCAAATACCGAAAGTTCCAACTTTCTTAAAATTATTTGCCATTATTGTTTCACAATGTGATGTAATAAAAATAGCTATCCCTATCAATTTGGGGAAACTTGAGCAAAAGCAATGGTATTGAGCAATTAAATATTTCTAGATAGCTGTCTATATATTGATTTTGCATAGCGTTTAAGGATGACTCTGGAGAGATTATAACAGTCTTAGCCAAACTCCTAAAACAAGACAAAGTCAATTGAGAGTGGACAACTCGACTATAGCCCGGGATTTAATAAGTTTTATGAACGCAAACCGTGAACATCAGTGTGATGTATTAGTGGTAGGAAGTGGTGCGGCAGGCTTGTCATTAGCCTTACGCGTAGCAGAACATGCAAAAGTAATTGTATTAAGCAAAGGACCACGCAGCGAAGGATCGACGTATTACGCACAAGGTGGTATCGCCGCGGTGTTCGATGAGTCGGACAGTATTGAGTCTCATGTAGAGGATACTCAAATCGCTGGGGCTGGGTTATGCGAAGAAGATACAGTTCAATTCATTGCTGAAAATGCGAAAGAGTGTGTGCAATGGCTGATTGATGGTGGTGTTCCATTTGATAAAGATGAGAACAGCACAGAAGGCCAACCAAAATATCACCTCACTCGTGAGGGTGGCCACAGTCACCGCAGAATTCTGCACGCTGCCGATGCAACTGGCATGGCGATGCAAACCTCACTACAAGATAACGTCAACAACCACCCAAATATCGAGATCTTCGAGCGCCACAATGCGCTGGATTTGATCACGGAAGATAAGATTGGTGGTTCAAAAGACAAGGTGATCGGTGCCTACATTTGGAACCGTAACCAAGAACATGTTGAAACCGTGCGCGCTAAGTTTGTTGTATTAGCAACAGGCGGCGCTTCAAAGGTTTACCAATACACCTCTAACCCAGATGTTTCTTCAGGTGATGGTATTGCTATCGCTTGGCGTGCGGGTTGTCGTGTGGCAAACCTTGAGTTCAACCAGTTCCACCCAACTTGTTTATTCCACCCAGAAGCGCGTAACTTCCTACTAACGGAAGCACTGCGTGGTGAAGGTGCTTACTTGCGTCGTCCAGATGGTTCTCGCTTTATGAAGGACTTCGATGAGCGCGGTGAACTGGCGCCACGTGATGTGGTTGCTCGTGCAATTGACTTCGAAATGAAGCGCTTGGGTGCCGACTGTATGTATGTTGATATCAGCCACAAGCCTGAAGAATTCATCACAGCGCACTTCCCGATGATCCATACTCGCTTGATGGACTTGGGCATCGATATGACCAAAGAGCCGATCCCTATCGTACCAGCCGCTCACTACACGTGTGGTGGTGTCATGGTTAATAAGCAGGGTCAAACCGACCTAACGAACTTGTATGCGATTGGCGAAGTGAGCTACACCGGCTTACACGGTGCAAACCGTATGGCTTCTAACTCACTGCTTGAGTGTGTGGTTTACGCATGGGCAGCAGCAAAAGATATCGTTGAGAACATCGACCAATCTCAACTGTGTGCAGAACTGCCAGCATGGGATGAAAGCCAAGTCACCAACAGTGATGAAGAAGTTATCATTCAACACAACTGGCACGAACTGCGCCTGTTCATGTGGGATTACATGGGCATTGTTCGAACGGATAAACGACTAGAGCGTGCATTACGCCGTATTCAGATGCTGCAACAAGAAACTCATGAGTACTACAGCTACTTCAAGGTTTCGAATAACTTATTAGAACTGCGTAATTTGCTACAAGTGGCAGAGCTAATGGTTCGTTGTGCAATGCAGCGCAAAGAGAGCCGCGGCCTACACTACACGTTGGATTACCCTGAACTTGCTGAAGACAGTGGCCCAACGATTCTGACGCCAGAGAAACGCCAATCATAATAATTGGTTAAACGTGCTTAGCGAATTAGCCGTCAGCGGAAATGATTAAACGAAAGGGAGCCGAGAGCTCCCTTTTCTTTTGTCTAACGCTTTCTTTTATCTAGCGTGTTCGTTGTAAGTTCGCCAGAAAATGACGATATTCGCGCTCGCAACAGCTGTCTCGCCAAAGCAGTACCGAGTGCCCACATTCAAACTGTAATTTAACGAAGAACTGCGCCCAGATCTTATCAACGGACTTGAGTCGGTAAGTTCGGTCATTGAGTCGAATATCACCATCCTCTTTATAATCAAAACGGCCATGGGCACTATTCAAAATCAGATGATTAGTTTGAAGCAGATGAATCAGCAGTGCCAAGCAATAAAGGCTGACAACAAGTGGAATAGAAGACAGGACGATGAAAAACAAAAGGCACCCGAAAACAGTGCCCTTTGCGAATAATGCGGAATATGAAGGGTTAAGCTGGAGCTTAACGAACCTTGCTGAGGTTGTGTGCGACAATTTTATCAACCATTGATGCATGGCCTAGGTTTTCACTGCGTCCGTGTCCCATCACCCAAGTAAACAAATCTGGGTCATCACACTCTAATAGAGAAACAAACTCGCGCTGTTCCTGCTCTTGCAATGAATCAAAACACTCTTCGAAAAATGGCATGATGACTACATCAAGTTCTAACATGCCGCGACGGCAACCCCATTTAATTCGTGCTTTCTGCTCTGCAGTGTACATTGGCTATCCTCACCTATAATTTTTCTTTCTCGGAGTGTAACAAGTCATACGCCCTGTAACTACTATGTGAGTCACAGTCCCTATCTAAGCTCACAAAAAAACCTAGGCTGACAAAGAAACAGAACCGGATTAACATAGAGCCAAATAAAATTCTTAGGAAAGATAAAATGGATTGGAAAAACACATTTCAGCCACTCGCTCATACGCAAAATGAATCGCTTCCAGAACTGATGATGACACACGTGTCAGACTGGAGCGCAATCACCATGATAGGCGATGACAAAAAGTCGTACCTACAGGGTCAAGTAACGTGCGATGTCGTCACTCTTCCTAATGATGAATCCACGTTAGGCGCGCACTGTGATGCAAAAGGAAAGGTATGGAGCATCTTCCGCCTGTTCCATCACAATGGCGGTTACGCACTCATGCAGCCTAAATCTGCGATTGAAGTAGAGCTGGTCGAAATCAAAAAATACGCCGTGTTCTCTAAGGTTGATATCGAGCAAACGACAGATGTTGTTATCGGTGTGATGGGCGCGTCTGCGGATCAATATATTGATTCAATTTCAGAAGGCCAAGGTAACGTGCGTGCTATCTCTGGTGGCACAGCGGTTAAAGTCTCAGACAATCGCTGGGCTCTACTTGTGACAGAAGAAGCCGCTGAAGCCTTGGTATCAAACAGCGCTGCGGAGAAAGTATCAGAAACACTTTGGCAATATCATGAAATTCTTGATGCTCAGCCTAACCTATCGAAAGCAGAGCAAAACGAGCACATCCCTCAAGCGCTTAACCTGCAAGCGATTGGCGGTATCAGCTTTTCAAAAGGCTGTTACACAGGTCAAGAAACGGTTGCTCGTGCTAAGTACCGTGGCATGAACAAGCGTGAGATGCGCATTGTGTCGGGCACAACTGCGGACGTGCTGTCGTTAGAAAACCCTATTGAACTGGAACGTAGTGTGGGTGAGAACTGGCGTGGCGCAGGCCGACTATTAAACGTCTATCAATTTGCTGATAACCGAGCGATTGGTTTGATGGTACTGCCAAACAACCTTGATGACGATGTTCAGCTGCGACTGACCGCGCAGCCTGATCAAACATGGAATATCCTGCCACTGCCGTACAGCCTTGACGACGAGTAACCACGTGGAAACGCAGATTACACAATGGCTGGATCAACAGCAGGTGAATTATCGCCTGCTGATGCAAAGCAAGCCAACCACCAGCATTGAAGAAACTGCACAAGAGCGAGGCATCGACGCCTCTCAAATGGTGAAGTGCATCCTGCTCAAGGATATGGGCAACCAGTATGCGTTAGCCTGTACTGCTGGCGATCGCTCTGTCGACCCCAAGAAAGTACGCTCGGTACTGAATTGCCGTCGAATGACCTGCGTGTCGCTCGCTGATGTTGAAGCGATCACCGGTTTTAAAGTGGGTTGTGTTGGTCCGCTCGCTCTCAAGAGACACATGCCGATCATTTTTGATCCTTCCATTCAAAACAACTCGACCGTAACCATTAGCTCCGGCGACCGAATGGCTGGCGTTGCGCTGGATCTCAATGATCTTATGGCGCTATGTGCACCGACCGTCGCGGACATCAGTCGATGATCGTTTAGATCATGCTTCGCAAACTTCATTTTAATATTTCATTGAGTACATTTTTAGTGTGAACCTCGTCATAAGAAGAACACACCATTAATAAATAGTTACTCAAAATAAAAGCATAAGTAGTCACAAAGTTAAATTTGCGTTATTGTAAATTTACTGACTAGCTATTAAGCAAATCAGTGCAAGTGAATCCACTGAGTAACATCAGTATCCACTTTTGTGTAATGCATCTGTGACTATTCGCCCGTTTTAGACGGGCTTTTTTTTGTCCGAAATTTACAATTTGATTACACAAACAAAAAAATCCCGCCTATTCTTATACTTGTAACATTATCACTGCTTAATACTGAACAGAAAAGTTCACGGCAGTTCACTACTCAGTATTATTTTGGGGAGGAGCTCACGTAAAAATAGATATTTACTGAAGAAAGTGCTTAGAACAGCACAAATATCTAATTAACGTCAACGCTACTGCATATAACTCCATGCTTATCACAATTATTATCTCGGAGTTTTTCTATAATATGCAGGCTAGGTAAATATAAGGATAATTAAGAATGAGACTGTTTAAGCGCTATACACCGAGTATGATTGCTAAACATGTAAGTCGACTTTTCAAAGGACGAATCTACATTTACGGCGTAGGAAAATTTGAGTTTGATAACGGTAAGCTAGTGCTACCAGACCGAGCAGAAAAACGTCACTTTCAAACAGTGAAAGAAATAAATAGTGAAATCATGAAACTGCGCTGCGCGTACGCATGACCTGATTATCTACAGAATTAAAAACAAAAAGGGTTGGCATTATGCCAACCCTTTTTTCGTACCAATTTTCGTACCAATTTTCGTATCAATGATGATTCGATAAACCACCAGAACACTATGTCATTATCGATGAGTCACTGGACGCTTAGCTAAGTCAGGAAGATTGCCAGACAAACCCAGTGCGCGCTTCATGATCTCATCTTTCGCACCCGGTAATTGGCCCGCTAGCTTCATACCAATACCACGAATCAGCTTCTTAGCTGGGTTATCGCCTTCAAACAGATCTTTGAAGCCCTGCATTGAAGCAATCATTTTCGCCGCCTCTGCTTTTCTCCAGCGCTCGTAGCCGCGAAGATTACGCTTGGTGCCAATATCCTCACCCGCAGACCATAGCTTTAACAGCTCTTGCGCTAAGCTTGCTGCGTCTAATAAGCCAAGGTTCACACCCTGCCCTGCTAATGGGTGAATGGTATGAGCAGCATCACCAACCAAAGCCACACGCTCTACCGCAAAGTCACGCGCATAACGCATGCGCAGTGGGAAGGCAAAACGGTCACCAACCACTTCGCACAATCCAAGCTTCGAGTCGAACTCTGCCGTTAGCTGCTTATTAAAATCAACATCCGACATGGATACCAGCTTCTCGGCACGATTTGGTTCCGTAGACCAAACAATCGAGCTCATGTTGCTTGGTTGCATTGGTAGGAATGCCAATGGGCCTTGAGGCGTGAAGATTTGACGAGCAACGCTGTGGTGCGGCTCTGTGGTTTTGATGTTCGCGACAATCGCACTGTGTCCGTAATCCCAATGTGTTAATGGGATATCTTGCTGCTTACGAACCCAAGAGTTTGCGCCGTCTGCTCCAACAACTAACTTAGCTGTCAGTGCTTGACCATTGTCCAATGTTAACCAAGCTTCACTTTCACCAATCGCCATCGTTTTACACGTTGCGGGCATATACAGGCTGACGTTGTCTTGTTTCTTAACCTGATCAAGCAGCGCTAATTGAATCACACGGTTTTCAACGATATGACCAAGATTAGGCTGAGCCAAGCGTGTCGAGTCAAACTCAATACGAGCGAAACTGTCTTGTTCCCACACTTCCATCGCTTGATACGGTGCAGCGCGTCTTTGTTCGATACCTTGCCATGCACCTAGGTTACGAAGAATCACTTCACTAGAACGACTCAACGCGGATACACGCACATCAGGCAGCTCACTCAGCCCTTCACTAGGCGCTCTGCCTTCAATGACAGCGATTCTTAGGTCACTGTCTTTTAGGGCAGCAGCAAGCGCTAGGCCAACCATGCCACCACCAACAATCGCGATATCAACACTTTGCATCATTATTTATTACCTTATCTTTCTACTAGGCCAAGCGTATGACGCAAAAGTGGACCTTTAAGTGGTGGAAGGTTATCTATTACGGCTAACCCAAGATTACGCCCAATGCGAGCGGTCATATAATCGTTTGAGAACAGGTGAACTAGGCTTGAAGTCAACGTGATCGTTGCGTCTCGGTCTTGTTCTCTACGCTTTCTAAAGTTAACAAGACCACGGTAACGACCTACATCATCTAACTGGGTACACAACTCTTCTGCCAAGGAAGCCACATCTCGGATGCCTAGGTTAAAGCCTTGCCCCGCAATTGGGTGAAGCGTTTGAGCAGCATTACCAACAATGGCAAATCGATGAGAGATATTTTGCTGTCGGTGACGAAGAATCAGAGGGTAACTCGCGCGCTTGCCGACCTTCTCTAATCGGCCAAGTCGCCAGCCAAAGTCATTCTGCAATTGCTCAAGAAATTCATTGTCGTTTAGCGTCATCACTTTTTGTGCTTGCTCTGGTGTTAAACACCAAACCAGCGATAAACGGTTGTCACTCATCGGTAATAGAGCAACTGGCCCATGATGGGTAAAACGCTCAAATGCGCGACCTTGGTGAGGTTCACTCGCCACAATATTGGCAATCACAGCGACTTGCTCAAAGTCATGCTCACTCAATGAGATATTGAGCTGTTGGCAACAGGTTGAGATTGCACCGTCAGCAGCAACCAGTAACTTAGTGGTTACTGTTTGCCCACTTGTCAGTTCAATCGTCGTCAACGCTTCTTCACGTTCAACTTTACTAACAGACTCAGGACAAAGCATGGTAATTGCCGCTTCTGATTCAAGTTTCTGCTGATAGATTCGACCCACATCTGCTAACTCGACCACGTAGCCAAGCGCATCTACAGCAAGCTCTTCACTGTAGATGTCTGTCATTCCGGCATGCCCGCGATCCGAAACATGGATATCTTTAATCGGGGTCGCGACCGGAGCGATAGATTGCCATAAGCGCAAAGAATCCAGGATCTGCACTGTGCCATAGGACAAAGCAATCGAACGAGAATCAAACCCAGGGTGAGCTTGATGATCAACCTGATAAGGCTCCACTACCGCAATCGACAGTGAACCTTGGCTTAGGTGATTCAAAGCAAGGGCTAAGGTTGCCCCTGCCATTGCGCCACCAGCAATTACAACATCATACTGAGCCATCATAACCTCAAACCGGCCAACGAATTAATGAATGGTAGGCGCCGCATCTTCAGATGGGCGAGCACCAAATTCAGCATGAATCGTTAGTGCACACGCTTTTACGTGCTCAATAACGTGCTCTAGAAGCTGCGCTTGCTCTTCCAGATCATCTTCTTCGTCAATGCCTAGCTTAGCCATCTCTTCTAGATCAGCTAATGCTTCTTTTGTACTGTCAGACGCTTTGTTCAATTGAGCGCCAACCAAGCCTAGACCAGAAATGAAATGGTTAATCCAATCAGACACACCATCAGCCAAGTCAAATAGGCTTGCGCTTGCGTCTTCGTCCGGCAGCAGCATAGACAGTTCCATGCCTGAGCCTGTGATTTCACTGGTTGTGACTTTCAGTGTTGCTTCCGCAAGCGTTAGCGCGCGATCTGGCCAGCCCATGCCTTCATTGGTGTAATCGAAGATCAGTGGTTGCCAGCTTTTATCTGCAAGGTTTAAGCCTCCGCTTAACATACCCGTTAATAAACCATGCATCTCAGCAGGGGTTACGGCTAGACTTGCCGATTGAAGTTCAGTCGCAACCGTTAGGTAGTCAGGTAAAGTAGTTTCGCTCATCAGATAGCTCGCTCAGTTATTCTTTATATCGATAGTATAATCGTACCACTTCACCCCAATTCTGGTAAGCATCGATCCCCAGCAATTGAAGGATGACTGACTACCAATTGTTCAATTTGCTGAATTACTGTGTGCTCAAGCTCTCATTTACAAACAGTCACTCTGAAAAGCTTGAATCTTAATAGCGGTTTACCTATAGTTTCTCCCTCAGAGGAGATTGCTTCCTCATCGGTACTTGCACTTTTTCTTTCTCAAAAAATGGCGAAGGGCAACAGCCTTAAAATAGCGCGTTAAAGAGTTCATCCATCATGAGTAATCAAGCGGTAGACGTTGAAATATTAGGAAAACTGACTCGAGTGAATTGTCCACCAGGGCAAGAAGAGTCATTGATTGCAGCGGCGGCCGATCTTGATAATCGATTGAAAGAGATGGCTGAACGTACTAAGGTAACCAATGAAGTGAAGCTGCTGACTATCGCAGCTCTGAATATTTGCTACGAATTACAAACCAAGAAGTTTGAAGCAAATGATGAACAAAACGCACTGACCGAGCGAATGGAACAGCTCACGACATCACTTTCAGATGTCCTCAGTAAAGTTAAGCACGGACAGCAATAGCGTACACAAAATTTACCCTGGAGTGTTTGTCAGAGGATTCACGTCCCCGAGCCGATAAGCAATCCCTAAGGGTTAGTACTTGAGTGCTATTGAGCATGCTCGGCCCGACCGAGAAGCCTACGGTAATCATTGCTGATCCGCCTTGAACTCGCTGGTTCAAGGGCCATCTATTCTCAACGGCACTTTGGGGTATCCCTTCTTATGAAGACGCTCACACGCAGCGAATTTCGCAAACAGATCCGTATCAAACGCAATGCCTTATCTGGCGACCAACAAACTCAATCCGGTATCGACTTAGTTAAGCAGTGCATGCAGCTTGATGAAATTCAGTCTGCTCAGCATATTGCCCTCTATATTTCTATCGATGGCGAACTCGATACTCAGCCTTTAATCGAATGGTTATGGGCGCAAGGTAAGCAAACTTATTTACCAGTATTGCACCCCTTCTCTGCCGGGCACCTGCTGTTTTTACACTACTCGCCAACCACACCGACGGTCTTGAATAAGTACGGTATTGTCGAACCTCAGCTCAATCAAATGCTGGTTAAACCTTGTCAGCAACTCGACCTTATTCTTACGCCCCTTGTCGGCTTTGACTCCCATGGCCATCGTTTAGGTATGGGCGGCGGATATTACGATCGCACCTTGGCAAAGTGGTTCGAGACGGGCGAAGGTGCAGCTCCTATTGGTTTGGCTCATGATTGCCAACATGTTGATACGCTACCGATTGAAGAATGGGACATTCCGTTACCTAAAATCGTGACTCCGAGTAAAACTTGGCAATGGGAAAACAACCATTAAAGCGCTATAATCGCGCCGCAAACGTTAACCTCGATATAGAAACGTTAACTCAATATCTAAACGTTAACTTCATCATTACGCAAACGATCAATTCAAAGCGCAAGACCTTATTCAGGAGAATGGCATGACTCAAGATGAAATGAAAAAAGCAGCTGGCTGGGCAGCACTTCAATATGTTGAAGAAGGCAGCATTGTAGGTGTAGGTACTGGCTCTACAGTAAATCACTTCATCGACGCACTAGGCACAATGAAAGACAAAATCAAAGGTGCGGTTTCAAGCTCTGTTGCTTCAACGCAGCGACTAGAAGAGCTAGAGATCAAAGTGTATGAGTGTAACGATGTCGCTAAGCTAGACATCTATGTTGATGGCGCAGATGAAATCAACCCAACTCGCGATATGATCAAAGGCGGCGGCGCTGCTTTGACTCGTGAAAAAATCGTAGCGGCTATCTCTGATAAGTTTGTGTGTATTGTTGACGGTACTAAAGCAGTTGATGTGTTGGGTAAATTCCCACTGCCTGTTGAAGTAATCCCAATGGCACGTTCATACGTGGCACGTGAGTTGGTTAAGCTTGGTGGTGACCCAGTTTACCGCGAAGGCTGCACAACCGATAACGGCAACGTGATCCTAGATGTGTACGGCATGGCGATCGAAAACCCGAAACAACTAGAAGATATCATCAATGGTATAGCTGGTGTGGTGACGGTTGGTCTGTTCGCTCACCGTGGTGCTGATGTGGTTATCACCGGCACGCCTGAAGGTGCAAAAATCGAAGAATAAATAATAGAAGATTGAGTTTTCTGTTACTTCATTACATACGGTGCCCTAGGGCGCCGTTTTTTTTGCTTTATTGCTGTAAAATTATGTCTTATTCCGTAATTTTCTTACCCAAAACATTTTTTTTTTGTTACTTTATTGTTCAGAAGACGCACAGGGAAAACGTTTGTCTCCTAACAAAGTGGTGAATTTGTTCCCCTTTCAGCCATTTTGTAGCACGTGCGCCGCATTTGCCCAACCTTTCCATTTTAAGGACGAGAACAATGGCCAAAGTTTCACTGGAAAAAGAAAAAATTAAAATTCTACTTCTAGAAGGTCTTCACCCTTCTTCTGTAGAAGTACTGCAAGCCGCTGGTTACACAAACATTGAGTACCACAAAGGCTCGCTACCGGAAGATGAACTTCTTGAAGCAGTAAAAGATGCTCATTTCATTGGTATTCGTTCTCGCACTAATATCTCCCAAGAAGTTATTGATGCAGCTGAAAAGCTGGTTGCCGTCGGTTGTTTCTGTATTGGTACTAACCAAGTCAACCTTCAAGCAGCAGCAAAACGCGGTATCCCTGTGTTCAACGCACCGTTCTCAAACACTCGAAGCGTTGCTGAGCTCGTTCTTGGTCAGGTTCTATTGCTACTACGTGGCATTCCAGAAAAGAACGCGCTTGCACACCGTGGCATCTGGAAAAAGAGTGCCGACAACTCTTACGAAGCCCGTGGTAAGCGTTTAGGTATTATTGGCTACGGTCACATAGGTACTCAACTGGGTATTATTGCTGAAAACCTTGGCATGCGTGTTTACTTCTACGACATTGAAAACAAACTGTCTTTGGGTAACGCAACGCAAGTTCATACCATGACCGAACTGCTGAATAAGTGTGATGTGATCTCTTTACACGTCCCTGAAACCAACGAAACAAAAGACATGATGGGTAAAGAAGAGTTCGAGCGCATGAAGCCTGGTTCTATCTTTATCAATGCAGCACGTGGCACAGTGGTAGACATTCCTGCTCTGTGTGGCGCTCTAGATTCTGGTCACCTTGCAGGTGCAGCGATCGACGTTTTCCCAACAGAACCAAAAACCAATGCAGACCCGTTTGAGTCGCCATTGATGCAGTTCGACAACGTGATTCTTACACCTCACGTAGGTGGTTCAACTCAGGAAGCACAAGAGAATATCGGTGTTGAAGTGGCTGGCAAGCTAGCGAAATACTCTGATAACGGTTCTACGCTATCAAGTGTTAACTTCCCAGAGGTATCTCTACCGCTACACACGGGCACGTCTCGTTTGCTGCACATTCACGAAAACCGCCCAGGTATCCTAACTCAGATCAACACCATCTTCGCTGAAGAAGGCATTAACATCGCGGGTCAGTACCTACAGACTGCGGCTGATATGGGTTATGTAGTTATCGATGTAGAAGCGGATCGTTCAGAAGAAGCACTGCTTAAACTGAAAGAGATCGAAGGCACAATCCGTGCTCGTCTACTTCACTAATCATCGAACTCGATATTAGTAAAAACAAAAAGGCTCTCATTATGAGAGCCTTTTTAGTATTTGGCCTATCGTAGGTAATTAGATCACCATGATCCAAAAGCCTCTATCGCGCTATCTTATTCTTCGATCTGGTAGATCACATTAACACGATCGCGAATGGTGATCGTTGAGTCTTCATAAGAGTTCGACTCTGTTCTCGCATCCATCGCCATTGAACGCATTAACACAGGCTGAGAAGATTGTGCGTTGTAATCAACACGCCAAACATCACCCAACTCACGCTCAAACCCACTCGCTAATGATTTAGCTTTCGATCGCGCATCCTTGATGGCTTCTAAGCGCGCTTGCTCTTGATACTTAGCTTGGTCGCGAACTTGCAGTTGGATGTTGTCGATCTGATTAATGCCTTCTCCAATCGCAATATCCATGTACTCATTAAGATTAGCTAGCTCAGTCACTTGAACGGTCACATTACGTGAGGCGCGGTAGCCAACCAGTTCCGGTTTGCCATCTTTCGGGTAATGATATTGAGGAGATAAATACAGGTTAGAGCTGTGTACACTCGCCTCATCAACACCAGCTTGATGCAGCTTGTTTAGAAAGCCTGTCACGACTTTATCAACGGTATTTTTAGCCTGTTCAGCAGTCATCGTCGATTCCACGACTCTCACAGAGAATGTCGCCATATCAGGTGTAGCGATCACTTCACCATAGCCTGTCGTTGAAATATGAGGAAAGGATGGAGAGTCAGCCAATGATGGAAAACTCACAGCACTCAACGCCGCAGTAAGAGTAAGAGACGTTGCTAACATCTTTGGTACAAGCTTCATTAGGTATGACCTATGCTAAACAAATGTCCTTTCATCATAGAGCAATTTATCGTTTAGCCAATCCAGAGCACACACTTCTAACAGAACTTTGACGCTGAAAAAACCAACAGTTTACTGAGGTAAGTGATTGTGAGCAAAACTCAATATTGCTTGGGATACCTCTTTTAATACTCCGCTCTCAAGCTGCCAATGGTGCCAATAGATGCGATAAGAGAGCAGAAAGCCAGGGGTAATATCAATCAGAGCACCAGACTCGAGCTCATCGATAATCTGTAATCGGGGGATCAAGCAATAGGCTACACCCGATAATGCCAAGCGCACAAATGCTTCTGAACTGCCGACTGTATGATTGATCACACTGTCTCTCGGGACGTTAAAATGATCATGCAGAAACTTCTTATGCAGATCATCGTATTGATCATAGGAAACCGCAGGTGCTTTGCTTAAGGTGGCGTAGTTTACGCCCTCTGCAAAGTAACGCTGATGAAAGTCAGGGCTAGCCACGCACACATAATCCATCCTACCGAGATAGTCAGCACTGCAGCCAGGAATCGCTTGAGACTCCAAACTGATTGCACCGGCCACCTCGCCACTTTTAATCTTTTCAATGGTTCTCGACTCACCATGAATCGCGAGGTTCAACTCGACTTGGCGAGACTTAATCACATCCGACAAAGCTGGTAGCAACCATGTCGCCAAACTATCAGCGTTGGTGGCTATGGATATCGATAGTGGTTGATTACCCTCTTCATTCATCAACTCAGGCACAAGCTCGTGCTCTAACAAACGAACACGGCGATATAAGCCCAGTAGTTTTTTACCCGCAGGCGTTGGCCTAGGCGGGCTTTCTCTCACCAAGGCTGGCTGAGCCAACCACTTTTCCAGCTGTTTGATGCGTTGAGATACCGCCGACTGGGAGATATATAACTGCTCAGCAGCCCTTTCGAAGCTACGTTGTTTTACTACAGCATCCAGTGCTTCAATCCATTTATAATCCAATCCGCGCATCAATTTGCTTCCTTTTTAAGCTAACTCATCACCACATTAGCAACTCTAATAATGGATTAAAATCATTAATTATACTTATTTAAAGGGTCAGAGTATCTTCGCCATATAGCACGTAAATATCGTTAAATAAGTGGAGGTTAAAATGAGTTTTTGGGTTTTATTACAAGGTTTTGGTCTAGGGGCAAGTATGATTATCCCTATTGGCGCTCAGAATGCGTACGTCCTAAATCAAGGGATAAACCGCAATCATCATTTAACGACAGCAACGATTTGTAGCCTGCTCGATACTCTGTTTATCTCATTAGGCATTTTTGGCGGCGGAGCGATCTTGTCGCAAAATGAATTACTGCTTACCTCAGTGACACTAGGTGGCATCGCTTTTCTGACTGTGTATGGTTTGCTCTCACTACGCAGTGCATTCAAAGTGCGCACCAGTGATGAGTCGAAAGGTGAGATATTAGCGCGTGGCAAGCGCACCGTTATTTTAGGGGCATTGGCAGTAACAGTATTAAACCCACATCTCTATTTGGATACCGTGGTAATTCTTGGATCCATTGGTGGGCAATTTGAAGGCAACGACAGAATTGCATTTGCTATGGGGACTATATTGGCTTCGTTCGTCTGGTTCTATTCTTTGTCATTAGGCGCTGCAAAACTAGGCCCGACGCTATCTAAACCTAAGGTTAAGAAAGGCATTGATATCGCAGTCGCAACCATGATGTTCGCCATAGCAACGGTGCTTACCGATGGACTTATTGAGCAATACTGGTAAATCTATTTAGCTTCATGAAACCAACAAAAAAGGCGGATAACCTAAGTTATCCGCCTTTCCTTATAAAAGCTTATAGTTATAAAAACTAACTAGGAATTAAGCTTCTACTTTATTCATGTGTACATCCATTTGCGGGAATGGAATTTCGATACCCTCGTTATCCAAGCCTTCTTTGATTGCTTGCATCAGGTCGAAATAAACATTCCAGTAGTCAGCAGTGCTAACCCATGGACGAACAACGAAGTTAACTGAAGAATCAGCAAGCGTATGAACACCAACTTGAACGCCAGGTTCTTTCAGTACACGCTCATCAGATTCACAGATCTTAGTCAGTAGCGCTTTTGTCTTCTGAAGATCAGCGTTGTAAGAAACACCAATCATTAGATCAATACGGCGCGTCGCATGACGAGAATAGTTTGTGATTGGGCTGCCGATAACGCTACCGTTAGGTACTACAACCATTTTGTTGTCTGGCGTTGTTAGAACCGTTTGGAAGATTTGAATAGAATCAACTGAACCTGCCACACCACCAATTTCCACATAGTCACCAGACTTAAATGGACGGAATGCAACGATAAGTACACCAGCAGCAAAGTTAGATAGTGAGCCTTGTAGTGCAAGACCAACGGCTAAACCAGCCGCACCAATAACAGCAACTACAGATGCCGTTTGAACACCTAAACGACCAAGTGCAGCAATTAAAACAATCACAAACAACAAATAACGAACTAAACCATGGACGAACTCCACAACTGCTCGGTCCATTTTCTTCTTCTGAAGAACCTTAGACACGCTATTCGCTACTGCTTTAACAATAAGGTTACCAATAAATAGAATTATCAGTGCTGAAATGATATTTACGCCATATTGGATAAATAAATCTGAATTATTTGTTAACCACTGCTCTGCTTGAGACAAACCATCCACAAGTGGAGTCTCAATCGCTGTCGAACTATCAGCCATAATGTGCATCCTCTATATAATATGCTATGGGCTAAACTGCCTTAAGCCTCATTTACTCTGCAATATAATAAACAGTGTAATTACCGTTAAGTCATTGTGTTAAAAGTAAATTAAAGCCAAGTCCTTTTTATAAACTGAACCAAGTTCAGTTTTTCGGCACGATATCCTATCTTTGACAGATTGCAAAGTCATATTTATGTAAGCTTTTGAATTATTAAAACTTACCGATAAACACAAATACCGATAACTAAAAGACTACGAAATTTATTCACCGCACGCTAGGTTTTTCACATATTTAGTACAAGTTTTTATCAGATATAAAAAAACCCGCTCAATGAGCGGGTTTTTAAAACTTAAAGAGTACTTAATTCAAAGAATTATAGTACGTCTACAGCGTTAAGGTCAGCAAATGCTTTCTCTAGACGAGCAACCATTGAAGCTTGACCAGCACGTAGCCATACGCGTGGATCGTAGTACTTCTTGTTTGGAGCAGCTTCGCCAGTTGGGTTGCCGATTTGACCTTGTAGGAAATCGAAGTTGTCAGCAGAGTACTGACGGATACCGTCCCAAGTTGCCCACTGTGTATCAGTATCGATGTTCATTTTGATAACACCGTAGCCGATAGACTCTTGGATTTCTGCTTCAGAAGAACCAGAACCACCGTGGAATACGAAGTTTAGAGCGTTAGGTGCGATACCGAACTTCTCTGCACAGTATGCTTGAGAGTCACGTAGGATAGTTGGAGTAAGTACAACGTTACCAGCTTGGTAAACACCGTGTACGTTACCGAAAGATGCAGCGATAGTGAAACGTGGGCTAACAGCCATTAGTTTCTCGTAAGCGTATGCTACGTCTTCTGGAGAAGTGTAAAGCTCAGATGCGTCCATATCAGAGTTATCAACGCCGTCTTCTTCACCACCAGTACAACCAAGTTCGATCTCGATTGTCATGTTCATTTTAGCCATGCGCTCTAGGTACTTAGCACATGTTTCGATGTTCTCTTCTAGAGACTCTTCAGAAAGGTCTAGCATGTGAGAAGAGAATAGAGGCTTACCAGTTTGTGCGAAGAACTCTTCACCAGCGTCTAGTAGACCGTCGATCCATGGAAGAAGTTTCTTAGCAGCGTGGTCAGTGTGCAGGATAACTGGAACACCGTAAGCTTCAGCTACAGCGTGTACGTATTTTGCACCAGCTACAGCGCCAAGAACTTGTGCGCCTTGACCTTCAAGTTTAACGCCTTTACCTGCGAAGAATGCAGCGCCGCCGTTAGAGAACTGAACAACTACTGGAGCTTTAACTTTAGCAGCTGCTTCTAGTACTGCGTTTACAGAGTCAGTACCAACAACGTTTACAGCAGGAAGAGCAAATTTGTTTTCTTTTGCTACTTCAAATACTTTCTGTACGTCATCGCCAGAAATCACACCAGGTTTTACAAAATCGAAGATCTTAGACATGGAAATAGTCCTATTTATTCTATCGTTTTAAGATTAAAAAACTTAAGTTTAAAAACTTGCAATCGTTTGCTCACAACTTATGCCATTCTAGCAAAAAAGTGTGATATGCAGCAAACGTTAAAAGGCGAGATTCACATCTCGCCTTTCTAAATCAATTATGCTTTAGCACGCTCTTCAAGCATTGCTACTGCAGGAAGTACTTTACCTTCAACGAATTCAAGGAAAGCGCCACCGCCAGTAGAGATGTAAGAAACGTCAGCTTTGATACCGAACTTATCGATAGCTGCTAGCGTGTCACCACCACCTGCTACAGAGAAACCTGCAGACTCAGCGATTGCTTTAGAGATACCAGCTGTACCCGCTTCGAAGTTCTTGAATTCGAATACGCCTACAGGGCCGTTCCAAAGGATTGTTTTCGCGTTGCCGATGATTTCAGCTAGTGCCGCAGTTGAATCTGGACCAAGGTCGAAGATCATGTCGTCGTCTTGAACTTCAGAAACGTGCTTGATTTCAGCTTCTGCGTTTTCGTCGAATGCTTTAGCACATGCAACGTCAGTTGCTACTGGGATAGCACACTCTTTCATTAGCTTTTGAGCCGTTTCAACTAGGTCAGCTTCGTATAGAGACTTACCTACGTTGTGGCCTTCAGCAGCGATGAATGTGTTCGCGATACCACCACCAACAACAAGCTGGTCAGCAATTTTAGAAAGAGATTCTAGAACGGTTAGTTTAGTAGAAACTTTAGAACCACCAACGATAGCCACTAGTGGGCGAGCTGGGTTGTCCATTGCTTTACCAAGCGCTTCAAGCTCAGCAGCTAGAAGAGGGCCAGCACATGCTACAGGAGCGTAAGTACCAACGCCGTGTGTAGAAGCTTGAGCACGGTGAGCTGTACCGAATGCATCCATTACAAAGATGTCACATAGTGCAGCGTATTGCTTAGAAAGTGCTTCTTCGTTCTTCTTCTCGCCTTTGTTGAAACGAACGTTTTCAAGAACAACAAGTTCACCAGCGTTTAGCTCTAGGCCGTTTACGTAATCTTTAGCTAGTTTAACTTCGCAGTCTAGTGCGTCGTTTAGGTAGTTAACTACAGGAGCTAGAGAGAACTCTTCGTTGTATTCGCCTTCAGTAGGACGACCAAGGTGAGAAGTAACCATTACCTTTGCGCCAGCTTCTAGGCAAAGTTTGATAGTTGGTAGAGATGCAAGGATACGTGCATCTGAAGTTACTTTACCGTCTTTTACTGGTACGTTTAGGTCAGCACGGATAAATACGCGTTTACCTGCAAGTTCCAGGTCAGTCATCTTGATCACAGACATGATTTGTCCTCTCAAATTTAAATAAATATAAAGTTTTGGAAACTCAGCAACCCTGCTAAGCCTATAAATTATTCAACTGGTAATTCTTTCACTACTAATAATATGTGGACTCTTAGTATTTATTTCAAGCTAAAAAATAAATAATCCGCACATTTGCTTCTAGGTCTTACTTCTTGCCTTCAGAAGCTTGCATTGCAAGAACCGTATCCAGCATTCGGTTCGCAAAGCCCCATTCATTATCACACCACACTAGCATTTTAACTAAGTGGCCGTTGCTCACTCGCGTTTGTGAACCATCAACGATTGCGCTATGGGGATCGTGATTAAAGTCGATGGAAACGAGCGGCGCTTCAGTATAGTCAACTATATTGTGTAATGTACACTGGGATGCATTAACAATGGTTTGATTTACGTCATTAACTTTCACATTTGCATTAATTGTGACACTTAAATCCATCGCTGTTACGTTTACCGTCGGCACACGCACAGATATAGCTTCAAATTTGTTGGAAAATTTCGGGAAGATTCTTTCAATACCTTTATGCAACTTGGTATCGACAGGAATGATCGATTGGCTTGCTGCTCGAGTACGACGCAAATCGCTGTGGTACGCATCGATAACTTGTTGATCATTCATTGAAGAGTGAATAGTCGTAATCGTACCGGACTCGATACCAAAGGCGTCATCAAGAACCTTAATGATAGGGACAATACAGTTGGTGGTGCACGAACCATTGGAAACGATTTGGTGGTCCGCTTCGATGGTATCGTGGTTCACACCATAGATAATGGTGTTATCGAGGTCATTGGCACCGGGGTGAGAAAACAGTACCTTTTTCGCCCCTGCAGCAATGTGCGCGAGGCCGTCATCTCGGCAACCATAAACACCGGTACAATCGAGAACGATATCCACCTCAAGGTCACGCCAAGGCAACAGCTCAATATCAGCAAGATGTAAGATACGAATGGTATCAAACTCACCCTTGTCTTCAGCACCAATGCCATGATGGACATAAATGTGCTCTTGATCGTTAGAGATTTTCTTACCGAAGCGGCCGTGACTGGTGTCGTACTGCAATAGGTGAGCCATAGCGTCAGGCTGAGCAAGCTCATTGACCGCTACTACTTTGATTTGTTGGCTTTTGCCACTTTCATAGACAGCGCGCAATACATTACGCCCTATTCGTCCAAATCCATTTATCGCGACTTTTAGCATAGTTCCGTACATCTAACCAAAATTTCGTGCAACAGATGATAACTGAATCCTACCCAAAAGGCATTACTTGAATAACTCAGCTTGTTCATGACAGATTGATCTGTTGCTTATAGAGATGAGTCTAGGAGAAACAAATCCCAGAGACAAAAAACCGAGCTCAGCGCTCGGTTTTTTTATTCATTTCATTGTTAGCACTAAGCTAGCAATCAATGATTAAGCAAGAAGCTCTTTCGCGGTGTTTACTACGTTTTCAGTAGTGAAACCGAACATCTTGAATAGCTCGCCTGCTGGTGCAGATTCGCCGAACGTTGTCATACCGATGATCTTGCCACCGAAACCAACGTACTTGTACCAGAAGTCAGCGATGCCAGCTTCTACTGCGATACGAGCAGTAACGTCAGATGGAAGTACAGACTCACGGTATTCAGCATCTTGCTTGTCGAACGCGTCAGTTGCAGGCATAGATACTACGCGTACTGCTTTACCTTCAGCGGTTAACTGTGCAGCAGCTTCAACAGCAAGCTCAACTTCAGAACCTGTTGCAATGATGATTAGCTCAGGCTTGCCTTCACAATCTTTCAGGATGTAACCACCCTTAGCGATGTTAGCTACTTGCTCAGCATTACGATCTTGTTGTGCAAGGTTTTGACGAGAGAAGATTAAAGATGAAGGACCATCTTTACGCTCAATAGCCAGTTTCCAAGCAACAGCAGACTCAACTTGGTCACATGGGCGCCATGTGCTCATGTTTGGCGTTAGACGTAGAGAAGCGATCTGTTCAACCGGTTGGTGAGTAGGACCATCTTCGCCTAAGCCGATAGAGTCGTGCGTGTAAACTTGGATGTTCTGAACTTTCATCAGAGCAGCCATACGCATTGCGTTACGCGCGTATTCCATGAACATTAGGAACGTTGCGCCGTATGGTACGAAACCACCGTGCAGAGCGATGCCGTTCATGATAGCCGTCATACCGAATTCACGTACACCGTAGTGGATGTAGTTACCAGAGAAGTCAGTTGCTTCAAGAGACTTAGAGCCAGACCACATAGTTAGGTTGGAAGGCGCTAGGTCAGCAGAGCCGCCCATGAATTCTGGAAGCATTTGACCAAACGCTTCTAGAGCATTTTGAGATGCTTTACGTGAAGCAATGTTTGCAGGGTTAGCTTGAAGATCAGCAATGATTGCGTTTGCTTTCTCTTCCCATTGTGCTGGAAGTTCACCGTTAGTACGACGTTTGAATTCTGCTGCTAGCTCTGGGTAAGCCGCTGCGTATGCGTCAAACTTAGCATTCCACGCCGCTTCTTTTGCTGCGCCCGCTTCTTTCGCATTCCACTCAGCTGCGATATCTGCTGGGATTTCGAAAGGACCGTGTTCCCAACCAAGTGCTGCTTTAGTTGCTGTAATTTCATCAGCACCTAGTGGAGCGCCATGGCAGTCGTGCGTACCAGCTTTGTTTGGAGAACCAAAACCGATGATAGTTTTAGTACAGATAAGCGTTGGACGAGGGTCTGCTTTAGCTGCTTCGATAGCTGCATTGATTGCTTCCGGATCGTGACCGTCTACTGCTGGGATTACGTGCCAGCCGTATGCTTCAAAACGCTTAGGAGTATCGTCAGAGAACCAACCTTCCACTTCACCATCGATAGAGATACCGTTGTCATCCCAGAAAGCAACTAGCTTACCAAGACCTAGCGTACCAGCTAGTGAACATGCTTCGTGAGAGATACCTTCCATCAGACAGCCATCACCCATGAATGCATAAGTGTAGTGGTCTACGATGTCGTGGCCTTCTTTGTTGAACTGTGCAGCCAGTGCTTTCTCTGCCATTGCCATACCAACAGCGTTAGTGATGCCTTGACCTAGAGGACCCGTCGTTGTCTCGATACCAGGAGCGTAACCGTACTCTGGGTGACCAGGAGTCTTAGAGTGCAGTTGACGGAAGTTTTTCAGATCTTCAATTGAAAGCTCGTAGCCTGCAAGGTGAAGCAGAGAGTAAATCAACATTGAACCATGGCCGTTAGACAGGATAAAACGGTCGCGGTCAGCCCACTCTGGGTTTGCTGGGTTGTGGTTCAAGTGGCCACGCCAAAGAACTTCAGCGATGTCAGCCATACCCATAGGTGCGCCTGGGTGGCCTGAATTTGCTTGTTGAACACCGTCCATGCTAAGTGCGCGGATTGCATTGGCTAGATCTTTACGAGAAGGCATGTCTGCTCCTGGATACATAAGCGATTTAAAAAAGAGATAGTGCTAATGTTTTCATTTTAATTAGCGCGGGTATTCTCTCAAACGACTATTGCGACTGCAAACGTTTTACTGGCATTTTAACGGTCATTTTTCGCAATTTTCGAACATTTACATCACTTGGCAGTGGCTTATCTCAATCGATACGCAAACGATTAGTTATGACATATCATAAAAAAGAGCTTGTAATTCGACCGCTGGAATTTAGAATAGCCGTCTAGATGTAGAAACACCTACAAAATATACTGTATTTAATGGCGCGCTTCCTAGCTTGCGACGCCATAAACTATTTACACCAAAAACTAAAAGTGGAGCTCTCATGGCTAAGCACCTATTCACTTCTGAATCTGTTTCAGAAGGCCATCCAGATAAAATTGCAGACCAAATCTCTGATGCTGTTCTTGATGCCATCTTGGAACAAGATCCAAAAGCACGTGTTGCTTGTGAGACTTACGTTAAAACCGGCATGGTTATGGTTGGCGGTGAAGTAACAACGTCTGCATGGGTTGATATCGAAGAAATCACTCGTGAAACAGTACGTGAAATTGGTTACGTTCATTCTGATATGGGCTTTGACGCTGACTCTTGTGCTGTTCTAAACACAATTGGTAAGCAGTCTCCAGACATCAACCAAGGTGTTGATAAAGAAGACCCTAAAGAGCAAGGCGCAGGCGACCAAGGCATCATGTTTGGTTACGCGACTAACGAAACACCAATCCTAATGCCGGCTCCAATTACTTACTCTCACCTTCTTGTTAAGAAGCAAGCTGAAGTACGTAAGAGCGGTAAACTTGACTTCCTTCGCCCTGATGCGAAATCTCAAGTTACGTTCCAATACGACCAAGGTAAAATCGTTGGTATCGACGCTGTTGTTCTTTCGACTCAACACTGCGATTCAGTAACAACACCGGATCTACGTGAAGCAGTAATGGAAGAGATCATCAAACCAGTACTTCCTGCTGAGTGGATCAACAAAGACACTAACTTCTTCATCAACCCAACAGGCCGTTTCGTAATCGGTGGCCCAATGGGTGACTGTGGTCTAACAGGTCGTAAGATCATCGTTGATACCTACGGCGGCGCAGCTCGTCACGGTGGCGGTGCATTCTCTGGTAAAGATCCATCAAAAGTTGACCGTTCTGCAGCTTACGCGGCTCGTTACGTTGCGAAAAACATCGTTGCTGCTGGCATGGCTGACCGTTGTGAGATTCAACTGTCTTACGCTATCGGTGTTGCTGATCCAACATCTATCATGGTTGAAACGTTTGGTACTGAAAAAGTAGCTCACGAAATTATCATTGAAGCAGTTCGTCAAAACTTCGACCTACGTCCATACGGTCTTCAAGAGATGTTGAACCTTCTTCAGCCTATCTACAAGCAGACTGCTGCATACGGCCACTTCGGTCGTGAAGAGTTCCCTTGGGAAGCGACTGACAAAGCAGCAATCCTTGCGGACTTCGCTGGCCTAAAATAATTTAGCCACTGCGATTTGTTTCTTTAAAGCCCTTACTTCTTAGTAAGGGCTTTATTTTTATGTACTTACCTTACTTTCACTCGCCATTCTCTTCTCTAATGCCCTTCTTTACCGTTAACCACTTAGTATAAAAAACCGCTGATAATTTGTGTTTTCTAACACTACTGACAATAGTTAAGGTAACTCCTAAGAGATCAAGCTCACATTTAACTTAAATTAATTCAGCCTGATAACGCTCGTTAAATGCACGCTAGAACAAAAACTGGGATGACAAAGAGCAATTTAGCTCAACACCATAACTCTCACACAAGCCACATCGATGAGCCTTATGGAATTATAACTAGGACGTTATTTAACTAGGGGGATCTATGCCTCGTACCGCGCACCCATCCGAACTGAACGATAAAAAACACAAGGTCAGCGATAAGGATTACGCTCGCACCATTCCTTGTAACCAAATCAGTATTTCCGCACCCTTTCATTGGTTGTCGCTTGCTCTGCATGACTTAGTAAGAATGCCATTAATCAGCGCATTCTACGGTTTGTGCTTTATGGGAGCGGCAATCGCCATTGTTCAGCTTGTCCAATGGCAAGGAACACACTTGGTCGTAATGCCAAGCCTGATCGTGTACATGCTAATAGGGCCGTTTCTTGCTCTGGGCTTGTATGACGCAGCTTGGGAAAGAGAAAAAGGCCATAACGCCAGCCTACTGCACTCAATGAAAGCCATCACTCGCAACTCGACCCACCAATGGGCCTTTGCGATTGTGTTGATGGTTGCGATGATATTCTGGATGCGTATCGCTGCGTTATTGCACGCGCTCTACCCTTCAGTGCAAGGCGCACCATTGGCTGAGTTCGCTCCCTTCTTAATTACGGGTTCTGTGATTGGTTTTGTCATCGCAAGCCTCATATTTAGCATCTCAGCATTTTCAATTCCGTTAATGATGGAGAGACGCGTTGATGTGATGAGTGCAATTTTCACTAGCTTTAATGCCGTGAAATCGAACATTCCTGCAATGGTGGTTTGGGCAAGTATTATTTGTGCCGGTATTCTGGTGGGTTTTGCCACCTACGGCATCGGAATGATCGTCACCATGCCGCTACTTGGTTATGGTACATGGCACGCTTATCACGAGATCATTAAGAAAAAACATCACGTGTAAAGCATCGCTAGATCAAAAAGCAATGTTATGATGAGGCCTTGGCTTAAACGCTGAGGTCTTTTATTTGGAGTTAACAACGTTTGTCTTACACCCCGCAACAACATCGAGCAAATAAGAAATTGGCCGAGTGCCTAGCTATCGCAAATCAACATTTCTCTCGTGAATTTCCACACCCAACTATCACCTTCAAGTTAAGAGGTAAAGCAGCGGGAAAGGCCTACCTTCAGCTCAACGAAATTAAGCTCAACCACGTACTATTTTCTGAAAATGAAGACGCCTTCATCAACGAAGTTGTGCCGCATGAGCTCGCACACCTAATCACGCATCAGGTTTTCGGACGTGTTAGGCCTCACGGAAACGAGTGGAAATACGTGATGGAAAAGGTATTCAACGTTCCAGCCAAAACAACTCACAGCTTTGAAATAGCTTCAGTTCAAGGGAAAACCTTTGAATATCGATGTGAGTGCACCACTTACCCATTATCAATCAGACGACACAATAAAGTGCTTCGAAATCAATCGACCTATCGCTGCCAGCTGTGCAATCAAACCTTATCCTTCACAGGCACACAGCTCAGCTAAAGTCCTAGACTCGCACCTATTCGATTTGGTAACCCCATCCTTTTTATTTCAGAAAGCAACACTCGATTAAGTTGATGATAGAAATGTAATGGAGAAACTCATCCTTTGAGTGCTAGACTGATGTTTATCATACTTTTATCAGTCTTTTTCTATGCAAAAACTCACCATCAAAGCATTTGGCCTACCTGTGTCTTTTTACTTAACAATAGTATTTGGCCTACTGGTAACCCAAAGCGTTCTCGCCGCACCACCGAGCTCATTTTCCAAAGCAAAAAGAGAAGCGGTGAAGATTTACCTCGACCATCCGACTTCATTTTATTGCGGCTGTGACATTACTTGGAAGGACAAAAAGAAAGGCATTCCCGACCTTGATGGCTGTGGCTATCAAGTCCGAAAACAACAAAAGCGGGCGAGTCGAATTGAGTGGGAACACGTGGTTCCAGCTTGGCAATTTGGCCACCAGCGTCAGTGTTGGCAAGATGGTGGGCGCAAGAACTGCACTCGCAATGACAAAATATTCAAATCCATGGAAGCCGACCTTCACAACCTAACTCCGGCCATTGGCGAGGTTAACGGTGATCGCTCCAACTACAACTTCAGTCAGTGGAATGGCATGGATGGTGTGAGCTATGGTCAGTGTGAAATGCAGGTCAACTTCAAGCAGCGTAAAGTTATGCCGCCAGACAGAGCAAAAGGCTCTATCGCGCGTACTTACCTTTACATGAGCCAAGAGTATGGTTTCAAACTATCTAAGCAACAAACCAACCTAATGATGGCGTGGAACAAGCAATTTCCTGTCGACAAGTGGGAATGTACTCGTGATGAGCGAATCTATGCCATCCAAGGTAATCACAACCCATTTGTTTACCCTGCTTGTAAATAACGTCGCTCGTACAATCAACATTCCTAACTATCTCAAACAAGAGTTTCAGAATTGCCCCTGAAACTCTTGCTCTACCCTTGTTTTTTCAACTAAAAGCATCCATGTTAGGCAGAGACAAAATACCCAAATGAACATATTTATAGGTTTACCAGCATGAGAATCCCTCGTATTCATCACCCAGAACGCATTCATCAGTTAGGTTCACTCGCTTTAGGCGAAGATGCCGCGGGTCATGTTGGTCGTGTCCTTCGCATGAAAGAAGGCCAAGAAGTCCTTCTATTTGATGGCAGTGGCGCTGAATTCCCTGCGACGATAGCCGAAGTATCAAAGAAAAATGTCACCGTTAATGTTTCTGAACGCATCGAACGCAGCAGCGAATCTCCGTTAGACTTACATTTAGGCCAAGTGATTTCACGTGGCGACAAAATGGAGTTCACGATTCAGAAATCGGTTGAGCTTGGTGTGAACACCATTACCCCTTTAATTTCAGAGCGCTGTGGCGTTAAGCTTGATACAAAACGCTTCGAGAAAAAACTCGCACAGTGGCAAAAGATTGCTATCGCGGCGTGTGAACAGTGTGGCCGCAATACGGTTCCAGTCATTCGCCCTATCATGCAACTTGAAGAGTGGTGTAGCGAACCGAGTGAAGCATTAAAGCTGAACTTACATCCTCGTGCAAAATACTCAATTAATACCCTTCCAGAACCTATCAGTAAGGTACGCCTATTGATCGGCCCTGAAGGTGGCTTGTCGGCTGAAGAAATCGGCATGACAGAACAATACAAATTTGAAGAGACGCTACTCGGCCCACGTGTACTTCGTACCGAAACAGCAGCTCTAACCGCAATTACTGCCTTACAAGTCCGTTTTGGCGATCTAGGCTAGGAGAAAAAAATGATCAAACTTGGCATCGTAATGGATCCAATTTCATCCATTAACATCAAAAAAGACTCTAGCTTTGCCATGATGCTTGAAGCTCAGCGTCGTGGTTACGAAATCCATTACATGGAAATGGATGATCTACATTTAGATCAAGGCGTAGCCATTGCTGACACTAAGGTTGTTGAACTAAAAGAAGATCCAAACGGTTGGTACGAGTTCAAATCAGAACAGACTATCGCGCTATCCGATTTAGATGCGGTACTAATGCGTAAAGATCCTCCGTTTGATACTGAGTACATCTACGCAACTTACATTCTTGAGCGTGCTGAAGAGAACGGCGCACTGATCGTCAACAAACCACAAAGCCTACGTGACTGTAACGAGAAGTTGTTCACGGCATGGTTCCCTGAACTGACACCGACCACCATTGTGACTCGTAAAGCTGAAAAAATTAAAGCGTTCCGAGAAGAACACGGCGACGTGATTCTAAAACCACTTGATGGCATGGGCGGCGCGTCTATCTTCCGTGTGAAAGAAGGCGATCCAAACGTATCAGTTATTATTGAAACCTTGACCAACCACGGTCAGAACTACGCAATGGCACAAACTTTTGTTCCAGACATCAGCAATGGTGATAAGCGTATTCTTGTGGTTGACGGTGAGCCAATGCCTTACTGTCTAGCGCGTATTCCTGCAAAAGGGGAAACTCGAGGTAACCTTGCTGCTGGCGGTACAGGTGAAGCTCGTCCTCTAAGTGAAACAGACTGGGCTATCGCAAGAGCAGTTGCTCCAGCACTGAAAGAGAAAGGCTTAATCTTTGTTGGGCTTGATGTTATCGGCGACAAGCTGACTGAAATTAACGTGACTAGCCCTACTTGTATCCGTGAAATTGAAGCCGCTTTTGATATTTCAGTTACAGGTAAATTAATGGATGCAATTGAGCGTCGCGTTAACGCTAAATAGCCTAAACTAAAGAAAGCCTTAGCTATTCGAAAACACAGAAATATCTAGGCAAAGAACAATGAGCGGCTTTACGCCGCTCTTTTTCCTTTACTGGGAACACACTGGCAGGAGGCTCTATGAATTTAACGAACCACTTTCTGGTTGCTATGCCCGGAATGAAAGACCCATACTTTCAAAATTCGGTGATTTACCTTTGTGAGCACAATGATGAAGGCGCGATGGGTTTGATGATCAACGCCCCTATTGATGTCACTGTCGGTAGCATGCTTAAGCAAGTTGAGGTTGATTCTGATCAGCCAAAACCCAACCAAGCAAGTCTTGATAAGCCTGTATTGAATGGTGGACCGGTCGCAGAAGACCGTGGGTTTATTTTGCACAAACCTAAAGGCAACTATCAATCCAGTATCAGCATGACGGATCAAATCTCAGTGACAACCTCAAAAGATATCTTGATGGTGTTGGGCACAGAAGATGAGCCGATGAATTATTTAGTCGCACTTGGGTATGCAGGATGGGAACCCGGACAACTGGAAACAGAACTGACCGAGAACTCATGGTTAACCGTTGAAGCCGATCCGAAGGTCATCTTCGATACACCGATTTCGGATCGCTGGAAAGTTGCCGTGCAAATGTTAGGCATCAATGCGGCTCAGCTTTCAGCAGACGCTGGCCACGCCTAGCCCGACTCAGCTCAATAAAATAAAATAAACAGACACTCTCAAACACAGATTAATTTGGAAGCCCCATGTCACGAACAATTATGGCATTTGACTACGGTACGAAAAGTATCGGCAGTGCGATAGGACAAGAAATCACAGGCACAGCAAGCCCTTTAAAAGCCTTTAAAGCAAAAGATGGCATCCCAAACTGGGACGATATCGAGAAGCAAATTAAGGAATGGCAGCCAAATCTTATTGTGGTTGGTCTTCCTACCGACCTTCATGGTAAAGATCTAGCAGCCATTACACCCAGAGCGAAGAAGTTCGCTAACCGTCTTAAAGGACGCTTTGGTGTGGATGTTGAATTGCATGATGAAAGACTTTCTACGACAGAAGCAAGGGCCGACCTTTTTGAAATGGGCGGCTATAAAGCGCTAAGCAAAGGCAATGTCGATAACCAGTCTGCAGTCGTCATTTTAGAGAGTTGGTTTGAAGCACAATATTCTTAACTAAAATTAAGTGCTCAAAGATAAAGCTCCTATGTGATCCTATAATGATATTACGACGTATTGTCGAAGCAATTCATTATTAGGTAAGTGGGAGTTAATATGAAAATTTTTCTAGCAATATTCGCCGCTCTAACCATTTCAGCATGCAGTTCGACAAGCTCCAATAATGCAGGTTATATGAATCATACTTCGACTGACGCAGACGTAATCAGCGAGCCTAAGAACAAGAAGCGTTGATAATACAGACGCAGTCGAACGATGAATATGATGAACGCCTGATTTTAACCTAGAATCAAATCAGGCGTTTTTTATCACCCCATATCTATCTTCACACCAGCCAACGCCCCAGTTCCGTAGTCGTCATCACCACGTCTAGTTTTGAGCATTAAGCGCAAGTCATTAGCAGAATCGGCACTGTGGAACGCATCCTCTTCGCTGATCTTGCCTGCTATCACTAAATCATACAAAGCTTGGTCAAAGGTCTGCATACCTATCTCTTTCGATTTAGCCATGGTTGCTTTCAGTTCGTGTAGTTCACCACGACGAATCAAGTCAGAAACACGAGGGCTATTCAGCAGAATCTCGAATACACCATGACGCCCGCTGCCATTCTTGTCGCGAATGAGTTGCTGAGCGACGACACCACGCAGGTTCATCGATAGGTCAAACAAGAACTGTTCTTTCTGCTCTTTCGGCACCAAATGAAGAATACGCTCTAGCGCTTGGTTAGCGTTATTGGCGTGCAAGGTTGCCATACACAAGTGACCCGTTTCAGCAAAGGTCATCGCGTATTCCATGGTCTCACGGCTACGGATTTCGCCAATCAAGATCATGTCTGGTGCTTGGCGTAGCGAGTTCTTAAGCGCGACTTCGTAACTCTCGGTGTCGAGCCCGACCTCACGCTGCGTCACGATGCACTTTTTATGTTCGTGCACAAATTCAATAGGGTCTTCAACCGTCAAGATATGTCCCGAGCGATTGGTGTTGCGATAGCCTGTCATTGCAGCCATTGAGGTCGATTTACCAGAGCCTGTCGCACCAACCACCAGCACAAGTCCGCGCTTAGCTATTGATAGGTCCTGTAGTACATCAGGAAGCTTTAGTTGCTCAAAGGTTGGGATGTTAGTCTCGATACGTCGAATGACCGCTCCAGGTAGCTCTCGCTGAAAGAATGCACTGACACGAAAACGACCAAAGTCACGCACAATCGCAAAATTAGCCTCACGCGTTTGCTGATATTCATCACGTCGGTCTTGTTCCATCATCGCATCAAGTAATTGAGCAACTTGAGCCGCATTCAGCTTCTCTCCTTGGGGGCGTAATTCACCATCCACACGAAAAAGGATTGGCGCATCAACCGTGATATAAAGATCCGATGCCTTTTGAGAAAGCATTCCCTCAAGGATTTGATTCAATTCCATTGTGTCCACCTTGATTAAAACATTGAGGTTTCAATTTCGATCTTTTTCTCGACCTCTTCCGAATCAACCAAGCCCTGCGCCATCAGCTGCTTCGCATTTTGTTCCATGGTCTGCATGCCGTGCGCTGCGCCCGTTTGAATGATCGAGTACATCTGCGCAACCTTATCTTCGCGAATCAAGTTTCTGATCGCCGGTGTTGCCATCATGATTTCATGACACGCCACACGACCACCACCAACACGCTTTAGCAGCTTCTGGGCTATCACCGAGCGCAGTGATTCAGACAACATCGAACGAACCATATCTTTATCGCTACCTGGGAACACATCGATAATACGGTCGATCGTTTTAGCCGCAGAACTGGTGTGCAGAGTACCAAAGACCAAGTGACCCGTTTCTGCTGCGGTTAACGCTAAGCTAATCGTCTCTTGGTCACGAAGTTCACCAACCAGAATCACGTCTGGGTCTTCACGTAAGGCACTGCGCAGTGCCGCTTTAAAACTGTGAGTATCACGGTGAACTTCACGCTGGTTGACTAGGCATTTATTATTGGTGTGAACGAATTCAATCGGGTCTTCAATCGTCAGAATATGCTTATTGTGGTTGCGATTTACGTAATCAACCATCGCCGCAAGAGTCGTTGATTTACCAGAGCCAGTTGGACCAGTGACGAGCACTAACCCTTTTTCGTAGTTAGCAATCCTTTCGAAGATCTCAGGTGCACCTAACTGATCTAAAGTCGGGATTTCGACAGGGATAGTTCGAAAGACAGCTGAGCAGCCACGGGCTTGGTTAAACGCATTAACACGAAAGCGACCAACATTGGGTAATTCAAAAGAGAAGTCGACTTCCAGTTTTTCTTCAAACTCGCCGCGTTGTGAATCGCTCATGATCTCAAAAACCAAACGATGCACATCAGCATGACTCAAAGCTGGGATTCCAAGCTTCCTTACTTCACCATCTATACGTACCATTGGAGATACACCCGCAGAAAGATGTAGATCTGACGCGTTATGCTTTACACTAAAATCTAGTAACTCAGTGATATCCATTTATTTTCCCTTAAGTAAAGTCAGCTATGAGTAGTATTCAACAAAATATCGAACAAATCACCTCACAGATTCGTAGTGCTGAGCAAAAGTGCGGACGAGCTCCAGAGTCCGTGCAACTTTTAGCCGTCAGCAAAACTAAACCTATTGATGCGATTCTAGAAGCCGCACTCGGAGGCCAAGTTGCCTTTGGTGAAAACTATGTTCAAGAAGGTGTAGATAAAGTAAAACACTTTTCAGAACAACATTCTAACCTAAATTTAGAGTGGCATTTTATTGGTCCAATTCAATCCAATAAAACCCGCCCAATCGCGGAAAGCTTTCAATGGGTGCATTCCGTCGATCGCGATAAGATCGCACAAAGGCTTAATGATCAACGACCAAGCGAACTTCCACCTTTGCAAGTGTTGATTCAGGTAAACACCAGTGGTGAAGAGTCCAAATCTGGAACCTCAGAAGAGACAGTTTTTGCACTCGCGGAGTTGATTTCATCGCTCCCCAACCTCACCTTAAGAGGATTGATGTCGATTCCTGCAAACGTATCTGACTATCAATCTCAGCTTAATGCATTTTCTCAACTGGCAGAGCTTAAAGACAAGCTAGCCGCGAAGTATTCAGACATTGATACCCTTTCGATGGGGATGAGTGGTGATATGGATGCAGCAGTTGAGGCTGGTAGCACAATGGTTCGTATTGGAACAGCTATTTTCGGCGCTCGTGATTACGCGAAATAGCCGTAGTAAGTAACGACAAGTACAAGTATTGATACCGCTTCGCCTTATCCGCGCAGCGACACGCTCAGGATTTTATATATGGTACATAAGAACATCGCCTTTATTGGGGCGGGAAACATGGTTCGCTCAATTGTAGCTGGCTTAGTTGCTAGTGGTTACCCAGCGCAAAAGATTACTGCGACAGCACCTTCAGAAACCAGAAGGCTGCCGTTAGAACAAGAATACGGCATCAATACCACCAGCGATAATATTGCCGCAGCTGAAAAAGCAGACGTTTTTGTGTTATCAGTGAAACCACAGATGATGGCTGATGTATGTAAACCCTTACAAAGCATCGACTTTAGCAACAAACTGGTTATCTCCATTGCTGCGGGTATTAATGCGAATCGACTCAATGAGATGTTAAACTGCCAACTGAACCTTGTTCGTGTGATGCCAAACACGCCATCACTGCTTGGTAAAGGGATGAGTGGTCTTTATGCCGATGCAACTGTCAGCCAAGATGATAAAGACTTTGCTTCTCAGCTGATGCAAGCTGTTGGTGAAGTAAGTTGGGTTGAACAAGAGTCTGGAATCAACAACATCATTGCGGCGGCGGGTAGCGCTCCGGCTTACTTCTTCCTGTTTATGGAAGCGATGCAAGCTGAAGCAATCAAGCAAGGTTTTGACCAAGAAACCGCTCGTAAGCTAGTGCAGCAGTCTGCATTAGGCGCGGCAGAGATGGTGGTAGCAAACCAAGATACTGAATTATCAACACTGCGTGAACAAGTGACATCCAAAGGCGGCACGACCGCAGAAGCACTACGCACGTTTAACGAACATCAACTATCAGACATCGTAGCAAAAGCCATGCAAGCGGCGGTTGCTCGAGCTGAAGAGATGGAAAAACTGTTTTAGTACCAATCAAGGTAAACAAGCATTTTGCCGCTCTGGTTATATCTAAGCGACAAGTAAATCCGAAAAAGGAAACAATATGAACTCGATGAGCTTTCTGATCTCGACCGTTTTTGATCTTTACATCATGGTTGTGATCTTGCGTATCTGGCTACAAGCATCACGTGCAGATTTCTACAACCCATTCTCACAATTCATCGTAAAAGCGACACAACCGGTTGTTGCCCCACTACGCCGAGTTATTCCATCAATCGGCAGCCTTGATCTAGCGACCGTTGTTTTCGCTTATGTGCTGTGTGTACTTAAGTTCGTTGCTCTAAACCTGATTATCTCTGGCGGCGCTGCCGTTTTCGATATTAGCTTCCTTATCTTTGGTGCACTGTCTCTGCTCAAAGCGGCTGGTGGTTTGATCTTCTGGGTTCTACTTATCCGTGCAATCCTAAGCTGGGTAAGCCAAGGTCGTAGTCCAATCGAGTACGTATTCCATCAACTGACTGAACCAATGCTAGTGCCTATCCGCCGTATCCTTCCGGACATGGGTGGTTTCGACCTAAGCGTACTGGTTCTGTTCATTGTTCTGCAATTTGCGAACTTCCTAATGGGCGACATGATTGGCCCTATTTGGTATCAGCTATAATTCAAGTACAAACATCAGGTACTTTGACGATGCCAAAAGCGGTTTGGGCCGAGGAAGACGATATTCTTCTTAGGCTCTATATCCAACCCAAAGCAAGCCGAGACAAAATTGTCGGCTTGCACGGTCAGGAACTGAAAATTGCCATTACTGCACCACCGGTTGATGGCAAAGCCAATGCCCATTTAGCGAAATACCTTGCGAAACAGTTTAAGGTCGCAAAAGGGCAAATTAAGATAGAAAAGGGAGATCTCGGTAGGCACAAGCAAGTTCGAATATGCTCGCCAAGCCAAATCCCAACTGAAGTCAAAGCCATCCTATGATGGCTTTTTGCTATTTATTGGAGTCATTATGCGTTTATGGATAACAGCACTACTCACCGCTCTTGTTGCCTTACCAAGCTCAGCAGGGCAATTTAAGAACATTAAGGATGTCGAGGTTCATTACTCGGCTTTTAATTCCACGTTCTTAACTTCGCAAGTCGCTAAGCAATACAAACTTAAGCGAAATGGATACTCAGCAATCCTCAACATCAGCGTGTTAGACAAGGCTTCTCTAGGCAAGCCTGCGACAACGGCTAAAATTACGGGAACAGCGAAGAACCTCGTTGGAAACACCCGTACTTTGAAGTTTCGAGAAATCAAAGAAGGCGATGCGATTTATTACCTTGCTGAGTTCCCCGTAACTCACGAAGAAAACATCACCTTCGACATCGATGTGAACGCAGGCCTAAAAGGCACTGGTCCACTGCGTTTCACACAGAAATTCTATATAGAAGAGTAAGCTCAAACCTTACTTTTCATTTATTAACTTATTTAGAGCTACATTCCCATGAGTAAGATTGTTTTAGCAACAGGCAACCAAGGTAAAGTTCGCGAGATGGCAGATATTCTGTCTGAGTTTGGTTTTGACGTTGTCGCGCAAAGTGAATTTAACGTTTCAGAAGTCGCTGAAACAGGAACGACTTTCATTGAAAATGCCATCATCAAAGCTCGCCACGCAGCGAAAGAAACAGGGCTGCCAGCCATTGCTGACGACTCAGGTTTAGAGGTTGATTACTTAAATGGTGCGCCAGGTATCTATTCAGCGCGTTACTCAGGTGAAGGGGCAACCGATAAGCAGAACATCAAAAAACTATTAGATGCGATGCAAGGTGTCGAAACTGAAAAGCGTACTGCGCGTTTCCACTGTGTGTTGGTGCTAATGCGTCACGAGAATGATCCAACACCTCTAGTGTGTCACGGTAAATGGGAAGGTCGTATTCTTACTGAAGAACACGGTGAGAATGGCTTTGGCTACGATCCTGTGTTCTTTGTACCAGAAGATAACTGCGCCTCAGCAGAGCTTGAATCTTCGCGTAAGAAGCAACTATCACACCGTGGTAAAGCGCTTGCGTCACTATTCAAGACTCTCAAGGAGCAAGCTCTGTAATGCACAATGCAGCGCTAATACCACCCGCACTTAGCCTCTATGTACACATCCCATGGTGTGTACAAAAGTGTCCGTATTGTGATTTTAACTCTCACGCTCTGAAAGCCGAGATCCCTGAAAAAGAGTACATCGATGCACTGCTTGAGGATCTCGATACTGATATCGAAAAATATCAGCTCAATGGTATGCCTCGCCCACTGCATTCGATCTTTATTGGTGGCGGTACCCCAAGCCTGTTTTCTCCTGAAGGAATTGGCCGATTGTTACAAGGCATTGAACAGCGCATCCCGTTCAAACCTGAAATAGAAATCACCATGGAAGCCAACCCGGGAACTATCGAAGCTGAGCGTTTTGCAGGTTACCAAAAGGCAGGCATTACTCGAATCTCGGTGGGTGTGCAAAGTTTTGAGCAAGAGAAACTGGAAAGACTTGGGCGTATTCATGGTCAAGATGAAGCGGTAAATGCTGCTCATTTAGCGCATAAGATTGGATTGAATAGTTTCAATTTAGACTTAATGCACGGCTTACCCGAACAGAGTATTGAACAAGCGTTGGCTGATTTGGATAAAGCGATAGAACTCGACCCTCCGCACTTATCTTGGTATCAGCTAACAATAGAACCTAACACCATGTTCTATTACAAAACACCAACGCTGCCTGATGATGATGACCTTTGGGATATCTTCGACCTAGGCCATAAGAAGCTCGCAGACGCAGGGTATGTGCAGTACGAAATTTCAGGCTACAGCAAGCCGGGATATCAGTGCCAACATAACCTCAACTACTGGCGCTTTGGTGACTATCTAGGTATTGGCTGTGGCTCTCATGGCAAGCTGAGCTTTACAGATGGACGCATTGTTCGTACCACTAAGGTTAAGCACCCTAGAGGCTATCTAGCTGCGTACCAAAACATGGTAAAACCTTATCTATCAGATGAATTTGAAGTGCCGAATGAAGACCGCCCTTTTGAATTTTTCATGAACCGCTTTAGGTTAATGGAAGCATGTCCAAAGCAGGATTTCATTGATACGACAGGGCTTGGTTTTGACTCGATTCAAAAAACGATTGAATGGGCAAAAGAGCTAGGCTACTTGAAGGAAACCGACACTCACTGGCAGATCACTGAAAAAGGAAAGCTGTTTCTCAATGATCTGTTAGAAGCCTTTATGGCAGAAGAAGACGAGTAGTTCGAGATTCGAGATTCGAGAAGCATTGCGTAAGGGTTGGCTTTAGGGTCAACCCTTTTTGTTTTATAGCCCTCTCTCGGAGCGAAGCGTTCTATAGGACAACGTCCGTGCTCGAATCTTTCTCTTAGAAAATAGAACGACCAATTCGCTCTGAAAGCAACTCTAGAGCCTTAGTACCTGCGAGCGAGTTGCCAGAAGGATCAAGCTCTGGAGACCACACCGCAATCGTCATTTCGCCAGGAACGATAGCAATAATACCGCCACCAACGCCCGATTTTCCTGGCATACCAACACGGTAGGCAAACTCACCAGCCCCATCGTACAAGCCACACGTCGCAAGCAAAGCATTCAACTGCTTGGTTTGAACTGGCGTGATGATCTCTTTCTTGGTTTGAACCGACACGCCTTTGTTTGCTAAATAGCTAAAGGTTTTTGCCAAATCCACACACGTCATTTTAAGCGCACAAGCATGGAAGTAGTTATTCAGAACTGGGATAACATCATTCTCAAAATTACCAAATGAACGCATCAAATAAGCAATGGCAGCATTACGATCGCTGTGCATCATTTCTGAAGCCGCTACTACCTTGTCGTACACAATATGAGTATCGCCCGATAACTGACGTACAAACTCCAATAAACGCTGTCTTGGTGCTGACAAGCGGCTTTGTAGTAGGTCTGCAACAACAATTGCACCAGCATTGATGAACGGGTTACGAGGAATCCCATACTCCATCTCAAGCTGAATCATCGAGTTAAAGGCTTGACCAGAAGGCTCTTTGCCTACTCTTTGCCAAATCTCTTCAGGCTTATATAGCACCATAGCTAGCGTCAGGCTCAAGGCTTTAGAAATAGATTGCACAGAAAATGCTTCTTCAGCATCGCCTGCTTTAATCACCTCACCTTCATTGGTGTATACCGCGATCGCCAGTTTCTGGTTCGATACGCGAGCCAGTGCAGGGATATAATCAGCGACCTTTCCCTGTCCAATTAAAGGACGAACTTCGTCTAAGATCTCGGCCAAAATAGCTTGAGTTGGTTTCATGTGCGCTTACTTCTATATTGTTATTTTTGTAGGGGGTGTAACATATACCAATCGTAGTAAATAACTGCTCACTCTAGCTTGTTAAAATGCTCGATAACTGCGTTAGAATTTTTGATTGTAGAGTAACTACTTATCGAAAAATGCTGCCTTGTTCTCAAGCCTTTTTCCTACGCTATTTCTGATCACTTACTTACTGTGATTGGTATTACTTTCTGTCGTTAAGCCTTTACTGAAATAAAAGCCTAAGGACAAAAAAGCCAACATTACAATAATGTTGGCTTTAATCAATCCCATAAAGTGTAGGGGTTAAACCCTAAGTCGGATTACCCTTCACTTAATTTGATTCGAAGTTACTTAGTACGCTTGAACTTAATGTCCCAAACACCATGACCTAAACGGTGGCCACGCGCTTCAAACTTAGTTAGCGGGCGCTCATCCGGACGAGGGATGTAATCACCATCTTCAGCGATGTTTTCGAAGCCTGGAGCTACGTTCATCACTTCAATCATATGTTCTGCGTAGTTTTCCCAGTCTGTTGCCATGTGGAAAACACCAGTATCAAGTTGAAGCTTGCCGCGAACCATCTCTGCAAACTCAGCCTTAACGATACGACGTTTATGGTGACGAGCTTTGTGCCATGGGTCAGGGAAGAACAGTTGCAGAGTATGCAGGCTGCTATCTGGGATCATGTGTTCAAATACTTCTACAGCATCGTGACACATTACACGCAGGTTAGTTACGCCAGCATCGCGAGCTGTACCTAAACACGCACCAACACCCGGGCTATGAACTTCAATACCTAAGAAGTTTTTCTCAGGTGCGTTCTTTGCCATTTCAACCAGTGATGCACCCATACCGAAGCCAATCTCTAGTACAACCGGGTTATCGTTGCCAAATACTTCTTTCCAGTTAAGAAGCTCTGGGTTGTAGTCGATACCCATTGTTGGCCAACATTCATTCATCGCGTTCTCTTGGCCTTTTGTTAAGCGGCCTTCGCGGCGAACAAAGCTACGGATCTTACGAACCAGTTTGCCGTCTTCAGTATATTCGTTAGTGGTCACTTCACTCATTGATTTTTGCCTGCACATTGATTAATCAAAGCGGGGATTATCCAAAGAATTGCCTCCGGTGCAAGTCTTTCCGTGGATAAATTCCCACACAATTTGTCTGTTTTACATCCAACGTTAAGTGTGGTGCAATTTCGCTTCTAATAATAGCAAAGCATAGAGCATGTCGTGACTCCTTTCGCAACCGCCATATTAAAGTGGTATGACGCCTACGGGCGTAAAGAATTGCCTTGGCAACAAAACAAAACCGCCTACACCGTTTGGCTATCTGAAATCATGCTTCAGCAGACTCAGGTTGCTACGGTGATTCCATACTACCAACGCTTCTTAGAACGCTTTCCAACGGTTATCGACCTAGCGAACGCCGAACAAGATGAGGTACTCCACTTATGGACAGGGCTTGGTTATTACGCACGAGCTCGCAATCTACATAAAGCAGCCAAGATCGTTGCTGAGCGATATGGTGGTGAATTTCCGCTGTCTATCGAAGAGATGAACGCGCTACCGGGGATTGGTCGCTCAACAGCAGCAGCCGTCTTATCATCGGTTCATAAACTTCCTCATGCGATTCTTGATGGCAATGTAAAACGAACGCTTGCGAGAAGTTTTGCCGTTGAAGGTTGGCCGGGGCAAAAGAAAGTCGAAAACCAGCTTTGGGAACACGCCGAAGCACATACTCCGAACAAAGATGTCGATAAGTACAACCAAGCAATGATGGACATGGGTGCCATGGTTTGTACCCGTAGCAAGCCTAAGTGCACCTTGTGCCCGATTGAAAGCATGTGTGAGGCCAAGAAGCTCGATAGACAGCTCGACTTCCCTGGCAAAAAGCCTAAGAAAGAAAAGCCAGTAAAAGACACATGGTTTGTGATTCTGTATCACGACAACCAAGTGTGGCTCGAACAGCGCCCTCAATCTGGTATCTGGGGCGGATTGTTTTGTTTCCCTCAAAATGAAAACGCAGAGATCGAACATCAACTAGATCTTCGTTCGATCAAAGACACTCAAACCAATTCGATCAAGACCATGATTGCGTTTAGACACACTTTCAGCCACTACCACTTAGATATCACGCCAGTATTGGTGAAATTAGATAAACAACCAGATTTGATAATGGAAGGGACTAAAGGTCTCTGGTATAACTTATCAAAACCGGAAGAAATTGGCCTAGCCGCTCCTGTAAAGCAGCTTATTGAGAGCCTACCCTTTGAACTGAACGACGACGTTTGAATCAACGAACGCGATAAGAGGAACCACTATGAGCCGCACTGTATTTTGTGCTCGCCTTCAAAAAGATGCTGAAGGCCTAGATTTTCAACTTTACCCAGGTGACTTAGGTAAGCGTATCTTTGACAACGTGTCTAAAGAAGCTTGGGGACAATGGCAAAGCAAGCAAACTATGCTTATCAATGAAAAGAAGCTAAACATGATGGATCCTGAGCATCGTAAACTTCTTGAAACTGAGATGGTTAACTTCCTTTTCGAAGGTAAAGATGTCGTAATTGATGGTTATACTCCACCAAGCGAATAAGACATTTATTTAAGCAATTTTTAATGACATCATGGTTAACGCTGCGATGTCATTTTTGTATGAGGAACTATGAAAAAGCTAAGTTACTTCCTAACAGCCATGTTATTAACTGGCTGCAGCCGTGAATTTGTCGAAAGCATTTATGATGTCAATTACGAGCCAACCAACCGGTTTGTGAAGAATTTAGCTGAGCTACCCGGACAATTTGAAAAGGATACCGGGGCGCTAGATTCATTAATAGATAGCTTTTCAGGCAACATTCAAAAACGTTGGGGTAGCAGTGAAATCAAGATGGCAGGTAAGAGTAACTATGTGAAATACATAGATAATTACTTAAGTCGTTCAGAAGTGAATTTTAGCCAAGGCCTGATAACGGTGGAAACGGTTTCCTCTACCGAACCGAAAAAACACCTCAAAAATGCGATCATGACGACCCTTTTGACGCCAGATGATCCGGCGCATGTCGATCTATTCTCTTCTAAAAGCATCAAGCTAGAAGGCAAACCTTTCCTCTATAATCAGGTTGTAGACCAAGAAAAAAAGCCCATTCAATGGACTTGGCGAGCGAACCAGTTTGCGGATTACCTGATCGCGAATAACCTAAAAACCAAAGAAGTCGACTTTAAAAAAGCCTACTACGTTGAAATCCCAATGGTGGCCGACCACGCTAGCCAGCGTAGTTATCAATATGCCGACATCGTTCGACGAGCGTCTCAGCGTTATGACATCCCTGAAGATTTAATCTACGCTATCATCAAGACAGAGAGTAGCTTCAACCCGTACGCCGTAAGCTGGGCTAATGCTTATGGTCTTATGCAGGTGGTACCTAAAACCGCTGGTCGAGATGTATTTGAACACGTCAAAAAGAAACCTGGTGAACCAAGCCCTGAGTACTTATTCAATCCAGAAAACAACATTGATGCTGGCACCGCATACTTTTACATCCTTAAAAATCGTTATTTGAAAGACGTAAAAAACCCATTAACGCTTGAATACAGTATGATTTCAGCCTATAACGGCGGTACTGGTGGCGTACTCAATACCTTCAGTAAGGACAGAAAGCGAGCAATGCAAGACTTAAACTCGCTGCAACCGAGCCAAGCCTACTGGGCGCTTACCAAGAAGCATCCAAATAAAGAGTCGCGCCGATACCTCGAAAAAGTAACGCAATTCAAAAAAGAATTTAACCAAGGTAAAACATAACCCTCACTTTTGAATAAAAAAACAACGAACGAACGGTTTTTTTAGTTATTTTCAAAAAAGGAGTTGACGGTTATGCAGAAAATCCGTTTAATAGCGCTCCGTTGCCCGGATAGCTCAGTCGGTAGAGCAGAGGATTGAAAATCCTCGTGTCGGTGGTTCGATTCCGCCTCCGGGCACCACAATTTGATTTGTTGGTGTCAACACTCTTTAACAGGGAGTAACAACACGGACAAAAGCATAAAGAATTTAGTGTGCCGACTTAGCTCAGTAGGTAGAGCAACTGACTTGTAATCAGTAGGTCACCAGTTCGACTCCGGTAGTCGGCACCATTCTTTTGCCTCGATAGCTCAGTCGGTAGAGCAGCGGATTGAAAATCCGCGTGTCGGTGGTTCGATTCCGCCTCGAGGCACCATTATTTGGT